>CACWOZ010000007.1 GCA_902762655.1 uncultured Bacteroidia bacterium
AAGCTTGCTTTGCAGCGTTTCGATGTTCATGGCTCTCAGCTTTCTGTCTGGGAAGATCGTAATCAACCTTCACTTGCAAGCGCCTCAAGCGTGTCGCTCTCGAGGCGATAAGTCGTCCAGCATTCCATCTTCTCGGCGCCGAGCGACAGGTAGAAATCGATGCTCGGCTGGTTCCAGTCAAGGCAGTTCCATTCGAGCCGTCCGCACCCGCGCTCGACTGCGATTTGCGCCAAGCGAACGAGCAGCCCCTTGCCGTATCCCTTGCCGCGCTCGTCGGGCAGCACGAACAGGTCCTCGAGGAAGATTCCCGCGCGGGCAAGCCAAGTCGAGTAGCTGGTGAAGAACACGGCGAAACCGACCGCGCGCCCACCAGCCTCGACGAGCAAGACCTCAGCAGCGCGCTGCGCGAACAGCGACTCATGTAGCAAGTTCTCGGTTGCGACCACTTGGTCGGCGGCTTTTTCGTATTCGGCCAGCTGCTTGATGAGATCGAGGATGACGGGCACGTCGTTCGGGGTCGCGAACCTGTATGAAGCCTGGGACATGAAGTTCTCCTGTCGACGATGGCAAGAGTCCGTTTGAAAAAGTCAATTTAGCAAGAGCCCGTTGATACCGATGCGCTTACGATTGCCTTCAGATTGTAGCAGGTGAGTTGCCGTCGCTCGCGTGGGTGCTGGGCAAGCTCGGGGTGGTTTCGCGCGAGCTGCTTAAGAGTTGGCGCCGCTACGCAGTGGTTGTGCTTCTGGTGCTCGCTGCGCTCATCACTCCCACCGGCGACCCCTTCACCTTGATGGTGGTATTCCTGCCCCTGTACGGGCTGTATGAGTTGTCCGTGCTGGTGGTGCCGCGCAGGACTATTTAGTGCCGACATACAATCGGCAGATGCCGAAGGTCAGGGCGCGGTGGCGGACGTCGGTAAAACCGCACTCGCGCAAGAAGGCGGTCCATTCTTTGGGGCCGGGGAATTGCAGTACAGATGCCGGCAGATAGCGGTACGCAGCTTGGTTGCCGGAAAGCTTGCCTCCGATCAGAGGCATGACTTTGGTGAAATACCAACGATAAGCCTTATGTACAAGAGGACATCCGGGCACGCCGAGCTCCAGCATCACGAAACGCCCGCCTGGGCGGAGCACGCGCAGGATCTCCTTAAGGCCGGCTTCGCGGTTCTCGAAATTGCGGACTCCGAAGGCGACGGTGACATTGTCGAAGGTGCTGGACTTGAAACGCAACGCGGCGCAGTCTCCCACCTCGCAGGTTATCTCCCTTTCCAGCCGGGCTGCTAACACCTTCCGCCTCATCTCAGCAAGCATCCCTTCGGAGATGTCCACCCCCACGACCCCGCAGTGCCTGCGCTGGGCGATTGCGATGGAGAAATCCCCCGTGCCGCAGGCTACGTCCAGCACCTGGGGCCCTTCGATCCAGCGCAAGGCCCGCCGGCGCCAAAGCTTGTCTATCCCCAACGAGGTAAGATGGTTGAATGCATCGTATTCGGGCGCTATCGAATCGAACATTTCCCGGATTTTTTCTTTTTCAGGCATATAGTGCAAACATAAACAAAAATGTTTATATTTGCAATATGGATATGATCAAGGCATATAAAGGAATTGCTCCCGGAAAGGTTCTTTCAAATGAATTGAAACGTCAGGGAATGAGTCAGCGCAAGCTTGCCTTGGAAACAGGGGAGCATTATCAGACAATCAGTGCCATTATAGCCGGACGAAGAAGGATTCCTCTTGCATTATGCGTTAAACTTGATTCCATTCTCCATTTCGACGAGGGTTTTTTTGCTGTCATCCAGACTTATTATGAAGTGGGCAAGATAAAAGAAGATGAAATGCATGCCTATGGCGAAATACCCAGCATCCGTCCTGTTGTCTTCTGGGACACCGATATAGATAAACTCGATTGGAAGAGCAACAAGCAGTTTATTATAAAACGTGTCAGCGAACGTGGTAATGAAAGTGAAATCAGTGCAGTGAGAAGGTATTATGAAGGTAGTTAGCGATATGCTTCATTTTGAAACTGTGAGCCCCCAACTGCTTAATATCTTGCTTAAGTTGATGGAGGCGCCGCTTTTCGATAGTTTCCGTCTGGTAGGCGGAACAAATCTGAGTCTTCGCCTTGGCCATCGAAAATCAGAAGATATCGATTTGTTTTCCGACGCCGAATATGGTAGTCTGGACTTCGCAGCCTTTCACGATTATCTGGTCAGTCATTTTCCTTATTGCGATCCTCCGGAACTTTCGGCCGGAATAGGATTCGGCAGGATGTATTATGTAGGTTTGAACAAAGATAATGCAATCAAATTGGATTTGATGTATTCTGATCCGTTTCTTGCCGATCCAGAGCTTCGGGAAGGAATTAGAATGGCCAGTTTGGAAGAAATATGCGCGATGAAACTTGAAGCGATCGGCGGCGGTGGCCGAAAGAAAGACTGGTGGGACATCCACGAATTGCTTGATTACTTCAGCCTGAAAGAGATGCTCAATGCTCACTCGAAGTGGCAGCCGTGGACCCACGATGAGAGGAAGTTGCTTGACGCTTTGGTGGATTTCTCATCTGCCGACAAGGACGCGCAGCCCGTCTGCTTGAGGGGGAAAGATTGGGATACTGTTAAGTTGGATATAATCAATACTGTCAGAGATTACATATGAAAAAGACTCTAATTTCGGCAATTGCAATGCTGGCAACATTGCTTGCATGGGCCCAGCCCAAGTACGAAAATTATCCGCTGCCGGAGAATCCGGATACGCTCCGCATCCTTGCCATCGGCAATTCCTTCTCGGACGATGCCACCCAGTATCTGCCGGACCTTCTGGAGGCGGCGGGCATCCATAATGTGATAATCGGGCGCCTGTATATCGGCGGATGCACCCTCGAGAGACACTGCAAGGAATATGAAACTAACGGCCACGAGTATGTGTACCTGAAGTCCACCAAGAACAAGTGGGAGACCATTAAAAAATATAAGGAAGGCCACTTCATGGATGGCCTTGGGGATGAACCCTGGGATATCATCACCATGCAGCAGGGCTCGCCCAAGAGCGGCCGCTGGGACAGTTACGATCCATGGCTGGGGAATCTCATAGAGATAGTGCGCAAGGAGTGCTCCAACCCCAGGGCGGCCATAGTATGGCATCAGACCTGGGCATATTCCCATACATACACCAACCGCAATTTCGCGAACTATGCATACGACCAGCAGTATATGTTCGACAGCATCCAGCTCTGCGTCGACAAGGCCCGGGGGCAGTACAACATCCCCGTGGTGATCCCTTCCGGCCCGGCGGTGCAGATGCTGCGTGGCACCTGGCTCAACACCGAGAAAGACCTTACCCGCGACGGTTTCCACATGTCGTACCGCGAGGGACGCTACGCCACCGCATGCGTCTGGTTCGAGGCCCTCATCAAGCCCACGCTGGGCATCAGCGTGAAGGGGAATGCCTTCCGCAACAGCGGCGAGAACGAGGTGAACGACAAGGAGGCGAAATTGATGCAGAAGATAGCCATTAAGGCTGTTAAGCAAGCGAAATAGTCAGAAATCAAAGTTTATAAACCCCGCATAATAAGTATTTTCGCAGGTTATGAAAAAAACCATTCAGGAACTAACCGACATCGCCTCCCAGGTCCGCCGCGACATCGTGCGGATGGTGACGGCCGCAAAGTCCGGCCATCCGGGAGGATCCATGAGCAGTACCGATATTCTTACTGCCCTGTTTTTCAATGAGATGGAACAGGATCCCGCAACGTGGACCCGCGACGCCAAGGGGCAGGATGCCTTCATTCTCTCCGCAGGCCACCTGGCTCCCGTCTATTACTCGGTCCTCGCCCGCGCAGGCTACTTCGATCCTAAGGAGATGGGTACTCTGCGCAAATTTGGAAGCAACCTCCAGGGGCATCCGACCGTCGGTCACATCAAGGGTATCTTCCAGCCATCGGGCTCCCTCGGACAGGGTCTTTCCGCCGCCGCAGGTATCGCCCTCGGCAAGAAACTCAGCGGGGAAGGCCACCGTGCGTTCGTGCTTTGCGGCGACGGTGAGAGCGAGGAAGGCCAGATCTGGGAGGCCGCCATGTTCGCGGTGCATCACAAACTGGACAATCTCGTTGCCATGACCGACTGGAACGGCATGCAGATCGACGGCCCCATCGAGACGGTGACCGCCATCGAGGAACTTAACGAGAAGTGGCTCGCATTCGGCTGGGACGTAATCGTGGCCGACGGACACGACTTCGATTCCATCTTGAACGCCTTCCAGATTGCCCGCAAGCAGGACGGCAAGCCGAAGATGATTCTCTTCAAGACCGAAATGGGGCATGGCGTCGACTTCATGGCCGGCAGCCACACCTGGCATGGCAAGGCTCCCAGCGAGGAGCAGTGCGCACAGGCTCTCGAACAACTCAAAGAAACCTTAGGAGATTACTAGTATGAAGAAATATAATGTTACCGGAAAGAAGGACACCCGCAGCGGGTTCGGCGCCGGCCTCGTGATCGCGGGCCGCGAGAATCCCGAAGTGGTCGCCCTCGCAGCCGACCTCAAGGGCTCCCTCAAGATGGATGCCTTCGCGGCAGAATTCCCCGACAGATTCATCGAATGCGGCATCGCCGAGGCCAACATGGTAGGTGTGGCCGCCGGTCTCGCGCTCACCGGAAAGGTGCCTTTCTGCGGTTCTTTCGCAGAGTTCATCACCGGCCGTGTGTACGACCAGATCCGCCAGGAAGTTTCCTATGGCAACACCAATGTCAAGCTCGCATCTTCCCACGCGGGAATCACCCTCGGAGAGGATGGCGCCACGCATCAGACCATGGAGGATATCGCGCTGATGCGCGCCCTTCCCAATCTGACCGTGATAGTGCCTTGCGACTACAACCAGACCGTGCAGGCCACTATCGCCGCCGCGAAGCATGTTGGCCCCGTGTATCTGCGCTTCGGCCGTCCGGCCGTCCCCATCTTCACCGATCCGGACGAACCCTTCGAAATCGGCAAAGTGTATAACATGAATCCCGGCACCGACGTCACCCTTATCGCAGCCGGCCACACTGTGTGGGAGGCAATCCAGGCCGCCGAGGCCCTGGAGGCAGAGGGAATCAGCGCCGAGGTGCTGAACGTCGCGACTGTGAAGCCGCTGGATACCGCTACGATCCTGGAGTCGGTCGCCAAGACCGGCGCCGTGGTGGTTGCAGAGGAGCATAACGTTGCCGGAGGTATCGGAGAGGCTGTGGCCGCCGTGCTCGCCGCCAATGCTCCCGCCCCCATAGAGTTCATCAACGGAGGCGACCGTTTCGGCCAGAGCGGTACTCCCGCCGAGCTGATGGCTGCCTATGGTCTTGATGCTGCGCACATCGCAGAAGCTGCGAAGAAGGCCATTTCCAGAAAATAAACCTTCGGGTGCCAGAGGCGTCCAACCATGTATGGCAGATCCGAAGAATACAAATGACAGTTCGCTGTTCCGGTCGCTGGTCGACCAGTACAGCGAACCGTTGTATTGGCATGTCCGCAATCTGGTGAACTCCCATGACGATGCCGCCGACATCGTGCAGGAAATCTTCATCAAGGCGTGGAAGGCTCTGCCGTCTTTCCGCGGGGATTCATCCCCATCCACCTGGCTTTGGCGCATTGCTACGAACGAGGCTCTGAGTTTTCTCCGCAAGCAGAAGGTGAGGGCGGCGCTGCGCTTCGAGTCGCTGAGTGCGGAGGTGGAGCGTCTGGTCGCATCCGATCCCTGGTTCGACGGAGACGAAGCCCAGCGCCGCCTTGCAGTCGCCATCGCAAAACTCCCCGACAAGCAGAAGGCGGTTTTCTGCATGCGCTATTTCGAGGAGATGCCCTACGAGCAGATTTCGGAGGTTACCGGCACGTCCGTAGGGGCCTTGAAGGCGTCATATCATATAGCGGCCGGGAAAATTGCGGAGAGTGTGCAGTTGGATTCGGATTAAACTTTTGATTTTGGATTTCATCTAATAATCGGTATGAAAAAGAGAATAGAATACAATGTGCCTGACGGCTACTTCGAGGGTTTGCGTACGAAACTCTCGGCCATTCCTGCGCAGGAGGAGCGGCCGTCGCGGGTGCAGAGATTCGCTCCGTACCTTGCGCTTGCGGCTTGTTTCGGCGTTGCCGTGCTGGTGGGGAATCTGGTGCTGAACAGGACCACTGTGCCCGTCGCCTCCGACGACGAAATAATCGAGTATCTGATAAATTCGGATATCACGCTTGCGCAGATCGAAGATTATTTAATTTCAAATCAGTAAGTCAATGAAAAAGATTTTGTTAGCAATATCAGCGCTGTGCATGGTGCTGAGCCTCGGCGCCCAGCCGCAGAAGCAGTCAGGAAAGGAACAGGGGAAGTCCTTCAAGGAAGGTGTCGAAGACTTCCGCAAGGCTGCAAAGGAACGCCTGCAGAGTGAGCATGTCGCCTATCTGACCAACGAACTGGAACTCACTCCGGAGGAGGCACAGGCATTCTGGCCTGTTTACAATCAGGCCCAGAAGGAGCAGAAGGAGAGTTTCGAGAAGATCGGCGCTTCCAAGAAGGCTTTGAAAGATGCTGTAAAGGAGAATAAGGGCGAGAAGGAGATAGAGAAGGCTCTCGCCGAGTACAATAAGGCCCGCGCTTCGCAACGCAATGTTTTAGCCGATTATGAGAGAGAATTCGTGAAGGTCATCGGCGTTGTCAAGACTGCCAAGCTCTATCTTGCCGAAGACAGTTTCCGCACCAGGCAAATCCATCGCCTCGGTGACAGCAAAGGGCCTCGGCCTGTGGTTTCGCGTCCCCAGGGCGGCTCTCGCGAGAAGGGGAGCCAGAAGTAGTAGCTTTTGCGTGTGTGCCGCAGAAGTCGCTCACTATCAGGGTTTTACGCTAAATAGCCTGGTTGAATTCAAACAGGCTATTTTATGTATCTCACTGTGCTGCAATTACTTACGTGGCACGGGATGCACGGGGCGAGTGGCTGGCACCATGGGCAAATGTAGGAATTTGCGCATTTGGTCGGTTGTCGGGTTGATTTTAGCATAAAGTATGCTGCTGATCTTCCGTATTTGTTGTGGAGACAGTTTTTCGTAGTTCGGACCTTCGAAACCCATCTGCCGGCTCAATGCCAGCATCTTCTGATAATTGGAATGATCGCCGTATTCATCTTCCAGTTCGTATTCGTTGCCGGCAATAGTATTGATTGTCTCCAGAGCCTTGTCGAAAGAGCTGAAAATCTCTATCAAATCTTTGTATGACAGGAAGTTGTACTTGTAGATTATGTAGTCCGTCATCTGTCGTTTCTCTTCAATATCCAAACGTGCGTAGATCCTTCGCAAGACGGCATATCCCAGATGTTTCCCTTTTGAATAATATAAATCCACGATTTTGAGGGCATCCCTCATAACATGTCGAGACTCTCTTTTGACCAGTTTCTTTGAAAAAGGATTCGGGTTGTTATAATATGCGAGGAGAGTCCACATGTTGTCTGCAGCCTTTTTGCACATCTTGCCTGCAACTGGGTTATTGGCATTGTATGCAATGGCGGAAATGATATTCTTGACACCTCTTTTGTCAGATTCTCCATAAGGGCTTTTGAAAACAGGCCCGGTCCGTTCGTATTCTGCATTGTATTCGTGTGCAAAAATACTACCCAAGCGGTGTTGAAATCTGCTGAGTCTGCCATCAATAATGCTTTTTAGAAGGGAGTGGGTGTGATTGAACATAATGGAAAAGGCCAGTACGCACAAGTTCATCTGTCTCACCAGCACACTGTAGATTGTGAAGTACACCAGGCAATCCTCAATCCTGTAGAAAATGCCCCAGCCGTTCCGGCCCTTCATGTAAACATGTTTCGCTATCATCTTTGCCTCCTTTTTTCGCAAATGTGAAAAGAGGAAATGACAATGTCAATAAGATTTCTGCATAGTAAAAACTTTTTTTAAGTTTCCGATATGGAAACATTTTTATGGCCTTTTTGGGCGTGCCAAGCCCTCCCGGATTACGGCGTGCCACGCAACTGTTTACCAGCCAGCGCATTACGCAAAATAGCCTGGTTGGATTCAACCAGGCTATTTTATGTATCTCGCTGTGCTGCAAGCATTTACGCGGCACGGCACAAATGGCGGCCGGAGACAGGCTACGCTATCCACACGAGCACGTGCCTGTCGAAGGTCATGTACTCGAGGTCGAAGTCCTCTTCGAAGCCGTCTTTGTTGATGAATGTTGCCTCGAGTTCGCCTTCACCTTTGGGGCGGAAGGAATCTATCTCGATCTGCTCGGCAAAATCTACCTTGTACTGGGACAGTTTCTTGTAGACCGCTTCTTTTGCGCACCAGTAGATGGCGAGCTGCTCATTGCGGTGATCATCGTCGAGGTCCTCTATCTCCTCTTCCGAAAGGGCTTTCTTTTCCACGGCGGAGAAGTCGCGGTCCAGACTTTCGCAGTCGATGCCTACGTCGTCCAGGTCGTTGAGTATGACTGCAACGTATTTGTCGGTATGGGTGATGGAGATGTTGGTGGCGTTATTTTCGATATAAGGTTTGCCGTTGTCGTGATGCGAAAGATAAACTTTCTCCTCGAACATCGCATCGAGAAGTGCGCGGACGGCAAGTTTCTGCTTGCGCAGGGATTCACTCTTTATGAAAGAGATTTCTTCCAGTTCGTCGGAAGGGATGGATGAAAGTGCTTTGAGTTCTGCCTCAGTTTCTGTAATATGCCATACTCCGAGACGCGAGTGCGCGTCGTCGTCGAGGTCTTTTGTAAGGAATAGTGCCATAAATATTTATAACGATGCAAATATAATCAATTTTTAGATATTCAAGAAATCAAAGGAAAATAGTATCTTTGTAGTCCGTTTCAAAAGACTATACTTTTAAGTTATCATGAAATATCTAACTAACGAAAAATTGGTCATCGTAGGTGCAGGTGGAATGATCGGCTCCAACATGGCCCAGTCCGTGCTGATGCTCGGCCTTACCCCCAACGTATGTCTTTACGATATCTATGAACCCGGCCTGAAGGGTGTTCTCGGAGAGATCGACCACTGCGCTTTCGAAGGTGCCAACGTCACAGCCACCATCGACCCTGCAGAAGCCTTCACCGGCGCCAAGTACATCATCTCTTCCGGCGGCGCTCCCCGCAAGGAGGGCATGACCCGCGAAGACCTCCTTAAGGGCAATTGCCAGATAGCAGCCGAGTTCGGCGACAATATCAAGAAGTACTGCCCTGATGTGAAGCACGTTGTGGTTATCTTCAACCCCGCCGACGTCACCGCTCTCACCGCCCTCATCCATTCCGGCCTGAAGCCCGAGCAGCTCACCAGCCTCGCAGCCCTCGACAGCACCCGCCTGCAGGAAGCCCTCGCTCAGGAATTCGGTGTACAGCAGTGCAAAGTCACCGGCGCCCACACTTACGGCGGACACGGTGAGGCAATGGCGGTATTCGCTTCCCAGGTCAAGATCGACGGCAAGCCCCTCGCAGAATGCGGCCTCAGCGCCGAGAAGTGGGCAGATATCAAACTCCGCACCGTACAGGGCGGCAGCAACATCATCAAACTCCGCGGCCGCAGCTCCTTCCAGAGCCCTGCATATCAGGCAGTCAAGATGATCGAGGCAGCCATGGGCGGCGACAAGTTCACCTGGCCTGCAGGATGCTATGTGAACAACGCCGTGTTCCAGAATGTGATGATGGCCATGCCTACCACCATCGACAAGAACGGCGTCCACTTCACCGCTCCCAAGGGAACAGCAGAAGAGATGTCCGACCTCAAGAAGAGTTACGAGCACCTCTGCAAGATGCGCGACGAGATCGTTTCCCTCGGCATCGTTCCTCCGGTAGAGGAGTGGAAGAGCATGAATCCCAACCTGTAGTCGCCGGCATCCGTGCTACCGGGCATTCGCCCCGTACCGTCGGTCGTTTGCCCCGTGCTACGTAAGTGCCTGCAGCACAGTAAGATACATAAAATAGCCTGGTTGAATCCAACCAGGCTATTTTGCGTAATGCGCTGGCGGGCAAATAGTTGCGTGGCACGCCGTAATCCGTAAGGGCGTGCCACACCGCGATGCAGGAGGGGTCAGGCAGCCCTACAAATCCACCTTTTTTACTATATTTGTAGAACATCACTAAAAACTATCTAGCCCAGATGAAACGTCTTGCATTTCTCCTGCTTTTCGCGCCGGCACTCCTGAACGCTGCGATATCTCCAAATCTTGCCCGGGGCAAGGATCATATCTTCTTCGATTCTGCCGCTGGCAGCCAGTGGAAGATGTGCCGCATCGATCAGGCGGGGCAGGGGGAGAAAATCTCGCAGCCAGGATTCGACGATGCGAACTGGATGAATGCGAGGGTGCCGGCCACTGTGCTCACCAATCTCGTTGAGAACGGCATCCTCCCCGATCCTTATTTCTCAGACAACAACCGCCTCACCAAGGGCCTCATCCCGGATATCAACGAAGTGGGCCGCGGCTACTACACCTACTGGTTCCGTACGGAGTTCGATATCCCTGCGTCCTATGCGGGAAAGAAGGTCTGGCTGCATCCGGAGGGCATTAACTACCGGGCGGAGTTCTGGGTGAACGGGCATCTGTTCAGCACCCTCACCGGCATGTTCCGGGACGACGACATCGACATTACCGAATTCGCGAACATCGGCGGCCGCAATGCGCTGGCGGTGCTGGTGTATCCGGTGGATTTCCCCGGCAGGCCGGGAAAGAAGACCTGGGGCGCGCCCGGCGAATATAATAACGGCGGCGACGGCAATATCGGCCTGAATTCCACGATGCTGATGAGCGTGGGGTGGGATTTCACTTTCTGGGATGCCATCCGCGACCGCAACACCGGCATCTGGCGCAGTATCTCTCTTTATTCGACCGGCGCCATGACAGTGCGCCATCCCTTCGTGCGCTCGGAACTCGCTCATCCTCACTACGATGCGGCGGACCTGACCGTGAGCGTGGAGGTGGGCAGCCGCTATGTGGACAGCCCGAAGACGCATAAGGCGCGCGTGGTGGGGGAGATCACCGGGCCCGGCCTGAGCGCTGCAAGGGTCTTCGAGAAGGAGGTCGATCTCTATCGCGAAGAGGTACAGGAGGTGACCTTCGCTGCGAAGGAGTTCAAACGCCTGCATATAGACGAACCGGCCCTCTGGTGGCCTCTGGGCAAGGGGGACCAGCCTCTGTATAACTTGAAAATCTCTGTCTACGACGACGGTGTGCTGAGTGATGAGACGCAGACGCGTTTCGGCATCCGGGAGGTGGTGGCCAGCAGGAGCACGCCGGACGAGAGCAAACTCTTCGTTGTGAACGGCAAGCCCATCTTCGTGCGCGGCAGCAACTGGATTCCGGAGGCGATGCTGAAGGATAGCGACAAGCGCATGGCGGCGGTGCTTCGCCTAAGCGCGCAGTGCGGATTCAATCTCCTGCGCCTATGGGGCGGTGGAATCGTGGAGAGCGACTACTTCCATCAACTCTGCGATGAATACGGATTCATGGTGTGGGAGGAGTTTTTCATGACGGGGGATACCCGGCATCCGCACGACGTGGCGACCTACTTCGCGAATGTCGAATCTTCCGTGAAGAGGGTGCGCAACCACCCGTGCGTGGTGTTCTATGTGGCCTCGAACGAGAGCACCGAGGTGAGCGGCACGCGCGAACTGATAGAAAAACTCGACGGCACGCGCCCCTGGCAGCAGCAGAGTGAATGCGACGGCATCCATGATGGCAGCCCCTATGTGCAGGTGAACCCCATGCTGCACTATCTCGACCAGGCTTCCCCGCGCGGCAGCCGTGTGAACGGATTCAATCCGGAGTACGGATTCACAGGCATGCCCCACTACACCTCGCTGCAGAGGTTCCTGCGTCCGGAGGAGATCTGGCCTATGGATAAGGGCGTGTGGGATTATCTGGACGGCAGTGGCTTCGGTAAGGTGACTACCACTGTGAAGGCGCTGGCGGATAATTACGGCGAGTCGCACTCGATCAAGGAATACGGATGGAAGACGCAGTTGCTGAGCGCGATGAATTCGAAGGCTATATGGGACGTGTGGAATTACAATAAATTATGGTACGGCGACCGCTACTGTACAGGCACTCTGTTCTGGAGCCACGCGAGCCCTATCCCCATGATAAAGAATCACATGTGGGACTGGTATCTGATTCCGACGGCATCACTGTATCATACCATGCATGCGCTGGAGCCGGTGCATGTGCAATTCGATTATCTGAAGAATACCGTTTCGGTGTATAACGACAGGCTGAACGGCCTTTCGAACCTGACGGTCGTGGCGCGCCTGTACGATCTTTCCAGCAAGAAGCTCGCGACTTGGACGGTGCACGGAGTGAATGTGGTAGCGGACGGAGTTGCCTGCGACGTGATGAGGCTGTCGTTTCCGGAAAAGATAACTCCCGTGCATTTCATCGCGCTCGAGTTAAGGGATGCGAAGGGCAAGGTATTATCAAAGAATTTCTACTGGAGGTCGACTGCGAAGTATGTCGAAGGGACGCTGACGGGCCCTTGCGCTTCGGGCTTCGAGAGTCTGGCTTCGATGCCAAAGGCTTCTGTCAAGGCGTCCTTGGTCAAGCGTTCTGCCGACGGTGTGCTCTATTATGATGTTACCCTGAAGAATGGAGGCTCGAAGATTGCGTTCTTCAATGAGGTGCTGCTCCTGGGCGACGACGGCCTGCCGGTGCCCTATACCTTTACTTCTGACAACTATTTTACGCTGCTACCTGGTGAGTCACAGATGGTTACGATGGAGATTGCCCGCGAGGACGCTCCTTCGAAGCCGGTGGTTCATGTTGAGGGATGGAATGTGGCGGAGAAGATTCTTCGCTAGAGATAGAAGTCTTTTGTGAGGGCGGCATAGGCAGGGCTTCTGTCTGTGCCGTCCATCAGTATCAGTTCTTCGAAACGGCAGTGACTGTCATTCTGAGCGCCACTGTCATTCTGAGCGACGCGAAGAATCCCTTCCGCATTCCGGAATTCCGCAATGATGCGGCTGAAGGGCTTCCGGGCGGTGGTTCGGATGCGGAGGATGCGGAAGGCCTTCAGGCCGAAGGAGGCGGCGTAGCGGATGAGGGGCTGCTCTTCGGCGGAGGGGAGAACCAGCGAGAGGGTGCCTCCGGGGGTGAGATGCTCTGCTGCGAAGGCGCAGATCTCGCGGTATGACAGGGTGTCGGTGTGGCGGGCGGTGCTGCGGCGAGCATCGGGGGCCTTCAGGGAATCCTCGAAGTAGGGAGGGTTTGAAAAAATGGCGGAGAAGCGGGCAGCTGGCTCAACGAGACTTGGCTTTTTATCCAAATCGTTCAATGAAATCTCGTCTGCCTTTAGGAAGGTGGACCATGGGGAGGAGGCGAAGTTGGCCGTGGCCTCGGAGATGGCGGCCGGGTCGATGTCGATGGCCAGGATCTGGAAGTGCGCCCGGGTGCCGGCGGTTTCTGGAGAGGAGGCGGCTTCTGGCGAGGCAACCGTTTCTGGCACGCCGGCTGCTGCCAGATCTGCGAGGCGCTGGGCGGCCATTAAGGCGATTACGCCGGTGCCGGTGCCGATGTCCAGCAAATGCTGGACATTTGTTGTTTGTGGGGGCTCTGCCCCCAGGTCCCCCGGCGCTGCGCTTATGTCGCGATGCTCCTGCTGGACATTTGTGGTGTGTGGAGGCGCGATGGGGAGGGTCATCGCGGCGCCGAGGAGGACGGCGTCGGTGCCGACCTTCTGCGCGGCCAGATCATTCCGGACCTCAAAACGCTTGAACCTGAAAACCCCCATTCGAATTGTAAATATAGCAAAACTGTAGTTCAGTTGATACTTGTCTGCCTACTCGCAAACTAATGAAAACAGAAAGGCCCTTCCAGTGCGGTTTTTGTAAAAAAGTTGCCAAAAACACACAACTTTTTTACACTTTTGGCCCTCAGAGGCCGATTTCTGTTTGCATTTTTCCTGGAACCTAATCCGGTGTTTCACACGCGGACCTCACGCGAAGCCGTCACTGGGGACTTTCGCGAGGAGGGCTAGATGAATTCTCCGTCGCGCATAGTGAGGGTGCGGTCGCAGAGGGCGGCGAGTGTGGGGTCGTGGGTGACAATTACGATGGTCTGGCCGAGATGTTTGCGAAGGCTGAAGAACAGGCGGTGGATTTCCTCTTTTGTTGCGGAATCGAGATTGCCCGTAGGTTCATCGGCGAACAGCACCGCCGGACGGTTGATCAGGGCGCGGGCGATGGCTACGCGCTGCTGTTCGCCTCCGGAAAGTTCGGATGGCTTGTGACCGGTGCGTGCGCCCAGCCCGACTTCCTGCAGGAGGGCGTGTGCGGCGGATGAAGCATCTTTCGAAGACCTGCCAGCGATCAGTGCGGGGATCATCACATTCTCGAGGGCGGTGAATTCCGGAAGGAGATGATGGAATTGGAATACGAAACCGATGCGGCGGCCACGGAAAGATGAGAGTTCTCCTCTGCCGAGGGAGAGGACATCGGTTCCGTCAATTGTGAGGCTCCCCGCATCGGGGGTGGAGAGTGTGCCGAGTATCTGGAGGAGAGTTGTTTTGCCAGCGCCTGAGGCTCCGGTGATTGCCACAACCTCTCCCTGTTCGGCGGAAAAATCCACTCCGCGCAGAACCTGCAATGCGCCGAAGGATTTTTTGATATTGCTTGCTTGTATTATCATAGTGCTATATGCAAAGATAGTAAATTCGTAAGAAATTATTATCTTTGTAAGACGTATTCGGGGTGTGGCGCAGTTGGCTAGCGCATCTGCTTTGGGAGCAGAGGGTCGTAGGTTCGAGTCCTATTACCCCGACGAATGAAGTGGTTACAAAAGATAATTGCCCTGTGCTTCCTGTTTGCAGCTGGGAGCGCGAGTCTGTACGCTTCATCGGAGAATCTGAATCTGCGGTTCCGTTTTGGTAAGAGCGAGACGGATGTCAGTGCTCTGGAGAATATCCTTACCGGAGAAAAGGCTTCGCAGATTAAGACCATCGTCATTAAAGGATTCTCTTCTCCGGACGGTCCATACTGGGTCAACAAGGACCTGGCGGAAAAACGCGCTACCTATATATATAATAAGGTAAGGGAACTCTGTCCGGATCTGGATGCTGATGCCGTCCGCGTGGAGACGGTCGCCGAAGATTGGAGCGGGGTTGCCGCCTGGCTTCGCAGAAGTAACAAACCTTATAAAGAGGAGGCCATTAAGATTGTGACCGAGGGGGAGAAAAACAGCAGGGAGGAAAAATTACAGGACCTTTGGGCCGGTGAGGCCTGGGATGATTTGATGCATTCGGCATTCCCGGCGCTCCGCTGCGTGAAAGTTTCGATAGAATACGCCGCACCTAAAGTATCGCTTGAGGTTCCGGCGGGGGACGGTGCCCAGATTGCTTCGACTGACAGTAATTCTGTGAGAATCCTGTTCCCATCGGGAATCCGTTATGTCCAGCCGGAATATGCTGGGAATTCCGCTCAGTTGCAGTTATTGAGGAATCTTGTGGCGGGTGGTAAGTCGCTGAGAATAGAATCTTATGCTTCGCCTGAAGGGGATCCGGTGTGCAATGCTGCTCTTGCGGAGAACAGGGCGAAGTGTGCCAAGAAGTGGATATCTGAGAATCTTGGTATTCCCGAGGACAGGATAAGTGTGGTTTCTTCCGGTGAAGACTGGGGCGGACTGCTTCGCGAAGTCCGCGAAAATTATAGTGGAGATAACCGTGATGTGGTAGTGGATATTCTAAGTAATGAGGGCCTGTCCAATTCTTCTAAGAAGGCTTCTATCCGCGACCTCGACGGTAATGTGACCTGGAGGAATCTGGTGCTCCAGCTTATGCCAGCCCTCCGTGCTGTGACAATTACTGTCGAATAAAAAATAGGCCACAGGAACCCCCGTGGCCTATATGTTTCAAAAACCAATGTTACAAAAGCTGTAATTGCGTTGCCACGCAGTTGATTAGTTTTTCCATTATTATCGGCTTTGTAATGAAGTCATTCGCTCCCATCTGGTAACCTCGGACTATATCGTCCGTAGAGTTCAGTGCGGATAAGATTACTATACGGATTCCGCTTGTATCGGGATTCTCTCTAACCCTGCGCAAAACTTCAAAACCATCAATCCCCGGCATCATAAGATCCAGCAGAATCAGATCTGGTTTCTCCTTGTTTATTTCTTCGAGTGCGGTCTGTCCATTTGCTGCTTTTCTTATGCGGAATTTGAATTTTGCCAGCATTTTTTCTACGAGAAGCAGGTTAAGCGGCACGTCATCTACTGCCAAGACGTTGTAATTCGAGAAATCTATCATTATTACTCTACTGATTATTCCTTTGTACTGATGCTATCCACACTTTAGGCGTCATTCCTGTTACCTTCTTGAATGTAGTATTGAATGAGGATGCGCTGAGGAATCCGCATTCGGCTGCTATCTCTTCCTGTTTCGCATTGTGATGGGTGAGGATATATTGTTCAGCATAGTCAACTCTTAGAGTATTAATTAGTTCCGGGAAGCCCAGATTGTATGTGTTGTTGACCATCTTGGACACATAAGTCTTATTTGAGTCAAGACGATCCGCAACTTCATCCAGTGTCAGGCGAGGGTGTAGGAATAGGCGCTCGTCCATCATAAGATGCTGGAATCTGCCTATCAGGCTGTCTTCTTCCCACGAATTAGATACAGCGGCAAATATTTTATTGGCTTGTATTTTCTGTTTTTCGGCCGAGTTTACTCCAGACCTCCACTGTTCAATATGCAGGTTCTCTCCGATCTTTTCCTGAATGTGCTTCAGGGCCTCTTCTTCTGCATCGTCCAGAAGGTCTTCCATCATTTTCTCGATTACTTCTGCCTTGTTTGTGCTATTGTAATTGTAGCGGAGCATGTAACGGAAATCCTCCCATGACACAATAGTTTGCACGCCGAACAGGGCGTTCAGTCCGAATATATAAAGAGTGGTAAATATAATTGCTGCAGAGACGATTGCTATCCAGGGCTGCATTGTGTAGAGATTATCTGAAAGGATGATCCGGAGGACCATTATTCCCAAAGGTATGATAATCACATCAATCTGAAGGCGGGTCAGGCTGATCGGCTTTTGCTTGAATATGAATGAAAAGATGCTGCCAGGCAGGACTTTGCTGAAGCTCAAGGTCATGATTATAAAAATGAGGAAAAATATTATTTCCACTGCTAGGACACCATGGAAAATGGGCCCTACAATGATGTTGAATACGTTATTTACTCTCTCTTCGAAGTTAAGGAAATAAAGCAGAATTCCTCCCGTAAATAATACGGTAGGAATCAGAATCCACATATATGACAACGGATGTTTTCGCTTATTATGCATCAACTTTTGCAGATACATTACTATAAGTGGAATAATGCTCGGCCCCGCAAATAGCGAGGCAATCAACGAACCCGTATCCAAGGCACTACCTCTTGGTTGAGTGGCATGGCATGCATCTGCAAACAAATATATGCCGCACATCAGGCATAGACAGATAAACTCCGGGAAAGTCTCCGTCTTGGATGCCATGAGCATGTGGATTACCATCCAGAATATGCAGGTGGTAACAGGAATAAATATAAACAGAGTGTATGCCATCAGAAGTCGTCGTTATTTTCGTAAATGCTTGTTTCCCAGTCGCTTACGCTTGCAGAGAAGGAAATCTCCTTATAGATTTTGCTAAGATCCAGACCCAGGTGGAAGGTGTATTGCTTGCCATATACGAAGGTGTTGTCCGGCAGAAGGCCGTACAGCATGTATTTGGCCACCTGGTTAGTTAGAGCACTGTAAGTAAATCCGCCTATTTCAAAGGCCTCTACATCATAAATAACTTCTACGCATTGTTTCCCAATCTCGATTTCGTCAGGTATGGAGTAATAGCGGTGACTGTCAGCCATTCTGTCAACGAGAGCGTCATATCCGATGAATTTCTCGTTTTCCATACCTACGCCGAGAACTGCGTCGCCTTCAAATATCACGACAGGGCGATAGAATGCCTGGCGATGCCAGGTGCCGGTATTGTTCAGCACGTCATTGACGAATACTCCGGCCTGGGCGACGTTGGTGGCCGTGACTTTGCGTATATGAATCAGTCCCTGGAGTTGCTTATCTGGAGTAATATCACAGATTTTGTAACCTATGTCGTTAGTGATGTGTTGAAACACTAACGGAATCATATTCAATTGGTTAATGGCTTTCTCTACTGTTTTTGAAACCAAAGGGCCGGCCTCGGTCTCATTAACGGAGTAAGGAATGGAGTAATTCTCGAGACCGTCGCTGTAATTGACAGATTCCACGTGGGGATAGTAGGCACTGAAGCTTATTTTATTGGACGCGGACCAGAGATAATTGTCGAACATTCCGCTGTATCCGGTACCGTCGCTGTTTACAGAAGCATTGTCCAGCACTAGTTGGCCGTTTTCGTAGTCTATTCCGATAAGGCCGAATGGAATGCCAGAATTCATTGTGGCGATTTTGTCGGCATCATCGAAAGCTGCTTTCGTCATGATGCCGGAACGGGCTTTATCGACCACTTTCCCTTCACGCGTTACCATGATGTCGAAGTCCATCTTCGATTTATTGCTGATTTGTGCCTCAGGAGAGGGGATATCGTCGATTTTGGAGCAAGAAGACAGCAGGGTGAGTGCCGTCACCCCGTATACCGCTATGGACTTGATTCTATTCATGGTTCTTGTGCTGATATATAAATCACTATGTCTGATGCAAATATAGATAAATTTTTCATGAATCCAAAATTATTTTGAGAAAAAGTTGTATTTATTTTCAAAAAGCGTAGTTTTTTCCTAAGATGCTGTTAGTGAGGACTTTCATCTTTGTTACCATTGTTTGACTCTAAACAAAGCCGACCATGGCCTCTTTATTATATTATATATAAGGTATAATTAGTATTTTTTAGGGGGGGGGGGTATTTATTTATGAAATCAAAATAATTTTTGAAAAAATTTTGAAAAATTGTTGGAAGATAAATTATTTTGATATATCTTTGTGCCCGGAAACGATGAAAGCATAGTGTATACCTCTTTGGCTGAACTGTGTATTTTAAAAATTTCCATTGTTTAAGCAACGCAGAATGCATTAGTCGCATCTAAGACAGGTATGATCGAAATGATGAACATCATCAACAACGCTTCAAGGACGGCTCTCAGAGTTGTCTTCTCAGCCGTCCTGATGTTCATCGCTTCTTTTTTTATACGCGCGCAGGAGTCCACGATGCGAGTATATTATAAGTTCGACAATGCAACCGTATATACCGACTACCTCTCCAACCCTGAGGTGTTCGCACAGCTTGACGCTGTTGTTTCCGGGGCTGCTTCCGAGGGCTTCGAGATTGTGACCTTCTCATCTCCCGAAGGTAATTTCGATTACAACTACCGCCTTGCTCAGCGCCGTGCCGAATCCCTGCGCAACTGGGTTTACGCAAAGTATCCTCAGTTGAATGGAAAGGTCAGCATCTCTCCCAATGCCGAGTCCTGGGTAGATCTCCGTTCCAAGGTCGAGTCTGACAGCCGTCTCTCGGAGGAAGTCCGCAGCAAGTTTCTCGTAATTATCGATTCTGATAAGGCCGCCGATGCGAAGGAGTCTGCCCTCAAGGCTTTGCCTGAGTATCGCGCGATGTATTCAAACTACTTCCGCACACTCCGTTTTGCAGAGATTCGTCTCGCTGCAGCAGGCATCAATGCCGGTGAAAATGTCGTATCCGGCAGTGATAATGCAGCGCCTTCCGCTACCGGATCTGCCTTCGGTTCAACCGGCACCGCCGCATCTTCTGTCGCTGTAAGCAACAGCCCTCGCGCGGACGTTATTTTTGCACTTCGTTCCGCTGAAATCGATCAGAATTCCTATAGCAACCGTGCCGTCCTTGCTGCTGTCGCTTCGATGCTCGAAGGCAAGAGCGCTGAGGATGTCGCTGCTATAAATATAGTATCTTCCGCATCTCCTGAAGGTCCTGTGGCCATCAACAACCGCTACTCCGTTCTGCGTGGCCAGGCCCTTCGCGATTATATAGTATCCGCATATCCTGAACTTGCAGGAAAAATTTCAGTACGCTCTGCCGGTGAAGCCTGGGACGATCTCAAGTCCGCTGTAGAAAGCGATCCTTCTCTCTCTGAGGCATCCCGCAGCAAATTACTCTCCATCATCGTTTCCGACGCTGAGGCCGATGCCAAGGAGGCGAAGTTGCGTGCACTTCCCGAGTGGAAGCACCTCTTCGAAGATGTTTTCCCGTCACTCCGTTATGCTCGTATCAATGTAAGCATGAATGAAGCGCCGGCAGACAATACTGACATTCCTGCAATCGCCGGTCAGGGTGAAATCAGCATCGAGGACGAGGTTCTCCCAGTCAAGGATTCCACCCTGCACCTGAGCGATTCCACTATAACAGTGCCTGCAGTTACACCCGTGGCAGCTCCTGCTGACACAACTCAAACTGCTCCTGCTGATACAGTTACAACTGCAACCGAACCAATGCAGGAAGTCGCTCCCGTACAGGAGCCCGCTCCCTATGTGGACAACACCCGTCCCATCTTCGCAGCATCTACCAACCTTGTATATGACTTTGGCGGACTCATCCGTCCTCTTTCCTGGACTCCCAACTTCGCCCTGGAACTTCCCATCGGGCAGAAATGGAGCGTTTACGGCGAGTACGCCTTCCCTTGGTGGGTGACCGGCGCCAACGACCAGGCATGGCAGATCCTCAAGTGGGACATCGGCGCCCGCCGCTGGCTTTCCCGCCACAACAAGTACGACCGCATGGACGTCCTCCGCGGACATTTCATCGGCATCGACCTCGGTGCAGGTTACTACGACATCGAACCCAGGCATACTGGCTACCAGGGCGAGTTCCAGACCGTATCTCTCGAATATGGATACGCGTTCAGGCTCAGCCGCGCATGGAGACTCGACCTCTTCGGCGGTCTCGGCTGGCTGGGTACCCACTACCGCTATTACGAAGGCGACTCCACCGACGAGCACCTTCTCTACAGGCATCACGGCAAGATGGACTGGTTCGGTCCCGTGAAGGCCGGTATCAGCATCAAGTACATTTTCCACAAATCTGAAGAAGGGAGGAACGGACGATGAGAAAGAAACTGTGGATATTGATTCTTGCTGCCCTGACGCTGCTTGTAGGTTGCGAACGCCGTCCGCTCGAAGCCATCTACCGCTCTACCGTGCGCGTTATCGTCAAGTGCATCTGGCAAGTATCCGCCTATCCCGAGGGAATGAGGCCCAGCGGTGTGACAATGTACTTCTTCCGCAACGGAGAGTACTACACCACCGTCACCACCGCTAATGTCGACTCCTGCGAGGTCCAGCTCCCCGAGGGCAGCTACAAGATGTACATGATCACCCAGAGCCCCGAAGAGTACTGGAGAATGGAATTCGACCATATGACGTCCTTCCACGATGCCTCTACCACCCTGCGTCCCACCAGCGCCACCTGGGCCACCCGTGACGGTGTAGAGCCGGTAGTGGAGAATCCTGAGGTGCTCTGTGCAGGCGTTTCGGATGAATTCGAGATCACTGTCAAGCAGACCGAGGACTACCAGTACTATTATACGAACCTCAAGAAGATGAAGGCTGCCGCCGGAATGGACACAAAAGCAGGCAGTGCCAGCATATACGACGAGATCACCTACTACGAAGAAAAGGTCGAGTACTACACCATCACCATCCCGGTATATCCCGAGAACATCGTGAGCCAGATGTACGTGACTATTTACTCCGACAATGCAGATATGCTCAAGAGCGTGCGCGCATCCACCAGCGGTATGGCACGCACCTTCGAACTTACGCAGAATACAACCGCCGGCGATGAGGCAATACAGATCATCAATGAATGGAAACTGTACATGGACGATGAAGCCAACTATATAGGTCATATCGACGGACTCATCACGACCTTCGGTCTCCCGAATGGTGAGCACCCCAGCGCTCTGCGCGACTCTACCCTTAACGTGAGTGCCCTGCTTATAGATGACAAGACCGTTGAGAACTATGTGTTCAACACTGGTGACAAGATACAACTACTGCCTGCAAATCCTGGATACAGGGGCATGTACCGCCTGATCTTCGGAAGCGTGGCGAACCCGGCAATCCACCCGCCCCGCGTGGAACCGGAAGATGGAAAGAAGAGTGGCATGGATGCCACGGTGAGCGATTGGGAAGAAGGGGAGACGGTCGAAATACCGATGTAACAAAATTAAATGTAACAAAATTGATAATAAATAAAACACAAAAAAGCATTATGAAAAAGTTTTTCACCCTTGCTGCAGTTGCAGCCCTTGTCCTCAGCGCATGCGCTAAGGTTGAGACTGTAAAGGTTGGTTCCGAAGACGTTCCCGTCGTATTCGGCGCCTATTCCGGAAGGAATGCCAACATCACTACCAAGGCCGCTCCTATCGCAAATGTTGCAAACCTTGCCTCCGCCGGTGGTTTCGGTGTATTCGCTTACTATACTGGAAACACTGCTTATGCATCTGCGGATGTTGAAGCTAACTTTATGTGGAACCAGAATGTGACTTCGACGGATTCCGGCGCAAGTTGGACCTATTCACCTGTCAAGTACTGGCCCAATAACGACAGCAATACCACCAACGGTTCGGCAACCTGGACCGACAAGGTTTCTTTCTTCGCTTACGCTCCCTTTACGGCAGTAACCAGTGCCAACAAGACAACCGGCAGTACCGGCGCAACAGTTGGTATCACCAAGGTAACAGGTAATGCTACAACCATCACTACAGAGAATCCTACCATTACCTATGTTGTCGCAACGAACCCTGCACAGAGCATTGACTTCCTTTACAGTGACAGCGCCACTATCGACCTGCAGAAGCAGAGCGTGACCGGAAAGGTTACCTTTGATTTCAAGCACGCCCTTACCCGTCTCGGTTTCACTGTCGAAGGTGTGTTTGATGAGACTTCCGCCGGTTCCAATGATGTTGATTCCAACACCAAGATATTCATCAAGAGCCTTAGCGTGACCAAGGCCGGCGGTGTATCGACCGGTGGTACTTTTGACCTCAAGACGAAGGCTTGGACTCCCAGTGGCTCTTTCGCTCCTCTCGCAATCTCTGCTGCAAATGTCCCTGATGCACTCAAGACCGGAGCTGGTGTTACCACTACTGCTGTCAACCTCCTTAACGATGGCGAGTACTTCATGCTTCTTCCCGATGCTGCTGCCGCCAACTACGAGATCAATATAGTTTATGACGTGGTTACCACAGATGCGTGGCTCAAGGAAGGCAATTCTACCATTACCAACAACATCACCAAGAAAGCCAGCATCAAACTCGAGCAGGGAAAGGCTTACACCATCGCTCTCCAGCTTGGTATGACCACAGTGAAACTTGCTGCAAGCGTTACTGACTGGACCGACGGTGCTGCAGATCCTATCTGGCTCCCTATCAATCAGTAAGATTTTTTGCCCCTCCGGGCCTGACCGCCCGGAAGGGTCCCAGAAAAAATGAAAATGATAACAAACAATTCAAAAATAAGCATTATGAAAAAGTTTTTCACCTTTGCTGCCGTTGCAGCTTTAGTCTTGAGCGCTTGCGCCAAGATTGAAAACAATGCTACTGTCATCGACAATAGCAACGAACCTGTACTGTTCGGTGTTTACACCGCAAAAAACGTAACCAAAGCAGTATCTGCTACTGATTTTGGCACTATCGATCAAGCTGCCCTCGAGGCTTCCACAAAAGGCTTCGGCGTTTTCACCTTCTTCTCCGACAATTCTGAAGGATCAAACGACTATAATGCCGCCTCCCCCAGCAACTTCAAGCCGAACTTCATGTACAACCAGCAGGTGAAGTATGAATCCAGCAAGTGGACCTATAGCCCTATCAAATACTGGCCTAACGAATTTGGTGGCGCTGCGGTGAGCACAGCTACTGACAAACTTACTTTCTTTGCTTATGCTCCTTATGTAGCCACTGTTGGAGATGAAGGTATTACCGCATTCTCTGAAAAAACAGCTACTGGCGACCCTACCGTCTCTTTCAAGGTTCCTGCCAAGGCAGAAGAGCAGATCGATCTTATGTGGAGCAATGCTAACCTTAAGAACCTGACCAAACAGGCAGTTGGCGGTGTTGTGAAATTCACTTTTACCCACGCCCTTTCAAATCTTTCTATATATCCTATCGCAGTTGTAGATGCAACTAATATCCCTGCATCCAGTGGTGCTGACATTGATGCAGCTACCAAGGTTACCATCAACAGTTTCTCTATCAAAGGTAAGTTCAATCAGGAGGGTACTCTGAATCTCGCTACCGGCGTATGGACTTCTTCAGCCGCCGCTGCTGACCAGACCATTACCTATCAGCCCGCGACCGCTTATGATGTGACAAATGTAAATGACAAGGCCGAGGCTGACGCCGCAAAAGCTGTGACTGAGTTTATGTTCGTTCCCAGCACTGCTGCAGCGGACTATGAGATCAATATTGACTATGATTTCACTACTACAGATGCAAACGTTGATGGTGGCAAAGTTGTTGTTAACAACAAGATCAAGAAGACATTGAGCGGCGTTAATTTCGAGCAGGGCAAGAAGATTAAACTCTATGTTGCTCTTGGTCTTACTTCCGTCAAGCTTGAGGCCGAGGTTGGTGACTGGACTGATGCCGCTGACCAGAATGTATGGCTTCCCGTTAACCTTTAATTGATAAAATTGAATAATAAAAATAAACAATACATTATATCATGAAAAAATCAATCATTCTCGCTGCAGTTGCAGCCCTCGTTCTCGCAGGATGCACAAAGAACGAAACCTATGTCGTAAACACTGAGAAGGACGCTGTTTCCTTCGGTGCTTATTCCGGACGCGCCGTCACCAAGGCCGGCCCCACCGATGACATCAACCTGAAAGCTCTTGCCGAGCACGGTTTCGGTGTGTTCGCTACCTATTCTGCAACCGACGACTTCTCCGAAGCTACCAACGATTTTATGTACAACCAGCAGGTCACCTCTGCTGACGAAGGTGCTACTTGGACCTACAGCCCCGTTAAGTACTGGCCTAACCCTACCAACGGTCAGGCTGCAGATGCGCAGAAGGTATCCTTCTTCGCTTATGCACCTTATGCAGATCCTGAAGCTACCGGAGCAGTCAACGACTACGGCGTTACCGGTTTCGAGATCGACGGAGCTACCAAGCACAACATCGTAAACTACACCTTCGCTGCCAACAAGCCCAATGTTGACCTTATGTGGGGTTACAAGACCAAGACCGGCGATCCCGCTACTTACACCGTCAACCTCAACCTTACCCGCACCACCGACAATGTGAAGTTCATCTTCCAGCACCTTCTCTCCAAGCTCGGCGGTTCCCAGGAAGGCGCCATCACCGATCCTGCCAATCCCGCTTATGTTGCCAACGGTCTTATGGTAAAGGCATCCCCTATTTCGGATCCTACCGCTGAATATGGCAATGTTACTCTCGGTGACTTCGGTGGAGCAAAGGGTACCAAGATCACCATCTCCGACATCAAAGTCGAGAGCGCTCCCGACACCGCTACCGATCCTTCCGTCAAGGATATCGACAATAACGATGTAACTTACGCTACTGGCGCTCAGACCGGTAAACTTGACCTCTACACCGGTAAATTCACCCTTGATTCCCCTACTCCTCAGGCTATCAAGTTCAGCCAGGAACTCTCCGCAGACGCTGCTGCAGTTGCTGCTGACGAGAACCTCAGCGAGATCGCAGACTTCCTCAAGGAAGTTCCCGGAGTTACCGATTTCAACGCTGTCAAAAAAGGTGTCACCAAGCAGGCTGTTAACGTTTACAAGGACGAGAGCAATCCTATCATCCTCATCCCTGGCACCAAGCCCGTTGTTGACATCACTGTAACCTATGTTGTTCGTACATACGACGAGAAGCTCCCCAAGGGATTCAGCGAGGTTTCCCAGAAAGTATTCGGACGCCTTAAATTCCCTGAAATCGAGAAGAATAAGAAGTACAATATCCTTATGATCCTTGGTCTGAACAGTGTTGAATTCAAAGCCACTGTCGAGGATTGGACCAGCGAGACCCCCACTTGGACTGACGCCAATGGTAATGGTGTTGTTGATCCCGGTGAAATGTCTGGCACTGAGGAGATCTGGCTTCCCAACAATCTCTAGTATATAAGAAAACATAATGCTTTGCCTGTGCGGGCCTGACCGCCTGCACAGGTCCCAAAAACAAACGACAATGTTCGAAAGGAAGACATACGGAATACTTGCTGCGGCGGCGCTGATGCTGCTGTCGGCAGGCTGCGCGAAGGTGAGCGACGGGCCTCTCCCCGAGGACTGGCGTATCCCCGTGACCTTCACCACCTACGGGCTCCAGCGCACCGGCACCAAGGCGGATGCCAGTTATGTGGCTCCCGGCGCCGACTTCGCCGAGGGCGCGGTCGTAGGCGTGTATGGCTTCTACCACGACAATTCCACTTTCGCTACAGACCCCGACAACATCGCGGACTTCATGTACCACACCGCCCTTACTAAGCAGAGCGACGGTTCGTGGACATACAGCCCCATCAAATACTGGCCCAACGAATATGGCACGGGGGCTAACAGCACTGATATCGACCGCCTCTCCTTCTGGGGATACTATCCCCGCGAAGCGGCTGGCCTCAACCTCTACAAACCAGGCACCACCACAGCCTACGACAACGATACCCCCGGAATCCCCAAGGCGACATTCACCCAGAAGGAGAATCCCGACGAGATGATTGACCTGATGTTCTCCGCGCCTCTCTTCGATCTTTACAAGACCCAGGAGCACACCGAGAATGCCGAGACCCACAATTACGGCGCAGTTACAGATGGCCAGGTGACCCTGAAATTCAGGCACGCCCTGTCGCTGGTGGAGTTCCAGCTCGCGGAGGGAACCGGCGCCAAACTCAACAGCCTGACCCTGACCAAGATAAAGAAAACAGGCACCGTCGAGGACTGCTCCACGGATCCCCTTGTATGGAGCGATGTAACGGGCAGTTACGATCTCCATAAGGAGAATGTGACGGTTGTGGGTAGCACTATCCTCACGCTTCTTGCAATCCCTCAGGACCTTGATGCGGACGCCACGTTCTCGCTCAACTACGACATCACCTTCGAATCGTCCGATCCTACCCATCCGGATCCCATAGTTTACAAAGGCGACAGCTTCTCGGTGAAGTTGTTCAAGAAAACCGGACCCGTGGCAGAGCAGTACGGCGTGACCGCATGGCAGCCCGGCAAGCACTACATCTACAAGATATCCGCCGGCCTCGACCGCATCGAATTCGAAGAGATCGTTGAGGCGGGTGACGACTGGACCGTGGGCAATAACAACATTTCAGTACCCGAATGATGAAGAAGAGAACAACATTTATATTATTATTGGCGATGCTCTCAGTCTTCGGCTGCGCGAAGGTTGAAACCTATGTCAAGGATGTGCTCAAGGAGGATGTCCCCATCGATTTCTCCTGGTACTCCAACCGCAATATCGACACCAAGGCCGATCCGGACCATTTTGTGGGCGATGTGAATGCTACGGGAACCGAGAGGCATCTTAACAGCGGCACCTCCATGGGCGTGTTCGGATACTTCCATCCCCAGGCATCGGGCAGCGTCGCAGGGACCTGGCAGACAGGCGCCGGCGCGTATAACGCTCCCAACCTCTTCTACAACGAACCCGTCAGCATCACCGAGACCAGCGGGACCTACACCTACGACTACGCTAACTCCCGCTTCTGGCCCCGCAACACCCTGGACAGGATATCGTTCATCGCCTACTACCCCTGGAATAAACTCAACACGAGCGGATCCGCCAGCGAAGAAACCATCGTGGAGCCCTTCCTGGACAGCAGGTCCGAGCGTCAGGGCATGGTGGGCTTCTATTATGTGGTGCCGGAGAAATCGGAAGACCAGATAGATTTCTGCGTTTCCGACCTCTGCCTCGAGCAGAGCAAGGCATTGTGGAGCGGAGATAATTCCAAAGGCCTCACCGGAAACACCAACGGCAAGGTGAAATTCTTCTTCCATCACGCCCTCAGCCAGGTGCGAGTGAAGAGTGTCAATTTTGATACCGGCGGCAACGACAAAGTGGATCTGAAGATCAACTACATTGTCTTCAGGAACGTGGCGGTGTTCGGCCAGTGCATTCCCGTGCCTGATTTCAGCAACACTGATGCTACCGGACGCACCCCCGTTACACCCACATGGCCTACCGGCACGCTGGTGCCCAGACGCCCGAACTATACTTCCGGCGTAATCGCAGACGTTTGTTATGACTCTTCCACGAGTACTTGGGATGTGAACAAGTTCCTCCTAATGATTCCCCACACCTTCTTTACTGGGGCGACTATCGAGGTGAACTTCGACGTAACCCGCAGGAATAACAATACAGGAGAATATTATTCCTACTTAGGCAACACGCTGTCGGCCCCCCTTACTACCACATCCGTGTACGAGTGGCAGGCAGGTAAGATATACACTTACAATATTACTTTGGACCTCAAGCAGATCAAGGTTACCGCAGATGTGGTTGACTGGCTCGATGCAGGCGAAGACGTAATTATGGACAAGTAGCGCTTATGAAGACTCTCAGAATATTGGCATTGCTTTCATTCGCGGTAATCGCTCTTTCCTGCGTGAAGGAGCAGCACCCGCGCTTGAAGCCTGAAATCTATCACAAGAGCAATGTAGAAGTCAAGGCTACTGCGGCACTCCCGGAGGGCTGGACTCCCATGACCAAGGCGGCGAGCGACATCACTGACATTGACAATACCGAGCTTCAGAGCCGCGGCTTTGGCGTATATGCCTTCTACACTGGCACAGAGGAATACTCTTCCGCGAAGGACTCATCAGCCTACTCAAAATTCGGTATGGTGCTCAAGAACCGTAAATTCCAGTATTCAACATCCGTCTGGGAAAACTCAGGCACAGCAGAGTTCTGGCCCGCCAGCGATGGCGAGAACCTCACCCTTTTGGCATATGCCCCCTGGGACACCTGGAATGACAAGGTGGTCTATGACGGCAAAGTGCCTTCCATCAAGTATGATGATTATATTGCGCAGAATCTTTCCGTAAGCGAACTGGAGAAGCAGCGTGATATCCTCTGGGGCACCAACACTTCCGGCAACCCCCACAAGAATGTTGAGAAGGATGACTACAGTCCCGAGGGAACAGTCGACTTCCACTTCCGTCACGCCGTTGCCAAAGTGCGTTTCGGGGTGAAAGGTACGCTGCCTGGAGAGGTGAGGAACCAGACATATGGCGGAAGCTCAAATTCGAGTACCGGGTCTGCCGGGGTGATTGAGGCCGGCGAGACTATGTCCTCTGTCGGGAGTCCTGAGTTCTCCGTTGCAAATTCATCGGCATACTACAGGAGTGATGGATTTGATTACATGGATTGGGTTTACGTCAGATATTACCATGCGGTGCAGACACAAACTGAAACCGAAAGTATAATCCAGACGCGTTATCGCACCAGAACGGAGACGGCGACTGGTGCAGTGTATTCGGTCAGCGGCCAGCGGTACCTGGTAGAACAGGTAACGATGAAAGGATTTAACCAGAAGGGTACCTTGGTGCTGGATAACACAGCCTCATACGAGCCTACATGGATTGATGTCACCCGTTTCAGCGGCGCTGATCCGGAATATGTACTGAACAGCAGCAATATCCTTTCTCAGTCATTACGGTATGTCCCGGCAGCTACTGTACAAAGCAATTTCTCTACATATACAGGCATTTCAGAAACGACATCAGACCTGATGTCCGGGTATTTCCTGTACGCAATCCCCAGGGAATCTTCGTCCGGCGACCGTATCGCGGTTACCATCAAATATCATAAACTGAATGTTGCAGGTACGCTTACCGCAAACCAGACCAGGGAAGTTGTCCAAAAGCAAACCAGAACTATTTCGCGCTCCCGTACACGTACCCGCAATTCGGAGGAAATCAGGGTAACGTCTGACAGGAACGGGACAAATTCTTGGAACAATGCTTATAATGCTAATGCCAGTACCGAAGATAAATATACCTTCTCTGCAGATTGGGGTGGCTGGAGCGGTTGGAGCGGTTGGAGCGATCCCGACTGGGGTGCATGGCAGGACGAACCTGCCCCCGACTGGACTATCACAAGCGAAAGTCTGACCGGTGCAACGGTTAATTATAACGATGATCCTGCTCCGGCACTTTCGGGAGAGGTTTTGACCTCGCTACAGGGCGGGCGAGTATATGATATCAACCTTGTGGTGGCCGGTGACAAGATTGAGCTGGACGTAGTTCCCCAGCCTTGGAATCTCAAGGAGTTCGAGTTTGACTACAATGCCAACGTCAATGACGTTATTCAGCCGCTCACATACGATTCTTCATTCATAGACTATGCAGATGCCCAGGGCAACGTTTACATAAACAACCGTATGGGCAAGTTCTTCTTCCAGTTGGGAGCCGGTAAGTATGCTTCGTGGCAGGCTTCCCTCGTAGGAGACGCTGCATTCGGTTTCTGTGACGAGAATGGCAACTTCATCCTCGACGAGCACGGCAACCGCGTGGCATCCATACGAAATGCCATAGACCCGGAAGTGATGAACTACATTTACATCAAGCCTGTGAACTCTGAAGCGTCGGTCACCAGCCACGCAAAACTCAGGATCTACTACATCGACGCCACCGGGGATGCCGTTGTCGCACTCAACCTGGTTGAGATGGCAGGCGTTACCGAATGGACCATCTGGCAGAATGCAAACTAAAATGAAAGGAACGATGAAAAGCATATTCAAAGTAATAACGGCGCTGCTGCTCCCGCTCCTTTTCTGGACGGGCTGCGGAAGGGAAACCATGCCTACCGAAGGAATCCCTGACCACTGCATAGAGATTACTCTGAGCGGCCTAAACCCGACGCTCGCCACCAAAGCTAGCAGCCGTGGTGCGGACGTTTACAACGAGAATCTTGTAAAAAGCGTCGACTGCTTCTTCTACCCTAACGGCGCCACAAATTCCGACGCCGTATTCATGGCCCTTGGCCGTGGTGCCGAAGCGGTTGCGGAGGGAGACAGCACCATCTATAAAGTAAAGGTCTTTTTCACCGACGCAGATGCCAACAGGATGTTCGGAAGCACTGTTTCCGGAACCTGTCAGCTATATGTGATATGCAATGCCCCGCTTAGTTACAGTGGCCATACTGATGTTGCCAGCTTGAAGGAACTTGTGGTGGAGAATGACTTTACGGCTCAGACAATCCAGAGTAGTTTTGTTATGTCGGCAGACGAGATGGCCACAGTCACCCTCACTACCGACGGAGATAACCGTACCGCCAGCGGGCGCATCAAGGTTTCCCGTGCTGCTGCCAAGATCCAGTTCTTCCTGCTTATCCCGAGCGAGTTTGAGGATGAATCCAACCAGATCTGGGAACCTGTCCTGGATGCCGGTATTGGAATCAGTATGACCAATGCGGTGAAGCGTGGCAAGGTGGATGGAGATTACTCGGTCCAGAATTCGGATTATATAACTTACGGGTCCCGCGCCATAACGGCACTCGCTCCGTCTGACCTTGTGACCGGTCATGAGGAATATACCTACAGTCACGTTCCATTCTACTCCTACCCTTGCGCATGGAGCGACCTCAGTGACTACGGGGCCTCGGTGGTGTTCCGTATTCCCTGGAGAATCCGTGGCGAAAGCAGTTATCGGTACAGGAAGTACCAGCTGAACCCCAACGTGGGTACTATGGACCTCCAACGCAACAAGTATTACCGCACCTTCGTAAAGGTGGCTTCGCTGGGAGGTGCCGATAAGGAAAGCATTGTCATTATCCCGGAATGTGATTATGAGATAATCCCCTGGATGAACGAGAGCGCATCCGGCGGCGGACAGGGTATAGTCCCTGGAGAACTTATTACATATAAGTATCTGGTTTTTGACCATCCTGAACAGACCATCAACAATGAGACTACGGTTTACTTTACGTACGTCAGCAGTTCTCCTATTGCTTCCGTCAAGATTAATACTATCAAGTATTACGTGAACTCAAACGCTAATCCTGAGTCAACCCAGAATGTAAACAGTTCCGTTACAGCGGATAGTCAGGATGTGAATACAAATGCCGGTACCATTACCGTAGACAAATCCAATCCCGGCTATGTAACATTCGCCCATTCGTTGGATAATATGTACAGTGCCCTCACGATATATGCAACAATCACCAACGAAGATGGCTGCACACAGGACGTTGTGGTTGAGCAGAATCCTTCCATCAGTCTTTATCGTAAGGCCGAATCCGGTGACGTTTTTGTGAACGGTTATTTTGCCCGTGTGGCAAATTCTCCGTTCGGCACCAGGTATTCTCAAGGGGGCAATTATTATTACAGGGACCCCAAGTCTAGCAACAGCGACCGCGACCAAGCCGTAACTATGCCTAACCCCTCTAGGGATTATGGCACAACCATATACAAAGGAGCGACCTCCGGAAGTTTGTCCACTTTCTATACTACCGAAGTCCGCATTTCATCTTTCAATACGGGCAATAACACCTATACTTACACATACGGAGGCTCCCAGCACACCGAAGTGTATCGTATCGGAGATCCGCGCAAGACTACCGAGGAAGTCTATAATTCCTCCTGGTCACTTCACCCGTACTTGTATTACAATGGCACCAACCAAGGTGCGACGGATGCTTGGCAGGAGCCGCTGAAGATACTTACGACGTCACAGAATGCTGAAGACCAGAATATAGTGGCACCTAAGTTCCTGGTTTCATCTTCCCTGAATGCAATGCTTACCTCCGGCCTGCCCACATTCGACCAGGCAGTATCCCGTGCGGCGGTTTATCAGGAAGCCGGATATCCTGCCGGCAGGTGGAGAATTCCCACAGAGGCGGAGATGGCTTTCATAGTGGCAAGGCAGCAGGACGGCACTATCCCGGACCTTTATGTGGCAAACTCCGACTACTGGTCCGGTAGCGGAAGGCTTATGAATATTTCCAGTTCCGGAACAAAGATTACTATGAAAGACGGAAACAGAGACAGACAGTCTGTGCGTTTCGTCTACGACCTCTGGTATTGGGGTGATGATGCCTCCACTACCAATGTCTATCATCCTAACGGCCATCTCTACAACTACGATGCTGCCGGCAATGCAACACTTATAAGATAAGAGCCTATGAAAAAGATATTCACATACCTTACCATAATAGCCTCTCTGGTGCTGCTTGCGCCCTCCTGCGTCAAGGAAAACCTTCGTGCGGTGGACCCTTCCGCAAAGAACGAGGATGGAAAGATCTCCCTTGACGGCAGCCTTATACTTCCTTTGGCCCAGGACCAGGGCGATTGGGTCTCTACCAAAGCGGCAACGATGGGCGAGGAAACTCCCAAGGTGAAGTTCCTGTACCTCGCCGTTTTCAGCGCAGGTGACATCCTTTATGAGATAGTCAAGGCCAAGCCTGGCACCCAGTCCCACCCGACTGCTGAAGAAGCCGGCTTCAACTGCGGTTCCGAGGCCGAGAACTACATTACCAAGTTCCACGTAGACAAGCTCACCAGCGTTTCTTCCGGTGACCGCTATATCCAGTTCATCGCCACTACCAAAGCAATTCCGGAATTCGAGGATATGGAGATGAACCTGATGGACGAAGGCACTTTCGTGCGTACTCTGGTCACTAACAACGGCGGACTGGCATACTGGGGGCGCCGCCACTTCACTTCCATATTGGAGACCACGGATATGACCGGAATCAAGATGATCCGCAACTTTGCCAAGGTCAAGGTCAAAGTGGCGGATGGCGTAAGCAATTTCCGCGTGCTGGGATTCAAGGTTTTCAATACTCCCGTATATGGTACCATTGCTCCTTTCAATACAAATACGGAAGATTATCAGACTGTTAACAACGAACTCCAGATTAACTTCGACCGTTTTGCCCATTACGAATTGGCTGCAGAGCAAGATGCTCCGTATACATGGATGACAAATACGGATATGTATTATGGCTTTATGCCGCCGGTGATCCAGTATAATTCCTGGAGCAGTTATTACTCTTCCGACGGTACGGATACTATGGATGCCAACAACCTGTGGATAGATCCGGCCGAGGCAGACTACCTCTATGAGTGTTCCTACCGTCCGGACCAGAACCCGTTCATAATCCTGAAAGCCCAACTAAATGAGAGTGGCACGTGGAGGACATACTATTACAAGGCGGATTTCGTGTATAAGGATACGGATACCGGGGACAACGTTTACTACAATATCCTCCGTAATTTCTGCTACACCCTCAATATCACCGGTGTGAACGGAAAGGGCAGCACCAGCGTTTACGATGCGGTGAACAGTATCGCCCTCAACAACTTCGAGGGTTCAACAATGGCTCAGGAGCTCACCAACATAGCAAACGACGACAGCCGCCTGTATGTGAGCAAGACAGATATTCTGATTACCTTCGGTACCTCGTTCACGATGTACGTCAAGAGCGGCACCGGCACTAACTTCGCCACTGATGATAATAACAGCATCACCGCCGAGATCCGCGAAGCTACCAACGGAAGCAATATCGTTGCATCTGCTGCCAACATCTCCATTGCAAGCAGCAATGTGGGTGGCACCGGAGCTTATAGCGGTTGGCGCGAGGTAACAATAACCTGCGCAGATCCCGAAGCCCTCAAACCCGGTGAGGTGTGGAAACAGCCCATCGTATTCAAGAATGGCAGTGGCCTCACCAGGACGGTGAACCTCACGTTTCGCCGTCCCTTCTCCCTCTCCGTGGACGTTCAGGATTACGTAGACCCCGTGAAAGGTACGGAAGTATGGGTAGATTTCAACGTGCCGGCTGGTCTTACCGTGGCGCGTTTCCCCCTGTACTTCTATCTGGAGCAGGAAGAGAACACAATGTATCCCAAGCCGCTTGCATCCGGCGCAAATGAGACCCTTACCGTGGAGAACGGTCCCAGTCTGATCCCCGGCCATACCAAGAACAACTACTACTACCGCAGGACCATCAACTGGGACGAGTATACTTCCATCCCCACCGATGTAAACGGTATCAAGACTTTCCGCAGCTATTTCAAAACGATGGTAGAGGAAAGCGCCACCACCGTATGGGTGGTTGCATCCCCGAACAATGACTTCTACTATCCTGTGGACGATGGCAACAATTCCACCAACAGGGACACCTTTGCAAACAATATGGAAGAGGGTAACCTGTACTTCAGCGTATACGGAATGCAGCTGAAAGTGGGCCAGAAAGCTACCAACAAGGCAACATCCAACGCCGGTGCCCCCATTGTCTATACATCCTCCAATCCTTCCGTAGCGACGGTGGACGAAAACGGCGAGGTCACAGCTGAAGGATTAGGAACCGCCACTATAACGGCATCTGCCGGTGCCTACAAGAACTACAGCGCCGCCGACCCTGTCACCTATACTGTGACGGTAACCAACGACGAGTTGAGCGAACTGGCGGTGAAATGGAAGACAGAGCCTGTCTTCGTGGTCAAAGTCGGTTCAGATGTCCAGACCGAAGGCGAATACACCGTTGCTTCCGGATACACCGGAACTCCCGTGGTCACATACTCATCTGCCGATACGGGCATCGCCACCGTTTCATCCAACGGCACCGTTCACGGCGTGGCGGCTGGAAAAGTGCTCATCACCTATTCCGTAACGGCACCTGCAGGAAACGGCTATGCTGCAGCCACCCAGGCCGTGCATTACGAGATCCAGGTTACGGCGAACAAGGCCGAATCCGGCACCATTCACCACGAGGAAACCTTCCTCGAAAACAACATGGGAGACTATGAGATAGTAGAGGAAAGAGTTTCTGATGGCGAGAGATGGAATACCGGAAACGACAAGACGGATAAGTTCCTTCAATACACATATTTCAGCGCAGGCCGCTGCTACAGGCACCTGTGGTATCCTTATTATAATGTGGGCACAGGGATGTCCTTCGGCGTGGCACAGTCTGCCTGGGGCGCCATAGACGAGCCTACAGATCGCTGGAACGTGAGCGAAGGCTTTTGGGAAACCGATTACCACAACCGCCGTTTTGCCGGTTATTCCAAGATATCTTCCAAAGACATAGACCTTTCCTGCTCGGCCGGGGCCACGATTACCTTCTATCATGCAGGTAACTATTTCTCCGACCCGGCACATCCCGATGCCCGTGCCAATATGAGGTCCGACGCCAAAATGCGCTTCAGCAAGGACGGCGGCGCCTCCTGGAGCGATCCCGTGAACATCAACTATCCTCCGGGAACCAACTGGATCTACATCAAGGCCCAGGCTGAAATTCCATCGGATTATCTGGTGTCCAACTTCCGTGTTGCATTCGAATGCGAGAGCTTCCCGGACCATATGTCCCCGCTCTATTACACGAACGACAGTTATACTGCTACCACGACAACAGCAACCGCGTATCCGGTATATTATAAGGTAATTACCGTTGGATCGGAGGAGCGCGTGACAACCAGTTACACGCACGAGAATACCGGTTATCCGGTCACAGTCAGCCTCGACGACGGCCGTGCCGGCACATGGGAAATAAAGAACCTTATTATAACTGAAAACTAAATACAGAGAAACAAAAGGTCCCCCGACCAAATGGCCGGGGGACCTTTGTTGTGAGGATTACTGGATTTGAACCAGTGACCTCTTGCCTGTCAAGCAAGCGCTCTAAACCAACTGAGCTAAACCCTCGAAAGGACTGCAAAGATAAGTATTTTTTTCAAATTTTTACCTATATTTGAAAATTATGAAAAAAACGACGCTTATAGCACTGATTTTTTCTCTGTGCCTGCTCCCCCTGAAAGCACAGAACAATCCCTACGAGATCAACGATGAGTGCTATAAATATTTCACCGAGGCTGAAAACCTTGTCGGCACGCCGGAGTTCGATGAGGTCGCCAATGCTCTCCTCCATTCATCCATTACGCATAGCGACACTAAAGCTCAGACCCTCTACTATGTTATGCGTCTGAAGCACGTCATTCGCTTGATTCCCACACAGCGCTTATCCTCTGCCGAAGAGGATGAACTCGTTCTCAAGAGGCAGGAGGAACTGAAAGAGGTGGCCGATAAGTTTGGATTCCCTCAGTATTATTATTACTCCTACGAGTTGGTGCAGAACTACTTCTACAATCATAAGAAGCCTGTGAGGACGATGGAGTTCCTGCAGGAGATGCAGAAGGAAGCGGCAAGCCGGAAGGAGCCTTATGGGGAGTGGCTCAGTTACCGTTATATGGTGGCGCTTTACATAGCCCAGAGCGATTATATAACTGCCAAGAAATACATCCTCGGGGCACTTAAAATCTACGATGAAAGCAACGATCCCATCGTGCGCAAGCAGAGTGTGTCTCGTCTTTACTGCGACCTTTCGGACACCTACGTAATAGGAGCAGACTCCGTCAAGATCAATGTCAACAAGGCTGTAAAGGCCAGCCAGGTGCATTTGGATACGCTCCGGTGCGAATATCATCTGGCCAAGATTGCGGCCTACGAGCAGCGTGCCGAGGACTATCGCCGGCATCGGGACTACTGCATGGCAGACAAGCAATTGAAAATCATCAGCCCCACTGCCTATAAGCTTTTCGAGACCCTGGATTCCATCATTGAGGGCAATTTCGACTATCATAAGGTCAACAACCTGGCATTCTCCCGCGTGCGGGAAGTGAAATATATCGCCAATGTGGCGGAGAACTATGGCTATAAAGACCAGGCGTTCGAACTTGAGCGGCTACTCGTCCGCAAGTTCGAACTCCAGCTCGCTACTCTGAACCAGTCCAAGATCGCGGAGATGGACGCCCGCCTCGGCAACACCAGGCTCAGTACCGAACTTGACGCGAAGCAGCAGGAGGTAAGGAATGTCACACGTCTGGTGCTGATCCTGATAACCATCATCCTGAGCGGTATCCTCATCTTCCTCCTCATCCATATCCGCGGCCTTCGCAGGTACAACCGAGAACTTGAGGCCGCGAACGAGCAGGTGCTGCTCGCGAACGCCGCCAAGACGCGTTTCGTGCAGAACATGAGCCATGAGGTGCGCACACCGCTGAACGCCATAGTCGGCTTCAGCCAGCTGCTGAGTCTGCCGGACGGGAGTTTCCCGGAAGAGGAAAAAGAGGAGTTCGCAGGGCACATCGTCAATAATACAAAGATGCTGACCATGCTGCTGGACGACATCCTGAATACTTCCGCGATGGATTCCGGCAATTACAAGATAACATACGAGGAAGGGGAGTGCGGATTCATGTGCCAGGCAGCCATCAGCAGTGCGGAGCATCGTCTGCAGCCGGGCGTTACCATGCGCTACGAGCCCGACTTTGACGGCCCTTACACCTTCACCACCGATCCCCGCCGCACGCAGCAGATACTGATCAATCTCCTTACCAATGCCTGCAAGCACACGTCCCAGGGGGAGATCGTTCTCGGATGCTCTCTCAAAGAGAATCCGGGAGAGGTCACCTTCTCCGTAACAGATACGGGCCCCGGTGTGCCGGACGACCAGGCCGAGCATATTTTCGACCGTTTCACTAAATTGAACCAGTTCGTGCAGGGAACTGGCCTGGGCCTGAGTATCTGCAGGGATATTGCTGGCAAGATGGGCGGCCGCGTCTTCCTCGACACCTCTTACAAGAAGGGAGGAGCCCGTTTCGTATTCGTACTCCCTGTCCAGCCTGATATAGATAATAATCAATAAGATATATGACACCACTTTACGCACAGAATCACGATTATTCCAAGTTCAGCGTCCTTGCAGTGGATGACATCCCCCTGAATCTTCTTCTTGTTCAGAAGATGCTTTCACGTTTCAAATTCCGCATGCGCACCGCCACCGGCGGACAGCAGGCCCTCGACGCCGTGGCCGCCGAGAAGCCGGACCTTATCCTGCTGGACCTCATGATGCCCGGAATCGACGGTTTCGAGGTGATTCGCCGCCTGCGTGCCGACCCCGCCACGGCAGACATCCGGATCGTGATACTCTCCGCCCTCAATTCGAACGAGGATGTAGTAAAGGGGTTCAATGTGGGGGCTGATGACTTCATCATGAAGCCAATCATCATGGAAAAACTTCTTACCTGCGTGGTTACGCAGATCCAGATAGTGGAGTCGAAACAGAAATGACATTTTTAGCAATCAATTGGAACGTTGATCCGGTGTTCTTCCACATCGGAGCGCTGCAGGTGCGCTGGTATGGCCTGCTGTTCATCTCCGGGTTCATAATCGGATGGTATATTTTCCGCTGGTTCTTCCGCCGCGAAGGCGTAAAGGAAGAGCTGCTCGACCCGCTGCTCTATACGCTGCTGCTCTGCACCATAGTAGGCGCCCGCCTCGGGCACTGCCTTTTCTATCAGCCGGACTATTTCTTTGGATCTTGGAAGGGATTCTGGGAGATATTCATGCCTTGGAAGGGAGGCCTTGCCAGCCATGGCGGAGCCATCGCTCTGCTGCTTGGAATGTGGTGGTTTTCTGCGCATTACGGCAAAAAGAACGGCTTCGACTTCCTGTGGATAATGGACCATCTCTGCATTACCGTGGCCTTTGCCGGATGCCTCATCCGACTGGGCAATCTCTTTAACTCCGAGATTTACGGGGATGTAACATCTTTACCCTGGGGTATTATTTTCGAAAGAAATGGTGAGACGGAACCCAAGCATCCTACCCAACTCTACGAGGCTGGTTCATACCTTATTCTCGGCCTGTATCTTATCTGGCGATACTGGAAGAAACTGGACCGCACCTACCGTGGCTTCTTCTTCGGAGTATTCCTTCTCGGCTGTTTCGGCATGCGCTTCCTCATCGAGTTCATCAAGGAGCCCCAGGTGGAATTCGAGAATAATATGGTCCTCGATATGGGCCAGTGGCTTAGCATCCCCTTCATAGTCGCCGGCATCTGCATCCTCATTTATTCCTATAGGAAAAAGGTGCCTGCGGCTGCCGTGCCGCCGGTCGCTCCTCCTAAAAAGCCCTCCGGCCCTACAACCCTAAGCAACGCACATCCCCTATAGTATGCGTCGGGTCCTGTTGTGCATCCTTGTCTTGTCTGCTTTCTTCCCCGCAGGAGCGCAGATAGTGAACCGTCTGAAGGTGGATGACGCTGTATTTCAGCGCTATGCATACGGGCGTATGCAGATGTACAACCCGGCGAATCTCGCCCTGGCGGACTCCATCTATCAGGCGGGAGTGATGCGCGAGAGTTTCCGCTACAAGTGCCTGGGCCTTTCCCTGGAATTCCCGGTGCGATTCGCACAGGGGGATTATGAGCGTATGGATGAGGCGGTTGCGGAAATCAAGGAACTGGTGAAAGGGCATGTGGACGCGCGCCCCTTCTACTTCGCGGTCATCCATGAATACTGCCAGTATCTCATCCACATAGGCCGCGCTTCCGACGCAATGCTGGAAGCCCGCGACATGGAGCGCCGTGCCGCCAAACTGAAGATCCCCCTCGGCATCATGTACTCCCACCGGATAGTGGGCCTCATCCAGAGCTACCGTACGAATTCCTGGCTGGCCATCCGCAATTTCGAGGAGGCCGCCCTTTATTGCAAGGAGGCCAAAGCGGAGCAGGAACTGCCTAATCTCTACATACTTATCGCTCAGGAATATGTAAAGATGGGCGAGTTTGAGCAGGCCGAGGCGAACTGCGTGAAGGCCGAGCAGTACCAGGATTTCTTCCCTTCCATCCGCATCAAGGCCCGCATGACCAGGGCCTACCTCTATAATGCCGAGAAGGACTGGGACCGTTTCTGGGAGACCTACGATTCGCTGGTGAGCGATCCTCTCTATGAAGTTCAGACCGAGAATGACGCCCGCTGCGAGATGGACGTGGCCTACCTGCGCTCGAAGGGTCTCTTCCTGGAGGCGCTTGCCAAGGCGGATTCGCTCGGCACCGCGCGCGACCGGCACGCACTCAAACACGGCATCTACGCCGACCTGGGTTCATTTGGCGACGCTTACGGTGAACTTTCTTCGCTGATGGCGGAGAAGGACTCCATCTATATAAAGGTACAGAACGAAGATATGGCCATCCTCGATGCCGAGATGAACAATGCTAAACTGCGGGCCGAGGCGGAGCGTCTGAAGCACCAGAACCAGATAACCATCATGCTCGGCTTCCTGGTGATGTTTGCAATTGCCTTCTTCGCCATCTTGCTGAGCCAGTGGCAGTTGAGGCAGAATCTCGATGAGATGCGCCGCCGCAATGCCGAAGTGATCCGCGCCCGCAGGGCCTTCCAGAAAGCGATGGATGCAAAGGAATCCGAGAATGCCAACAAGATAAAGATTCTCCAGAACCGTACAACCAACCCCATGATCGATTATGAAGATTTCCTCAATAGTTAAGAATCACGTCAACGAACTGATAGCACTTGCTGTTTTCCTTGTGGGTTCCACCCTGGGAATGCTGGGCCTCATCCAGAGGGTGCCTTTGATCATAGGTATTCTCGGGATAGTGTTCCTCGCCTCCGGAATGTTTTACTTCTGCATCAGTTACACTTCCGAAAAGGTGTACAAAGAGTACTACAAGGACAGTTACGAGATCGAGCATGAAACCATCGAGGACGAAATCCGCAAATCGATGGTATATCACCGCTATCAGGAAGCGGTCCTTGGCCGTTACGAAAGCGCCTGCCGCGACCTTGGCCTTGTCGATGAGCAGAAAGACTGGCTCCTCGACCTTCTAATGGCCGAAAAGAACAAGGTTGACGAGGAGCTCAAGGCCGAAGGCGGCGGCCATATCTGATTCCCATAACGGGAGTCAGTCAGATATGCTCCTGTCTTTTTTGTGGCACTGCCCCTGAAGTGCCCTGCGCCCCTATGGTGCTTTTTTCTATTCATTATTCCCGGACCTTCCCCAGTTTAATTGATTTTCGGGGAAGGTCAAGGATTTGCAGGGCTACCTTCCCCGCTGGAGGCCCATATTGGGGAAGGTCACCGGAGGGACGGTCATCAGGGAAAAACTGCATGGGGACGGTCACCGGAGGCAGTGAGTGGCCGGGGGTAGATGAGGATACTAGATTTATTTTTCCAACCAGGACAGGAAAGCGTCCACGCGGGCGCGGCTGACCTCGAGACTGCCGGCACTGCCGGGAGCCGTTTCTCCAAAGACCGTTTCCAGCATCAGGCGTCCTCCGGGAATGCGCTCCGCCCCGCGTACCGCGGCCTTCGCGATAATGGCGCTGCGCGAGATGCGGAAGAATTTTGAAGGGTCAAGGCCGTCAAGCAGTTCATCGAGCGAGGGATTTACTACGTATCTGGAGCCGTCCATCAGGATTTGATACGTTCCCTTATTTTCGGAAATAAAACATGCTATGTCGGAGGTCTGCACCGGCACGATGCGGTCGCCGACGCGTACCAGATATCTTTCCTTATAGGCGACATTGTCAACTGCAGCTGCCGGAACGGCAATCTCCGGAAGCCTCTCCAGCAGTTTCCCCAGCCCTTCTTCCTCGCCTGTCTTGCGGTATTGCTCCACGGCATTCTGCAGCGAATCAACATGTTTCTTGAGAACATTGTAGCGCTGCCGGGCCTCATCTCCCTTTTCGCGTTCCGCTTCCACCTGGCGGCTCACGAAGCGGCTGATGAAGATAACGTCTGCAACGAAAATCAGCAGCGCCAGCGCGTTGCCCACGATTTCGGAACGGGAACCTGCGCCGGACGAATACAGGTCCAGCATGACGCGCACTATGTATACCACCGCGATGCCTATCACCAGCACCATGATCTGCCGGTCGCTGAAAGCGAAGTTGTTACCTCGACCACGGGCGGCTAAGGAAGAACGGGCGGACAGCCACAGGCCCCATCCGATCAACTCTGTGGTGAGGAAAGTAGCCAGACCGGACTGAAGCAGCGACCCGCCGATGAAAAGATTCAACAGCGCCGCCAGGCCCACACCGGCAAAGTAGCCCAGGATATTCACAAGTACAATCGCTGCCGCGGTAAACTCCAACGACAATCTTTCCCGAAGGCAGATGATTACGGTGAGCGTCATAGTGAGAAGAGTAAGCAGGAGTGTGTCGCTAAGGCCGGCAGCACGGCAGAGTACGGCGGTGCCGAGATGCAGCATCGCGAAGATGTGGATTATCCATCCTGTGCTCAACTTCTTCATATCGCTGCAAGATACGAAAAAAACGTTACAATTCATCCGTCAAAAGCAGCGCTTCGTCCGAAAAAAGCATCCATTCATCGCACGCGCTTATTATTTATAAGTAAAATGCCCTAAATTCGCATGAATTTTAACACTGGACATGACCAACAAGAGTAATCTTAACTTCTGGCAGATGTGGAATCTGAGTTTCGGATTCTTCGGCGTGCAGATTGCCTATGCGCTGCAGAGTGCCAACATCAGCCGCATATTTGCGACGCTCGGCGCCGATCCGCACCAACTAAGTTTCTTCTGGATACTTCCTCCCCTCATGGGCATGATAGTCCAGCCCCTCATCGGCAAGTGGTCCGACCGCACCTGGTGCCGTATGGGCCGTCGCAAACCCTATCTTCTGGTGGGCGCCATCGTGGCCGTGCTGGTGATGGTTCTCCTGCCCAACGCCGGCAGCCTGAATCTCTCCACATCATACATGCTTCTCGGGCTCAATGCCGCCATGTGGTTCGGTCTGTTCAGTCTTATTTTCCTCGACACCAGCATCAATGTGGCCATGCAGCCCTTCAAGATGATGGTAGGGGACATGGTAAACGAGGAGCAGAAGGCCAAGGCCTACTCCATCCAGAGTTTCCTCTGCAATGCAGGCAGCCTTTTCGGATATCTTTTCCCCATCTTCTTCACCTGGATAGGAATCGCGAACGAAGCGCCTGAGGGTCAAGTGCCTCCGAGTGTCATCACCTCCTTCTATGTGGGAGCCGCCATCCTAATAATCTGCGTGCTCTACACTTTCATGAAGGTCAAGGAGATGCCTCCGGCAGAGTATGCCGAATTCCATGGGATCGACCCGTCAAAAACCGAAAACGCCAAGAGCGAAGGGCTCCTGAAGCTCCTCACCAAGGCCCCCCGCACCTTCTGGACCGTGGGCCTCGTGCAGTTCTTCTGCTGGGCAGCCTTCCTCTACATGTGGACCTACTCCAACGGCACCCTGGCATTCAACTGCTGGGGCGGAGTCACCGACACCGCTTCCGCAGACTATCAGGCCGCCGGCAACTGGGTGGGAGTCGTGTTTGCCGTGCAGGCCGTCGGCTCCATCCTCTGGGCCACCATCCTGCCTAAGTTCAGGAACCTGAAGACCGCTTATGTGCTGAGCCTTCTGCTCGGTGCGGTGGGATTCGCGTCCCTGTTCTTCATCCACGACAAGTTCCTCGCCTGCGGCGCCTACTTCCTTATCGGCGCAGCCTGGGCGGCGATGCTTGCACTGCCATTCACCCTGCTCACCAATGCGCTTGAAGGTAACCCCCATATGGGCAGTTACCTCGGCCTGTTCAACTGCACCATCTGCCTGCCGCAGATAATAGCTGCCGCAACCGGAGGCCTGGTACTCAAAGTCTTGGGCAGTCAGCCCGCAATGCTCATGGCAGCAGGCGCCTTCCTCGTGCTGGGAGCGCTCTGCGTGAGATTCATCGAAATCAAACAGAAATAATAAAATAGATATGAAGAGAATCCTTACTCTCACAACAATGCTCGTCCTGAATCTGACGGCCTTTGCACAAGGCTATCAGGTCAAAGGTATCGTAGTCGATCCCCTGGGCCCCGTGTTTGGAGCCACGGTCCTGGAGCAGGGAACCACCAATGGTGTGTCCACGGGCATCGACGGCGATTTTGTCTTCACCGTTTCCGGACCGGAAGCGATCGTGGAAGTCAGTTGCATCGGCTATGGCACCCAGACGTTCAAGGCGTCCGAAATGCCTGCCACCATCACACTTTCCGACGACACCACTTTCCTCGACGAGGTTGTGGTGATCGGTTACGGTTCACAGAAGAAAAAAGAGGTCACCGGTTCTGTCGCTTCCATTAAGAGCGAGGATTTCAATGCCGGTGTCAAGACCAACCCTATGGGGCTCCTTCAGGGCAAGGTCGCAGGTCTGAACATCATCAAGACCACCTCCGACCCTACCAGCACCGGATATAATATCCAGATCCGAGGCTTCTCCACCCTTGACAAGGGCGCGGGAACATCTCCTCTGTTCATAGTCGACGGTGTGCCCGTGAGCAACATAGACAACATCTCCAGCGATGAAATCGCTTCGATGGATGTGCTCAAAGATGGCTCCGCTGCCGCAATCTACGGCACCCGCGGAACCAACGGCGTCATCATAATCACCACCAAGCGCGGCGAGAACTTCGAGGATGTGGCCAACACACATGTTGAGTATTCAGGATACGCCTCTGTTTCCGTCAAGAACGGCGACCTCGGCATGGCGACTCCTGAAGAGTACCGCAATCTTGCCGAACTCAGCGGCGGCATGGTGAAACCTTCGCTCTATACCGATGCCGAAGGCAATACCTATAATACCGACTGGCTCAAGGAAGTGACACGCGCGGCCGCCATAGCCCATAACCACAATGTGGCTATCGTGGGTTCATCACGCAAGTTCAACTATCGCGCGTCGGTCAACTATAAGAATGCCGAGGGTATCGCCCGTAACACCAACCGCAACGAGATGATCGCCAAGATTGCCGCCGGCCAGAAAGCTCTCGACGGCTGGCTCGATCTGCAGTACGACATGTCCTACATGCACTACCGCAACGATTACTTCTGCGGAGATTTTAAGTATGCCTCGCTGCTCAATCCGACCTATCCCATCTACGATGCAAGCACTGCCAACGGCTACTATTTCCCTACTGAAACCGGCGCGGTGAACCCTGTCGAGAACATGAACCGGAAGGAATCCTACGGCGACGGCAACTACTTCCGCGGAAGTGTCAAGGCCACGGTGAACATCAAGCCGGTGGAAGGCCTGAAAATCAACGCATTCGGCGCAATGGAAGAGGGCGACAACCGTAGTTTCTCCTACAATCACGGCGTCAATACCGATCTTTCCAATTCCGGTACCGCTTCCCGCGGAGGCAACTTCAACTACAGCCGTCTGCTGGAAATAACCGCCGACTACGTGCACAGTTTCAATGGTCACAGTCTCGCCCTTGTCGGAGGTTTCTCCTGGCAGAACTTCCTTTATGACGGAGCTGACATCTCCAACAAAGGATTCCCTACCGATGATGCCAAGTATTACCAGATAGGCAACGGTGACGCTACCAAGCAGTATCTGAATGTCAGTTCTTACCGCAATTCCAATACCCTGGCAGCTCTGTTCGTACGTGCCAATTATAATTATAATGATAAGTACCTTCTCTCCGCTTCGGTCCGCCGCGAGGGCTCTTCCCGCTTCGGTGCCAACCACAAGTGGGGTCTCTTCCCGGCAGTAAGCGCTGGCTGGCGTATCAGTGGCGAAGACTTTATGAAGGATGTGGCGTGGGTGAACGACCTCAAACTGCGTGCAGGTTTTGGCGTTACCGGCAACAACCTTGCAAGCGACCTCCGTTCCATAGAAATGCTCTCCAACGGGGGCACCTTCTGGTACAACGGCCAGTATGTTTATACCTATGCCGTCGCCCAGAACGTCAACCCCGATCTCAAATGGGAGAAGAAGTTCGAGTACAACTTCGGTGTTGACTACAGCCTTCTGGACAACCGCCTTTACGGAAGCCTGGATGTGTACTACCGCCACACCGCCGACCTGCTCTGGGACTATGAAGTGCCTACTCCTCCCTATCAGTTCCATACGCTGCTTGCAAATGCCGGGCAGATGGACAGTTACGGCGCCGAACTCTCGCTCAGTTATGTTGCCGTCAAGAAGGATGCCCTCACCTGGACAACGACTCCTACCATCTCCTTCAACCGCAACTATATCACCCGCCTGTCCGACCCTGAGAAGGGCTTCAACTACAAGGAAACCACTTCCGGCGGCGTAGGTGAGAACGGTATCATGAACACCAATACCCAGATACTCATCGAAGGCCAGCCCGTCGGTGCATTCTACGGCCTCGACTTCGCAGGTTTCAAGTCCGACGGCACTTGGATGTTCAATACTCCCGAGGGCGGTGTGGTTTCCGGTGCAAATGCCACCGAGGGCCATCGCCAGGTGATAGGTAACGCCCAGCCTCTGTTCACTTTCGGATGGAACAACAACATCCGCTACAAGAACTGGGACGCATCTCTCTTCTTCCGCGGAGTTTTCGGCAACAAGATCCTGAACCTCACCCGCTGGGCATACGGCCCTCAGGACTCCCAGACCTTCAATGTGTTCATGAAGGATATCGACGGTGCCAACACCGTCCTTTCCGATAAGGCGCACTTCTCCAGTTATTATCTGGAGGATGGCTCCTACATCAAACTCGACAACCTTACCATAGGTTATACTTTCAACCTCAAGGAGAACAAGTTCATACGTTCCGCGAGGGTTTATGCAACCGGCCAGAACCTGCTGACCATCACCAGGTACAGCGGCCAGGATCCCGAAGTCAACACCACCGGCGTATGGGATGCAGGTATAGACTGGTGCTCATTCTATCCAACCGTGGCTACCTTCCTGATCGGTGTCAACATCAGCCTTTATTAAAATCTGACGGTTATGAAAAAGATAATATTTGCTTCGATACTTGCTCTTCTCGCCCTGAATTCCTGCGACAGCATGCTGGACGAGGTCAATTATGGCAACCCTACCACCAAGGATATGATGTCCAAGGAAGAGAATGTTGCCCTGCTTGTAGGCCAGGCCTACGCCGATGTCAAATGGCTGCACGACCACTGGGGATACTGGGGCGTCGTGACCCTTACCGCCGATGAGGGCGTATGCCCCATCCGCATGCCCGACAAGGACTGGGCTGACGGCAACTATTGGCGCAACCTGAATACCCACAACTGGGATGTCATGGGCCAGGCCTTCCGCAATATCTGGAACACCACCATCTCCGGCGCAGTGCTCTGCAACAAACTGATTGCTACTCTCGAGAACAATAAGGAATCGATGTCCGAGAAGGTTTTCGCACAGTATGTGGGAGAACTCGAGGTTATGCGCAGTTACTACTATTACATGCTCTTCGACTGCTTCGGACGCATCCCTTATCAGGAAAAATTCGAATCTGACACAGAACCCCTCATGGCTCCCGAAAAAGTATGGAGCCGTCTGGTGGACTGTCTCGAGAAGAATGCTCCCAACCTCCCCGTGGTAACCGACGCCAACCGTGCACTGAACTATGGCCGCGCCACCCAGGGCTTCGCATATGCCCTGCTCGCACGCCTTTACCTCAATGCCGAGTCTTTCGGGTGCACTCCTTCCAACATCGACCTGACCAACAGCGCAAGCAGCAAGATCGGTTCCGCTGCCGACTTCTACACCAACGCCGTACGCTGCTGCGACGCCATCATCGATGCCAAGTCATATACCATCGAAGAGAATTTCTTTACGAACTTCAAGATCAACAACGAAGGCAGTAAGGAGAATATCTTCGTGATAGTCGAGAACGGCAATGCCAAGTTCGATGCCCGCAGCAACGGAAGCATGTCGAACAAGCTCCGCCTTACCATCCTCACCCTCAACTATAACCATCAGCAGACCTATGGCATGATAGAGAAGCCCTGGAACGGCTTCTGTGCCCGTCCTTCGTTTATCGAACGCTATAACAAGAACGATGTCCGTGGAGCCGGCACCGACGCAGAGCGCGCCCTTGGAACCAATGCCACCCATCAGTGGGGCTGGTTCGTGGGACCCATTTACGATGCAGATGGCAAGACTCTCCTGAAGGACAAGGACGAAGCCAAGTCCGATGCTATCATCGTTCCTACCCTTCATTCCCTCACCGAGGCTACCGACCTCGAGGGCGCCCGCATGTTCAAGTATGAAGTCGACAAAGAAGGTAAATACGACTACTGCGAGAACGACTTCGTTCTCTTCCGCTATGCAGATGTGCTCTGGATGAAGGAAGAAGCCATCCTCCGCGGAGGTTCCGGTACCAGCGGCGCGAACAGCGCCGACTTCAAACGTCTGCGCGCACGCTGCTTCGACTACAACGAAGGTGACAAAGAGGCTGCCTTTAACTCAGCCTATGCCACAGTTGCCCCAGGGACCATGACCCTGGACGGCATCCTGGACGAACGCGGCCGTGAGTTCGCATGGGAGAACATGCGCCGTCGCGACCTCATCCGTTTCGGCAAGTTCAACGATCCCAAGTATGTGGAATTCGTGACAGGCACCGACGAGTATCGCAAGTGGTTCCCCATTCCCTATGCAGTGCTGGAGACCTCGCTCCGCGATGAGAACGGCAATGCGATCTGGACCCAGAACCCCGGTTATTAGAATTTTTACTAAAACCTGAAATATTTATTAACAACTTTATTAACTAAAACGTTTTATGAAAAAGTTTTTCCTTTTGAGTGCACTTGCACTCACCGCTGTCTGCTTCGCTTCTTGCGGAAAGGACAACAAGAATACCAACCTTGACGAGGCTGTCGAGGACGGTTTCTACGTAGCCGGCGAGGCTACCGGAGTTTCCGAGCTTAAGCCCGCTTACATGATGACTGCAGGTATCAACGAGGCTGCAGACCAGACCAAGCGCGCTGGTATGTACGAGAAGTACCTCGTGCTTCAGGGTGGCAAGGAGTTCGACCTCAAACTTTATGAGGCCGGCAAGCAGACCCGCTACAGCGCAACTCTCGCCGAGTTCACTCCCGAAGAGGGCAGCACCATCTACGGCGAGGATCCCCAGATGGCCATTATGAAAGGCGAACTCAAGACCGGTGACACTGCTCCTGCAATGAAGGTCTCCGCTACCGGACTCTATCACATCGTGCTCGACCTCAACAAGGCCGGCGACCTTGCAAACGCACAGATCATCGTCGCTCCCGTGGAGTGGGGTGTCCGTGGTGCAATGAACGGCTGGGGCTTCACCAAGATGGAAGCCACCGCATTTACCAACGACGGTATCACCTACACCATCAAGGACGCCGAGATGCCCAAGAACGGTGAGTTCAAGTTCGCTTACGGCGGTGCCTGGAAGATCACCCTCGACGATGCCGGAAAGGTTCGCGCCAACACCAACCTCGGTAATGTCAACGAGGACAAGGCAGAAGACGCTCTCGCAGCTGGCGGAAAGAACATCAAGGTCGAGAAGGGCGGTCTCTACGACATCACCCTTACCTTCAAACTCACTGCAGGTGAGCTTGGCGCTTCCTACACTTCCAAGATTGTCCTCACCCAGGAATCCACTCTTCCCGAGGAAATGTATATGATCGGCGAAGGCATCCAGGGATGGAACCTTGCTGCGGGCGGCGATGCTGTTGCAATGCACCCGTTCCACAGCCAGCCCGGCCAGTTCTGGGCAATCCGCTATATCGAGGCCGGCAAGGGCTTCAAGTTCAGCACCATTAACACTGACTGGGGCAAGGAGTTCACCGATCTCGGTAATGGCAAGGGCTTCACTGTTGCCGATGGCAACTGCTCCGTCGCTGAAAGCGGCCTCTACACCCTCCAGGTCGACTACGCAAACAGTAAGGTCATCGTTGAGCCCGCAGTTATCGTCGGTATGGCGGAACCTTTCGGCAACGCCAACTGGAACAAGGACCTCGAGAGCGCCCGCTTTACTATCAACGGCAAGCTCGCAAGCTACACCACCGTTGCTGCCGGCACCCAGATCCGCACTTGCGTCGTATGCGAACTCAGCGGTGACTGGTGGCATGCAGAGTTCATCCCCAAGGATGGCAAGATCGTTTACCGCGAGGCTGGCGGCGACCCTGAACAGATCGCCATCGCAGCAGGAAAGAAGATTACCTACGACTTCAACGCCGGTACCGGTGTGGTCGAGTAATATCGCCTGAAAACCTTTTGCCTGCAAGCCCCTGATACGGACTTGCAGGTCCTGTTAAAAAACATTGTCCATGAAAAGATTTTTCTGTATTCTGATGCTGGCCGCCATGTTCGCGGCCTGCGGCAAGGAAAAGAATCCCGGAGAGCCGGCGTTCGAACGCCCTTCCTATGCTTCCGGGCAGAAGCAGGGGAACATCACCTACCAGCTGCTTATCTATAGTTTTGCTGACAGCGACGGAGACGGCATAGGAGACTTCAACGGCATTAAGTCGAAACTGGACTATCTCGATGCCCTCGGAGTATCTGCGCTGTGGCTTTCCCCGGCCCACCCTGCAGATTCCTACCATGGTTACGACGTGCAGGATTACTCCAAGGTCAATCCCAAGTACGGCACCGAGGCAGATTTCAAGGCCCTTATCGATGCTGCTCATGCTAAAGGCATCAAAATCTACATGGACTATGTACTGAACCACACCGGCAAAGGGAATGTCTGGTTCGCTGAGGCCAAGAAAGGCCCCGCATCCGACAAATTCGGCTGGTTCCACATCTCCTCCAACCCTTCCGCAGACATAGCGGCAGGCAAGTTCCCCATGCTGACATCCTACAATTCCGGTGAGTGGCACGACGTGACAGTGGGGGAGATAGGTTATACCGGCCGGCTCCATTTCAAGGTAGATTTTTCCGGAACCCCCAGGACCATGACCGTGACCGCCGCCGACGGGGCCGCCCAGACCTCCAACACTGACACATCGGTAAATATGTTCCTTTGGGTAGGCGAACCTGGGCAGGCCGTCCGCATGTACAGGACCGGTACGGACATATATGAGATAACTCTCGATGTAGATACTCCATGGGGCGTGCTGGTGCGCACATCAGATACTTCCTGGGACGGCGGGACAAAGTGGGGCGCTCCCAAGGGCGCGAACGTGCTGATATTCGGAGAGCCTCTGGCCCTCAGCACCGAAGATGCCCAGGACATCCTTTTCGGAAGTCCGACCCCGATGAAGTTCCAGGGCGCGTTCGGCAGCTGGATGCCGGACCTCAACTACGGCCCGGTCAGCACCGCATCCTCTTCCGGCGCCTTCCAGGCCCTGGCGCAGACTGCGGACAAGTGGATGGACATGGGTGTGGACGGATTCCGCCTGGATGCAGTCAAGCACATCTATTCCGCAGAGCGAGGGAACGAGAATCCGGAATTCCTGCGCCAGTGGTACGAGCGCTGCAATTCCACCTTCCGCAGGACTCACTCATCCGACCTTTACATGGTTGGAGAAGTATGGATGGGTTCATCCGACGTCGCCCCCTACTACAAGGGTCTGCCCGCCTGTTTCGAGTTCGATTTCTGGGAAAGGTTGAAATGGGTGCTCAACCAGCGTACCGGCTGCTACTTCGTGAAGGACCTGACCGGCTATCGCAAGGCGTATGCTGCCGTCCGTCCGGGTGCTATTGCAGCCACTAAACTCACGAACCACGATGAGACCCGCGCTGCCTCCATACTCGGGCGCGACCTGGCAAAACTGAAGCAGGCCGCAGCCTTCCTGATGACGGCGGAAGGAGAACCTTATATTTATCAGGGAGAGGAACTTGGATACTGGGGGAAGGACGGCGATGACGGCGGACGCGATGAACTCGTGCGCACTCCTATGGTGTGGGAATCTGCATCCACCGCTGCCACCGGAGACCTCGGCGGACATGTCGACATGAGCCTGGTTACGGATGCCATATCCGTAGCCGCACAGGAAAAGGATGAGGAATCGCTCCTGCGCACCTACTACGAATGGACCTACGCACGCAATACCTGTTCCGCCCTTGCTTCCGGGAAGATGTCTTCCCACGGCAGATATAACGAAAGCAATACCCTGGATTCGTCTGTTGCAGCCTGGTATATGACCGCCCCCGACGGCGCCAAAGCCCTTGTCGTGCACAATGTGGGTGCATCGCCGGTGGATTTGGACCTTGACGGAGACAAGCTTTCCGACATGCTGGTCTCACTCGGTTCCGTCTCGGTTTCCGGCACAACGCTCGAACTCGGCGCCAACTCCTCGGCTGTATTCCGGCAGTAGTACCCAGCCGGAGGCCGGGCAGCTAAATGGTTGATTAACAGCAAATTGCTGAAAACAAATCGGCGAAAAAAGACGATTTGTTTTCAGGAAAACATTGATATACAATAAGTTAAATGCCCGATATGAAAAAGATCATTTTCGCCGCAATCGCGGCCGCAGCGCTGAGCGCCTGCTGCAGCGCCCCCGTGAAGAACGTGCATCCGGAGTGGACCTACAATACCGTAGTGTACGAGGTAAACGTCCGTCAGTTCAGTCCCGAGGGTACATTCAAGGGGGTTGAGGCCCAGCTGCCCCGCCTGAAAGACCTTGGTGTGGATATCCTCTGGCTCATGCCCATCAACGAAATCGGCACCGAGGGGCGCAAGGGCACCCTCGGCAGTTACTATGCCATCTCCGACTACAAGGCGGTCAATCCGGAATTCGGCACCATGCAGGATTTCGAGGACCTGCTTGCCGCCGCTCACGCGCAGGGCTTCCGCGTAATCCTGGACTGGGTGGCTAACCAGACCGCTCCCGACAATGTGTGGATGACGGAGAAACCCGCCGGTTTCTATGAGCGCGACTCCCTCGGAAACGCCATCTGGGAGTATGACTGGACCGACACCCGCAGCCTCAATTACGAGAACAAGGAAGTCTGGTATGCCCAGGAAGATGCCATGCGCTTCTGGCTCGACAAGGGAGTGGACGGATTCCGCTGCGATGCCGCCGGCGAGATGCCCACAGAAACATGGCAGTATCTCGTACCGGCCCTGCGCCGCGCCTATCCCGAAATCTATCTTCTCGCAGAGGCTGAAAAGCCTGAATTTATGGTAGATACAATGTTCGATGCCACCTATGCCTGGGAGATGCATCACATCGAGAACGCCATCGGCAACGGACCCGCCAACAAGGACGGCGTGAAGACTGCGGCCGACCTCCGCGAGTATCTTGCAAAGGACGCGGAGAATACCCCGGCATCCGCTTTCCGTCTGGCCTTCACTTCGAACCATGACGAGAATTCCTGGAACGGCACCGAGTTCGAGCGCCTCGGAGATGCCTGGCAGGTGATGGAGGTGCTGAACTTCACCCTTCCGAAGACCCAGCCTCTCATCTATACAGGGCAGGAGATCGGCTTGGACCGCAGGCTGGAATTCTTCGAGAAAGACCCTATAACCGACTGGACTGCAAATGAATATACGGATTTCTACAAATATCTGGTCTCCCTCAGGCACTCTAATCCCGCCCTTGCCGCAGGTGAACGTGGCGGCTGCGTGAAGTGGATCGAGACCGGCGATCCCGACGTGCTTGCCTTCAGCCGCAAAGTTAAAGGCAACAGGGTTACCGTCTATGCCAACCTCAATCCTGAGCCCTCGAAGCCGGTCAAGGCCCTCCGTGGAGTGTGTCCCCCCGACGGAATCCTGCCGCCCTGGGGCTGGAAAGTGCTGACAAGATAACATCTCCCGTTACACAAGTTGTATATGGCGCGAAATTTGCTTAATTTCGCGCCGTAATTTTATGTGTGTAGAATGTTTAGTATAATGTTGGTTGTTACGGCTGGGATTCTGTCAGCCGCGGCCGATACCACGGCAGAGCAAGCCCCTGCGGTAATAACTTTGGAACAGGCGTTGGAAATCGCCCTGTCCAACAACCCCACCGTACGGATTGCCGATTTGGAAATCCATCGCGCGAATTATGCCAGGAAAGGCTCCTATGCGAGCCTTCTTCCACAGATTAACGCCAGCGGCTCATATCAGCGCACCATCAAGAAACAGGTGATGTATATGGGCGGCGGCGATGACGACGATTCCGAAGGCGGCGGAGGAGGCATGGCAAGCATGATGGCCGGCATCCTGGAGCCGGTAATGTATCATATTGAACAACTCTATAAAGGCACGGGCGTGCCCTATGTGCCCTACGTGCCGAAACCGGCCGAAACGACTTCGTCTTCTGACGATGGCATCACGGTAGGCCGCTGGAACGCCTTCAACGCAGGCATCAGCGCCAGCATGCCTCTCATCAACGCCCAGCTTTGGAAGAGCATCTCCATCTCCGGCGACGATGTGGAACTCGCGGTCGAGAAGGCCCGCTCCTCCCGCCTCGAGATGGTGAACCAGGTGAAGCAGGCTTACTACGGCGTGCTCCTCGCCAAGGAGGCCAACCACGTGTTCCAGAGCGTGTTCGACAACGCCGTGCAGAATCTTGAACTGACACAGAAGAAATATAACGCATCGAAGGCTTCCGAACTCGACCTCGCAAGGGCCAAGACCACGGTGGCCAACGCCGTCCCTAACCTCTACGACTCCGCGAACGCGATCGATCTCGCCCTATGGCAGCTCAAGGCTGTTATGGGTGTCGAACTCAGCGAAGAGATCGACGTGAAGGACTCCCTGCTGGTTTACTCCGAAGGGATGGCGAAGGAGCTCGACCGGGACTATGGCCTGGACGGGAACTCCTCCCTGCGCCAGCTGAACATCCAGGCGGAGCAGCTCGCAAAGAGCATACAGATGCAGAAATACGGCTATCTGCCCACTCTTGCGCTGACCTTCTCCTACAGCCTGAACGCCATGACCAACGACTTCAAGTTCAGCGAATATAAGTGGACGCCCTATTCCTTCGCGGGCCTCAGCCTTAACATCCCCATCTTCTCGGGCGGGCAGAAAGCAAACAGCATCAATCAGGCGAAGGTCCAGGCACAGGAGCTCGCCATCCAGCGCGAGAATGCCGAACGCCAGCTGCAGATAGCCATCCGCCAGAGCCTCGGCACCATGGAAACCGCGGTCAAGAGCCATGAATCGGCTCTGGACGCCCTCGAATCCGCACAGAAGGCATATGACATCGCCGCCAAGTCATACGAGGTGGGGCGCAGTACCCTGACGGATCTCGACGCCGCCCAGCTCGCGCTCACCCAGGCCCAACTCTCGGCGAGCCAGGCGATATATAATTATCTTGTGGCCAAGGCAGGTTTAGAAAGTACAATCGGAGCAGATTACACAGCAGAAAAATGAAAAAGACAGTTATCATAGCGATCGCAGTCCTCGTACTCGCAGGCTGCGCACAGAAAAAGAATTCACAGGAGCAGGCCGCAGCAGCCATGCAACCCGCCGCACAGGCGGTAAAGGTGATGAGTGCCTCCAAGCAGAATGTAAGGCAGGACGGCACTTACTCCGCTACCGTACAGGCATTTGCGGTCAACAACATCGCACCCCAGAGCGGCGGCCGCATACAGAAGATCAACGTCGAGGTTGGGGACTTCGTAGGCAAGGGCCAGGTCCTTGCGGAGATGGACCGCGTGCAGCTGGACCAGGCCAAACTCCGCCTCTCCAACGCAGAGACCGAACTCGGGCGCCTGAAGCAGCTCTATGAGCAGGGAGGCCTCGCCCAAAGCGATTACGAAGCCGCCGAACTCAACTATCAGGTAAGCAAGAGCACCTACGACAATCTCCTCGAGAACACTATACTCCGTTCGCCCATCAGCGGCGTCGTCTCGGCCCGCAATTACGACCGCGGCGACATGTACGGCATGGCGGCCCCCATCTTTACGGTGCAGCAGATAACCCCCGTGAAGATATTGGTGGGCATCTCCGAAGGCGACTATACCAAGGTGAAGAAGGGTGATGTGGTCACTCTCACCGTGGATGCTCTTCCCGGCAAGACTTTCAGCGGCACCATAAAGAGGATATATCCCACTATCGACCCCATGACCCACACCGTCAACATCGAAGTCAGCGTGCCTAACCAGAACCGCGAACTCCGTCCCGGCATGTACGCCAAGGTCAACGTCACCTTCGGGCAGAGCAGCAGCATAGTGGTTCCTGATGCGGCCGTGGTGCGCCTGCAGGGCTCGGGCCAGCGTAACGTATTCGTGGTCGAGGACGGCATCGCTGTGCAGCGCGAGGTTACCCTCGGACGCCATTTCGACTCCCAATACGAGATACTTTCCGGCATCGAGGTCGGGGAGCAGGTAGTAGTCAAGGGCGGCTCGGCTCTGCGTAACGGAGCGGCCGTCGAGGTAATCGGGTAGAGCCATGAGCATAATCAAATCTGCAGTAAAGAACAGGGTGACGACTGCCCTGATTTTCGTCGCCTTCGTGATCCTCGGTCTCTACTCCCTGGTGAACACCTCTATCGCGCTCTTCCCGGAGTTCGACTCCAACACCATCATGGTGATGAGTTCCTACCCCGGCGCGAATGCATCCGATATTGAGGCGAACCTCACCAAACTTCTGGAGAACAGCCTGAACAGTGTCGAGGACCTCAAGAAACTGAGTTCCCAGAGCAAGGAGAACGTGAGCATACTCACCCTCGAATTCGAATACGGGACGGACATCGAGGAAGCCACGAATAACGTGCGCGACAAGCTCGACATGATCAACTCCGTGATGCCCGACGGTGCCAGTACCCCGGTGATCTTCAAGTTCAGCGCGGACGATATGCCGATCATGATGTTCACCGCCTCGGCAACCGAGAGCGTGTCCGGCCTCGACAAGATACTCGACGACCAGGTGGCCACCCCTCTCGCCCGTATCAAGGGCGTGGGTACCGTGAGCATCGACGGGGCCCCCACCCGCGAAATCCAGGTGTATTGCGATCCCAACAAGTTGGAGGCTTACCATCTGAGCGTGGCAGCCATCTCCCAGATAATCGCCTCGGAAAACCGCAACCTCCCTTCCGGAAACATCGACATCGGTTCCAACACCTACACCCTCCGTGTGGAGAAGGAGTTCGATGATCCTTCCGAACTGCTCGACATCGTGGTCGGTTACAACGGCAGCCAGACCATCCTCCTGCGCGACGTGGCAACTATCCGCGATGGCAGCGAAGAGCGTGAGCAGGAGTCTTACACCGACGGCATCCGCGCCGCCCGTATAGTAATCCAGAAGCAGGCCGGAGCCAACACCGTGAACGTCAGCCGCGGTGTGCACAGACAGCTCGAGCAGATAAAGAAGACTCTTCCTTCGGACATCAAGATCAACCAGATCTTCGACTCCTCCGACGAAATCGTAGATACCATCCACTCCCTGATCGAGACAATCCTCATCACTTTCATGGTGGTCATGCTGGTGGTATTCGTGTTCCTGGGCAGATGGAAGACGACCTTCATCATCATCCTTTCCATCCCTATCGCCCTGCTGGCTTCGATGGTATACCTCTTTGCCACCGGCAACACTCTGAACATCATATCGATGGCTTCGCTGTCGCTGGCCATAGGCATGGTGGTGGATGATGCGATCGTGGTGCTGGAGAACGTGACAACCCACATAGAGAGGGGGGAGAAGCCCAACGAGGCCGCCATCCACGGCACCTCCGAAGTGGGTATATCCGTCATCGCATCCACCCTTACCATGCTCTGCGTCTTCCTGCCCCTGACAATGATCAAAGGAATGACGGGCGTGATGTTCCAGCAGCTCGGATGGATCGTGACCATCATCATGGTAGTGTCCACCACCGCCGCCCTTACCCTTGTACCAATGCTCTGCGCCCAGTTCCTCGGCGGGAAGAAGAGCGAGAGCAAGCTCTACAAGTGGTTCTTCACCCCCATCGACAAGACCCTGGACGCCATCTCCGCAGGATATGCACGCATCATCGGCTGGGCCACAACCCACCGTAAGACCGTCATCTTCGGAGCCTTCGGCATACTGATGGCGGTGCTGGTTTTCATTGCACCCAGGCTCAAGACCGAGTACTTCCCCAAAACTGATGCCGACCGTATCACCGTGTCGGTGACACTGCCCGTGGGAACGGCCCAGAGCGTGACCGGCGAGCTTGCGCACAGCATCTACGCCGAACTGGTCAAGGAGATTCCGGAGATCAGCGTCTGCAACCTCACCTATGGTCAGGCGGACTCGGACAATCTGCTGGGTTCGATGCGCAGCAACGGCACCCATATCCTGTCGATCAACATGCACATAGGCACGAAGAGCGAGCGTGAGCGCAGTTCCGGCGAGATAGCGGATAATGTGAGGCAGATACTCCGCCGCTATCCCGAAATCCGCAAAGCCACTGTCAGTGAAGGCGGCGGAATGATGGGAGGGGGGTCCAGCGTATCCCTCGAAATCTACGGCTACAGCTTCCAGGAGACCGATGCGGCAGCCAGGGAGATACAGGCTAAACTTCTGCAGCATAAGGAGTTCGCCCAGGTCATCCTGAGCCGCGACGAGTATACCCCTGAATATCAGGTCGACTTCGACCGCGAGAAACTCGCGCTCAACGGACTCAATTCCACCACCGCCGGCTCCGCTTTCAGCGCAGCCATGAGCGGCAGCGTGGCGTCCCTTTACCGTGAGGACGGCGAGGAATACAACATCCGCGTACGCTACGCCCCCGAGTTCCGCACGAGTATCGAGGACATGGAGAACATAATCATCTATACTCCTGCCGGAAAGGGCATTCGCCTGAAGGAGCTTGGGACCATTGTCGAGACGGAGGTCCCTCCTACTATCGAAAGGCGCAACCGCCAGCGCTACATCACCGTCACGGCCCTTGTCGCCAACAAGGTCGCCCTGTCGGACGCCGTAGCTGTGACCAACCAGGTGCTGGACGAAACTCCTCTGCCTTCCAGCCTCTACAGCGTGATTTCCGGCGACTATGAAGATCAGCAGAAGATGTTCTCCGACATGGGAATCCTCATGCTGCTGATGGTCCTTCTCGTCTACATCGTGATGGCGGCGCAGTTCGAGAGTTTCATGAGCCCGTTCGTCATCATGTTCAGCCTGCCTTTCGCGGCAGTCGGCGTAATCCTCGGCCTCTGGCTGACTGGCACCGCCCTCAGCGTGATGGGCATGGTGGGTATCATAATCCTCATAGGTATAGTGGTTAAGAACGGTATCGTGCTGATCGACTACACGATTCTCTGCCGCGAGCGCGGCATGACCGTGCTGGAAGCCTCCGTGACCGCGGCCCGCAGCCGTCTGCGCCCTATCCTCATGACCACCCTGACCACAGTCCTGGGTATGCTCCCGATGGCCATCGGCAACGGTGACGGCGCCGAGCTCTGGAATGGCCTCGGTATGGTCGTCTGCTGGGGTCTGAGCATTTCCACCCTGGTCACCCTGGTGCTCATCCCCACCGTATATTGTGTGTTTGCAACACGGCAGGAACGCCGTGCATCTAAAAAATACGAAATAATATGAAAGCGCTCTTCATAGTTTACAATCAGGCCTATGGCGACGAGATAGTCGCCTTGCTCGAAGGCTTCGGGCAGCATGGTTTCACCCGTTTCGACGGAGTGGGCGGGCGCGGATCCGTTTCCGGCATCCCGCATCTCGACAGCCATGCCTGGCCGGAGTACAACGACGCTCTTCTGCTGATGACGGAGGACGATAAGGTGCGCCCGATCCTGGATGCCCTCAAGGCTAAGGACGAAGAAACCCCCGACCTGGGGATCCGCGCTTTCTCATGGAATTTGGAACAAATTCTATAATTTTTTATATCTTTGTGAATATGAATGTTATAGACGAAAACAACTTCGAGCAGATAATTAACTCGAAACCTGTGGCCCTGGTAGACCTCTGGGCTGCATGGTGCGGTCCCTGCCGCATGCTCTCTCCCACTGTCGACGATATCGCCGCCGAATATGAAGGCCGTGTCGAGGTCGCCAAGTGCAATGTTGACGACAACGAGGAAATCGCCGCCCGTTTCGGTGTGCGCAGCATCCCTACCCTCCTCTTTTTCAAGAACGGCGAACTTGTCGACAAGTCCGTCGGCCTTGTTTCCAAGCAGGAAATAGAAACAATTCTAAATAATTTACTGTAATATGAAAAAATTGATTTTCGTTGTCGCCGCTGCCCTTGTTGCAGTCAGCGCATCCGCTCAGGTCGGCGTTATCGCCGGTATCACCTCTACGAAGAGCGACTATAAAGAGGCCTGGGCAAGCATCAACGAGGTTACTCAGTATCACGTGGGTGCCACCCTCAAATTCCCTCTCCCTTTCGGACTTGCAGTTCAGCCTTCGGTCATATATAATGTCAAAGGTACTTCTATTGAGGCATTGAAGGGCGAAGATGTAAGCGCTTTCAAGACCGATTCCAAGACCGGTATCCTCGAGGTTCCCGTCCAGGTGCAGTGGGGTGTCAGTATTGCCGATGTAGTTCGTCCTTACGTGTTTGCAGAGCCTTTCGTAGGTGTTGCGATCAACGGAGAGAACAAAGTTGACCTTGCAGGTCTCGTAGATACAGAAGACAAGGCAGAATGGGATAATCTCAAGGATCGTATCGAATATGGCTTCGGTGTAGGCGTCGGTGTCGAGGTTCTCAGCCACCTCCAGGTTGCCGTCCGCTACTTCTGGAATCTCGGCGGCCTGTATGGCACCGATGATGAAGGCAACAGCAAGCCTGTAGCAAGCACCAATCCCAAGGATTATGTGAACATCGCCCAGAATCAGAAAGTGTCCGGTGTGATGGCTTCCGTAGCATTCTTGTTCTAAAGGAGTTATATGTCAGAAAAAAAGGCGGTGTTCTTTTGCTCCGCCAGTAGTAATATAGATCCGAAATACAATCAGGCCGCGCGGGAAGCTGTCCGTGCGGCTTGTTTGGCTGGATACGGCATAGTGTCCGGAGGTTCGTTCCGGGGAACTATGGGCGTGGTTTGCGACACGGCGCGAGAATGCGGTGCCCCCAACTACGGAGTTCTCCCGGATTTCATGAAAGGCCTTGAGTATGACGGCCTTGACGAACTTCGCTGGGCTTCCACCATGAGCGAGCGCAAGGAGATGATGCGTGAAGGCGTGTCGCTTGTGGTAGCGCTGCCCGGAGGCATAGGTACCATGGACGAACTCTTCGAGACCATGGTGCTCGTGAAACTTGGCCGTATGAAGGCCACCCTGGCCGTGTTGAACGTAGATGGTTTCTACGAGCCTCTGCGTTCGCTGCTGGACCATTTCGTAGAACATGGGATGCTGACCCCCGAAGACCGCAGCCTGCTGCACTTCGTCTCGACTCCCGCCGAACTTGAAAAACTTTTGTGATGGACAGGAAAACGGTCATAGCCCTGCTGGGCAAGGATTGGGAAAGGATGCGCGGCCTCATACGCAGCACCCTCGGTTCCGACGTCCCCCTGCTCGACGAAATCAATACCTCCATCCTCGACAATACCGGCAAGATGCTGCGTCCAATGCTGACGCTGCTCTTCGCCCGCATCTGCAATGGCGGCACGGCCTCGGACGAAAGCGTCAAGAACGCCGCTGCCGTCGAAATCCTGCACAATGCCACCCTCCTGCACGACGATGTCGCCGACGAGGCCATGACGCGCCGCGGCATCCCCACGGTAATGTCGCGTCTCGGTGCCGTCCCTGCGGTGCTGGTAGGGGATTTCTGGCTCGCCAGCGCAGTCTCCCTCCTCTCGGACTCTTCCGACATTAAGTGGACGCTGGACGAGTTCGCCCGTACCCTTACCAATCTTGCGGAAGGGGAAATGCTGCAGCAGCAGAAGGCTTTCACCTCCGACACCACCGCCGAAGATTATCTGCGCATCATCTTCTGCAAGACCGCCAGCCTTTTCGTGACGGCATGCGAGTGCGGAGCGAAGTCGGTGAAGGCGGCAGAAGCCCAGATGCTGGCGGCCGGCAGCTATGGCAAGGCCCTCGGGCTGGCTTTCCAGATCCGGGACGACATCCTGGATTACTCCGGAGACGAAAAGACGGGCAAGCCCGTCGGGGTGGATCTCCAGGAGCAGAAAATCACCCTGCCCCTCCTCGGGGCACTTTCCGCATCTGCCGACGAGGCTCTGTGGCGGAAAAAAATACACGACATCCCCTCGCATCCGGAGTACTGCGGCGACATCCGCGAGTTCGTGCTCTCGGAGGGCGGCGTGGAGTATGCCGAAGAGAAATTGAATGCCTATGTGGCGGAGGCCCTGCATGCCCTGGAAGTCTTTCCAGACTGCCCCGAGCGGGAGATCCTCGCCTTCATAGCGAAAGATAATGCAGTGCGCACGAAATGAGTGAACTTCTCGATACCCTGTGCAGGATGGTCGACACCGGCCGTGTCCCTCACGCCCTTCTTCTCCACGAGGATGACGGGGGCGGAGGCGTCGCCCTCGGGATCCAGTTCCTGCAGCACCTCTATGGGGGCAATCCCAGGGTGGGGAAGATGATCCATCCGGACATCCATTTCATCTTCCCGCTGGTGCAGGCGGGGGATTCTGTGTCGGAGCAGTATGCGAAGGAGTGGCGTGCGCTGGTGCAGGAGAATCCTTCCTTCAGCGAGGGGGATCTCTATGCGGCCCTGGGCTTCGAGGGCAAGAACACCATCATAGCCGTGAAGGAGGCAAACGCCCTGCTTCGGATTCTGAGCCAGTACTCCCTCGAGGGCGGCTACACCACAGTGCTTATCTATCTGCCCGAAAAGATGAACGCCGTGGCCGCCAACAAACTGCTGAAGATTCTGGAGGAGCCTCCTCAGCAGACGCTGTTCCTGATGGTGACGCACGCTCCCGAGCGCTTGCTGCCCACTATTCTGTCGCGCTGCCAATTATTCCGTGTATCCTCCGGCACAGATGCGTCCGAGGTTACCCTGCGCTATGACGACGGGGGCTTGCTGGCGGAACTGATGCAGGCTGCGATTTCGAGGAATCTCGCCGCGGCGCTGGAGGTCGGGGAGCAACTCGCGGACCTTCCTTCGCGTGACAGCATGCGCGCTTTCTGCCGCTACGCCGCCGAGAAGATGCGGCACGTATTTTTGATTCAGCAGGGCCTGGATTCGCTTGCGGGAGACGATCCCGAAGCGCATGAGTGGGCATCCGCCTGCAAGAAAAGTTTCCCGCGCAAGGCACTGGAGGCCCTGGACAAGGCTTCGGCCTTGATAGGAAGGAATGTGAACCAGAAGATCCTCTTCACCGACTTCGTGGACAGGATTTATGTCAATATATAGAATTATGGATAACGAGAACATAAGGATGGACTGCAACCGTGGATGCGTTTGCGTGACTAACGGTGAGGAACATTTCAAATACCGCGAGGGTTGCTGCAAACTCCGCGACCACAACTATCTGGCCGGCATTCCCGACCAGAGTTTCAAGGATATTTTCGAGGTTCGCTTCAAGAATACCCGCAAGGCTTTCTACCGCAATGCTTCCGGGCAGAACATCAAACTCGGCGACATGGTGATCGTCGAGGCGGCCACCGGCTGCGACCTTGGTATAGTGACACTCGAGGGGCCGCTGGTCGGACGCCAGCTCAAGTGCAAGGGGGTCGACCCTTCCACGGCGGAGTTGAAGAAGATCTACCGCAAGGCCAAACAGAACGACATCGAGAAGTGGCAGGAGGCTATCGCCAGGGAGCAGGATACCATGATCCAGGCCCGCCGCATCGCTGCTGAGATGGGGCTGGATATGAAGATAGGCGATGTGGAGTTCCAGGGGGACGGCAGCAAGGCCATCTTCTACTACATTGCCGACGGACGCGTGGACTTCCGCCAGTTGATCAAGGTCTTCGCCGAGGAGTTCCGCATCCGCATCGAGATGAAGCAGATCGGGGCGCGTCAGGAGGCCGGACTGATAGGCGGCATCGGTGTCTGCGGGCGTGAACTTTGCTGTGCGCGTTACATCACCAATTTCAAGAGCATCTCCACCGCCGCCGCCCGCGTGCAGGACCTGTCGCTGAATCCCCAGAAACTTGCCGGCCAGTGTGGGAAGTTGAAGTGCTGCCTGAACTACGAAGTGGCTGTGTATCAGGATGCCCAGAGCCGTATCCCGCGTGTGCTGGAGCCTTTGGAGTTCGAAGATGGCTTCGCCTATCTGCGCAAGACCGACATCCTCAAGGAGATCATGTACTTCTCCTACGACAAGCATTCAGATGCGGATCTTTATGCGTTGGATGCCGCCGATGTGCGGGAGATCATCAAGATGAACCGCAACGGGGTGAAGCCCGAGTCTTTGAAGTCCGAGCCCGAGCCTGCCGCTCCGGAGTTCGTGACGGCCGTCGGTGACGACAGTATTTCGCGTTTCGATGCCCCAAGGCGCAAGAAGAAGCGTAATAAAGGCCGCCGGTAATGTTTTTCCTCGCAAACGCCCTCGCGCTCTGCCGGCAGGCTTTCCCGGTCCTACATTTTTTTACCGACCGGGAACATATTGGAAGGATTCTGTGCCCGTTTTTTTCGGCAGCGCTGATACTGGCGCTGGCGGCATGCAGCCGGCCGGTATCCTACGAGCAGTTCATCAAGGCGGAAGATGCTCCCGCCGGCATATACGAATTCGCCATCCCCTCCAGCATCTTTACATCCTCCGCCTCGCCTGCCGCTGCGGCTCCCAAACTCTCCGCTGTGTCGGGTCCTACCTACAACATATCCATCTACACCGCCCCACTGGAGAAAGCCCTGCAGCTCGACATCCTCTGGATTGCGGCATCTTCAGAGGACCTGCAGCATTTTCCGTCTAAAATGCCGCAGGTGCCCTTCGAAAAGGGTAGGCAAATCATTCTCCGCGAAAGCGTCTGGTTCCCGGCCGGGGAACATCGGGCGCTGTACCGCAGCGGGGTATCGCTTGGCGTCCGGGAGGAGGATATTGTCGAACGACCTGCCACCCCCGGCCAGGGGGAGGGGCCCTTTAGGGATGGGGTCGGAGGAATGTCCTCCTTCCGGACAGAGACCGCATCCGGGATTCTGCTGCAAATCAGACCAATAAATCCGCCGGAAGGCTTCCGAGGCCTCGGCATAATCTTCCAAAGAAACGATGGGACACGATAAACTCCGTAAATTCGCCGAAAACGAAACTTTCCGCTGCCTCCTCCAGCCATCCGCGGAGCAGGTTCTCTCGAAAGGGTACGCCAATCTCACCGACCATCCTGTCAAAGGGCATTGGATCGAGCAGATGTTCGGCGGGCATCCTGGCGAAATCGTGCTGGAACTCGGCTGCGGAAAGGGGGAGTACACCCTGGAACTGGCACGCCGCAATCCCGACAAGAATTATATAGGTGTGGATATCAAGGGGGCGCGTCTCTGGCGCGGGGCCAAGACAGCGACGGCGGAAGGACTGCCAAATGTGGCCTTCCTCCGCACCCGGATAGAGTTCATCACCGCTTTTTTCGGCCCCGGTGAAGTTTCCGAAATCTGGCTTACTTTTTCCGATCCCCAGTTGCGTGCCAGCGAGAACAAGCGCCTGTCGTCCGCGTTGTTCCTGGACCGTTACCGCAATTTTTTGAAGCCGGAAGGCATCATCCATCTCAAGACCGACAGCCGCTTCCTCTTCGAGTACACCCGTGCTGTCGCCTGCGTGAACGGTCTGCCCATCCTTGCTGAAACCACTGACTTGTATGGCCAGGGTACACCCCACCACCTGCCGGCCGAAGTCCGCGAAGTCCAGACATTCTACGAAAGTATGTTCCTGGAGATGGGCCTCCCCATCACTTATATGGAATTCCGCCCCTGGAAAGAAGGCCCCTATCTGAATCCCCGCGATCCCGACGACTTCGACTCCGCCCGTTGGCGCGAACTCGAAGGTCCGCGCCGCTCCTTCGGACATCAGTGATCGGTGTAGTGCTGATGGGAGTAACAGGTGAAAGACCGGAATACAATTTTGCGAATAAAAGAAGAATCGCTAAATTTGTAAATTATGATGAAGGAAAGCAAATGGGTGGTAAGCGATCCCGCTCCTGCTGACAAGGTGAACAGCCTTGCCGCGGAGGTGGGCATCGACAGGGTGCTCGCAGAACTCCTCGTCAAACGTGGCGTGGAGACCTTCGAGCAGGCCCGCGCTTTCTTCCGTCCCAGTCTCGACAATCTCCATGATCCCTTCCTGATGAAGGATATGGACAAGGCCGTGGAGCGTCTGCATCAGGCCATCGCCGGCAACGAGAAGATCCTTGTATACGGCGACTACGATGTCGACGGTACTACCGCGGTGAGCCTGGTGTACTCTTTCATCAAGCGCTACACCGACCTTGTTGACTTCTACATCCCCGATCGCTACGACGAGGGCTACGGAGTGTCTTCGAAGGGCATAAAATGGGCGGCCGAGAATGGATTCGGTCTTATCATCACCCTGGACTGCGGCATCAAGGCCATCGAGAAGGTGGACCTCGCAAAATCACTCGGAGTGGACGTCATCATCTGCGACCATCATCTCCCGGAACTCGAACTTCCCAGGGCCGTCGCCGTGCTGGACCCGAAGCGCGAGGACGACACCTATCCCTTCGACGACCTCTGCGGTTGCGGTGTGGGCTTCAAACTCGTGCAGGCATACGCGCAGAAGCATGAGATACCCTTCGAGACCCTGATCCCCCTCTTGGACCTTCTGGTGGTGAGCATCGCATCCGACCTCGTGACAGTGGTCGGCGAGAACCGTATCCTCGCATACTATGGCCTCAAGCGCCTGAACGAGAGCCCGCGAAAGGGCCTTCTGGCGATGATCAATCTCTCCAAACTCGAGCCCGGGCATATTACGGTGGATGACATCGTATTCAAGATCGGTCCCCGCATCAATGCCGCTGGCCGTATGGAGACGGGGCGACTCGCGGTGGAGCTCCTTACCGCCACTGAAACCGGCAAGGCGATGATAGTGGGGGAGAAGATCAACAATAACAACAACGAACGTAAGAACGTAGACCGCGAGATCACGGCGGAGGCGCTGGAAATGGTAGAGTCCGGCAAGTGCCTGGCGCGGGAGAACGTCACTATAGTGTACAATCCCAACTGGAACAAGGGTGTCGTGGGCATCGTCGCTTCGCGATTGGTGGAGGCCTACTTCAAGCCCACGGTAGTCCTCACCAGCAGCAACGGATTCGTTACGGGTTCGGCTCGCAGCGCCGGCAAGTTCGACCTCTACGCAGCCATCGAAAGTTGCGCGGACCTGATGGAAAACTTCGGCGGCCATACCTACGCTGCCGGCCTCACCCTCACCGAGGACAAACTCCCTGAATTCGCCGCCCGGATGGACAAGTTCGTCGGTGAGCACATCACCACCGACATGCTGACTCCAGTCGTGGAGATAGATTCAGAGTTGAACTTCTCGCAGATCACCCCGAAATTCTTCCGCATCCTCAAGCAGTTCCAGCCCTTCGGCCCCGGCAACCACAACCCCATCTTCATGACCCAGGGTGTGTACGATGCCGGCGACGGCCGTCGCGTTGGTGCGGGCGGAGCGCACATGAAACTCGACCTCATCCAGGAAGACCAGCCCTACCACAAGGTGCCCGCCATCGCATTCAATCTGGCGGACTACTACGAGTACGTGAAGGAAGGCAATCCTGTCGATGTCTGTTACGCCATCGTCGAGAACTACTTCGCCGGCAACACCTTCACCCAACTCCGCATCCGCGACATGCGCAAGGGGGAAGATATCATCTGATCAGATACGGCAACCTCTTGATATCACTTTTTGTTTTTTGATATCATTTTTTGCTATATTTGCAAAAAATGATGTCATGGAAAGAGTCCAAACCATAGTACGGCTGCGGCCGGATTTGATGACCCGGTTAAAGCAGGTAGCCAGACGGGAGAACCGTTCGGTTAACAGTTTCATCGAGCATGCCCTGGAAAAGGCCGCAGGCCTTGATTTTCCCAAACTCCCCGCAGACTTCAAGGTCTCGGAAGAAATCCTGAATCTGGCATGCTTTGATCTGCCCAGACCCACTCGGGAAGAATTAGATAATGACCCTAAATACGCCTATCTATATGAAAAATTCATTAAAGAATAAGCACAGGGTCTTTTTAGATACAAACATCATCCTTGATGTTTTGAGTTCTGAGTATCGTGAACATCGGGAGGCTTCCCGATGTATCTTTCAGGCGATTCATAATGGTGAACTGGAAGGATATATCACAACCCAAAGCATTTTGGATGCACAATATATACTTTCCAGAGAAAGGAATTTTCTTATGCAAAGATTCAGTCAGGTGATGCTGTACATCCTGTCTTTCGTAAACGTTACCCAGATTGATGGTCTGTCCATACGTGAGGCTCTAAAGAACCCTACAGGGGACTTTGAAGACAATGTACAGTTCGTCCAGGCGGATTCCGAAGACTTCGATGTGGTGGTGACCTCCGACAAAAGTTTTCTTGCAAGGCCGAGCACTGACGGCCCCCTGTTCTTAAGCCCGGAAGGCCTTATAGAGAAAATGAGTTGATTATCTGCCGGGCGATATCTGAATAGTCCATGCCGTCGATGTCGAGGATGATGTCGGCGGCTTTTTCGTAGATGGGGCCGCGGGCGGCCATCATTGAGGCGATGCGGGATTCAAGGCTTTCGGGGAAGTCTGCCGGGGCATTCGGATTGGCACCTGCCAGCATCGGCCGGCCTTCGGTTCCAACTTCCCGGAGGTTTGCCACCAGCGTCTTTACGCTTGCCCTTAAGTATATGCACTTGCAGTTCTTCTGCACCAATTTGCGACTCTCCGGATCGGTTAATGTGCCTCCGCCCAGCGAAAGGAGCAGGTTGACTGTTGGAAGCGAGGCGTTCCCCCTGAGGGAGTTCGCTTCCGACAGCAGTTCCGCAAGCGTTGCACGTTCGATGGTGCGGAACGCAGCCTCGCCGCCATCCGCGAAAATCTCCGGGACAGATCTACCTTCCCGCCGCACGATTTCCTCATCCAGGTCGATGAACTGCAGCGGGCCGGAGCTTTTCTGGCTGAGCCTTTTTTTGGCGAAGACAGGAATGACTCCGGACGCTGCCTTTGCGGCCAGGCGCTGAACGGTGCGGCCGATCGACGACTTGCCGCAACCCATAAATCCTATGAGAGCCCAGACCGCCATTAGAACAGCGTAGGTTCCTCGATAATCAGCTCCGGCACTGTGATGTCTTCCGGATCCGGAAGGATAATCTCTCCGGTAGGAAGCGAAAGGTCCTCGTCATCTGGCAGAATTATCTCCATAGGCTCTTCTGGCATCTCGGGCTCCTCGTCCTCCGGCTTCACCAGCGGCTCGATGAACTCCACCTTCTTGACTTGCTCGCGGTCGTGGCACTTCTTGCCCTTGGCGGTGATGCCCTTCTTGGCAATCCACTCCTCCGCATCGATGCACTCAGGCTCCTTGTGAGCCGATTTTCCTCCGAAGATGCAGCGATACTGCGGATGTTTGTCTTCGGAGATGTCCACCAGATAGGATTTGGGGGCATCCGAGATGAACAACATGGGGGAATTGTCGTTTTCCACGAAGGAGAAACGCTTGACATAGAAGGCCTTGGCGGCTCCGTCATAGTAGAGGACGGTGTAGGTCTTGGAAGTATCCAACTTGCTGATACTCAGCACGTCGCCCTGGTATTTGTTGACCAGATCGAACGAGGTTGTGTAGAAGGTTCCGTTCTTGAAGATGGCGAGCACCTTGTCTTCGCCCTCGAACTGGCCGAGATACTGCCCGCGGCCATCCTCGTTGAGTTTCTGGATATCGGCGTCGTACCAGATGTCCTTGCCGGCGATGGTGGATACACCCTTGCTCTTGAGCGTGATGCGGGCGATGGAATTCTTGCTCACCAGGTTGCCTCGCGCGGTCTTGCTCTTGATGGCGAGCTGGGCGAAATCGTACTCCAGCGAAGTCTTCTTGAGTTTCGGTTTCGGACGCAGGGCGATGCGGACGGTCTCGGCCTCTCCGTTATGATTGGCCGTGAACCACATGATCTGCGAACCAGGAGCCCCCGTGGTGATGTCGTATTCCTTGTCGCGGGTGATCGAGGTGATGGCGAAACGCTTGGCATAGTAGACGCTGGTCTTGCCTTCGCGGTAAATCACGTTATAGATGGTGCGGTCGTCGCCGCGGTTGAACACGCCCACATAGAGCAGGTCCTTGCCGAAGAAGGCCTTGTCCTCCACCTTGGTGATGCGGTACTTGCCATCCTTGCCGATTACGATGATCTCCGAAAGGTCGGAGCAGTCGCAGATGTAGGTGCCATTGTCGTCGCGCTTGAGGCCGATGCCCACGAATCCTTCCGCAAGATTGGCCTGCAGCTTGGCGTTGTTGTTGATGACCTTGGTGGCGGCGATGGTCTCGAAGCCGGTAAGCTCGGTGAGGCGCGGGAAATCCTTGCCGTACTTCTTCTTGAGGCCCTTGAACCACTCGATGGTGTAGCCGGTGATGTTGTCGATGTCTGCCTGCACCGCGGCCATCTGCTCCTCAAGGCCTGCGATCTTCTCTTCCACGGCCTTGACATCGAACTTGGATATCTTGCGCACGGGTTTGTCCACCAGGCGATGGATGTCGTCCATTACGATCTCTCGGCGGAGCTGAGCCTGGAATTCCTTCATGCGGGCGAAGATATCGTCCAGCTGCTGCTCCCAGGAATTCTGGTCCTGTTCGAGTATCTTGTATACGCGGTTTTCGAAGAAGATGCGCTCCAGGCTGGACCAGTGCCAGTCGTCTTCCAATTTGGCGAGCTTGATGCGGAGCTGCCGCTCCAGGAGGTCGCGTGTGTGGAAGGTGTCGTATTCGAGGATGTCGTGTACGGTGAGGAACTGCGGCTTGTTGTCCACGATCACGCAGGCATTGGGGGCGATATTCGCCTCGCAGTCGGTGAAGGCATAGAGGGCGTCGATGGTCTTGTCCGGCGACACGTCGTTGGGAAGATGGATGATGATATTCACCTTGTCGGTGGTCATATCCTCGATCTTCTTGATTTTTATCTTGCCCTTGTCCTTGGCCTTGAGGATGGAGTCGATGAGTACGTGGGTGGTCTTGCCGTAGGGGATCTCGGTGATGGCCACGGTGTTTTTGTCCACTTTCTCGATGCGGGCGCGCACCTTCACGGAGCCGCCGCGCTGGCCGCGGTTGTATTTGCTGCAGTCGGCAAAGCCGCCTGTAGGGAAGTCGGGGTAGAGTTCGTATGGCTTGCCTTCGAGTATCTTGACGGAGGCGTCCAGGAGTTCGTTGAAGTTATGGGGGAGGATCTTGGATGCCATGCCTACGGCGATGCCCTCGGTGCCCTGGGCGAGCAGGAGAGGGAAGCGGACCGGGAGTTCGGTGGGCTCCTGGTTGCGTCCGTCGTAGGAGTTCATCCAGTTGGTGATTTCCGGATCGAAGACTACCTCCTTGGCGAACTTGGAGAGGCGCGCCTCGATGTATCGGGGCGCGGCGTTGGAATCTCCCGTGAGGATGTTGCCCCAGTTACCCTGGCAGTCCACGGTCAGATTCTTCTGGCCGAGCTGCACGAGGGCTCCAAGGATGGATGCGTCGCCGTGGGGATGGTACTGCATGGCCTGGCCCACGATGTTGGCCACCTTGGTAAAGTTGCCGTCATCCATCTTGAACATGGCGTGCAGCACTCGCCTCTGCACGGGCTTGAGGCCGTCCACTATATGGGGGACGGCACGCTCCAGGATTACGTAGGAAGAATAGTCCAGGAACCAGTCCTTGAACATCCCGGAAAGTTTGAAGCGGCGGCTGTCGCTGCCTAGCAGGCGGTCGAACTTGCCTGCCTTCTCTTCGCTTCCTTCGCCTTCATCCAACACCTCTTCCTCGACAGTCTGATCGTCGAGTTCTTCGTTCTGGATATCTTCGTAGTCTTCGCTCATAGTTCTATTTTAATCCTCGTAACCGAATTTCCGCAGTTCGCGGCGGCTTTCCCGCCAGTCCGGATCCACCTTTACAAGCAACTGGAGGAAGACTTTCTTCTGGAAGAAGTCTTCCATCTCGATTCGGGCCGCGGTGCCGGTTTTCTTGAGGGCCGCACCGCCCTTGCCTATGATGATGCCCTTCTGGGAATCGCGCATCACGTAGATGATCGCACCGATGTCGTAGCGCTCCTCGCCCTCCTTGAAAGTCTCTATCTCCACCTGGCAGCTGTAGGGAATTTCGTCCTTGTAGTTGAGGAGGATCTTCTCGCGTATGATTTCGGAGGCGAAGAAGCGGAGATTCCTGTCGGTAAACGTGTCTTTGTCGTACCAGGCAGGGGATTCCGGGAGATGCTCCACCACTGTGTTCATGATGGTCTCCAGATTGAAGTTCTCCTGTGCGGATGCGGGAATGATGATGGCGGCGGGAACCTTCTCCTGCCACCAGTCCATCAGTTCGCGCACCTTCTCCTGGCTGCTTATGTCTATCTTGTTGATGACTATGATCACCGGGCAGTCCAGGCGGGAGAGTTTCTCCACATAATCCATGTTCTTGTCCGGCTTCTCAACCGTATCCGTTACATAAAGGATGATGTCGGCGTCGCCGATGGCGGTGTCGACGAAATTCATCATGTTCTGCTGCAGGCGGTAGACAGGCTTGAGAATGCCGGGAGTGTCGGAGTAGACAATCTGGAAGTCTTCACCGTTCACGATACCCATGATGCGGTGGCGGGTGGTCTGGGCCTTGGCCGTGACTATGCACAGTTTTTCGCCCACCATCGCGTTCATCAGCGTGCTCTTGCCGACGTTGGGGTTGCCTATGATATTGACAAATCCGGATTTATGCGCCATTATACGTATGCTCCCATTTTAAGGATATTGATCTCTCCTTCGGTGAGATAGCGCCACTCTCCCTTCTTGAGGCCCTTCTTTGTGAGGCCTGCGAAGTAGACGCGGTCCAGGGTGCGGACCTCGCAGCCCACAGCCTCGAATATGCGGCGCACCACGCGGTTCTTTCCGGAGTGGATCTCGATGCCGAGTTTGCGCTTGTCGTCAGGGTCGATGAATTCCAGGGCGTCTGCAGCGACCTTGCCGTCGCTCAAGTCCACACCTGCGAGTATCTCCTGGCGGGCCTCCTCGGTGAGGGGCTTGTTGAGCACCACCTGGTAGATCTTCTTCTTGTCGTAGGAAGGATGCGTGAGGCGTTCGGAGATTTCGCCGTCGTTGGTGAACATCAGCACGCCCGTGGTGGCCTTGTCGAGGCGTCCGACAGGATAAACCCTTGTCTGGCAGCCTTTCAGAAGGTCCATGACCGTCTTCTCTGCGTGAGGGTCGGATGCGGTGGTGACATAGCCCTTGGGCTTGTTCATCACAATGTATACCTTAGCCTCTCCGCGGAGGGTTTCGCCGTTGAATTTGACTACGTCGGTAAGGATATTGACCTTGGTGCCGAGTTCGGTGACCACCTCTCCATTAACGGTGACGACGCCTGCCTGAATCATGGTGTCGGCCTCACGGCGGGAGCAGACTCCTGAATTGGCGATGAATTTGTTGAGGCGGATTTCCTCCTTCACGAGGTTGGGAGCCGAGTCGAAATCGGATACCGGCCTTGCTTTGGGGCTGGCCTCTATCATGCGGCTGATGCCTTCTTCTGATGCCTTGTTGAAACCGTTGCCGGCGCGTTTGGCGCCATAAGAGGGTTTCTGCCCAAAGGGCTTGCGCTCTCCGTACTGCTGGCGCTCGCCGAACTGCTTACGCTCGCCGTACTGTTTGCGTTCGCCATACTGCTTGCGTTCGCCATATTGCTTGCGCTCTCCGTATTGCTTACGTTCGCCATTACTCCTGTGCTCACCGTAACTCCGGCCCTCGCCGGGACCGTTACGCCGATCGCCGTATCCGCGGCCTTCGCCGCCCCTGCGCTCACCGAAACCACGGCGCTCGCCGTAACTCCTGTGCTCGCCATAATTGTTCCCGCGCCCTTCGCCTTCACCGCGCTTCTCGCTGGTGCTGTAGGCGGGGCGGGATCCTGCCGAAGCCGACCTTCTCGGCCTTAACTTGCGGCCATCTTTACTGAATTCTGCCATTGTCTTGAATTAATTGCATGAGTACGACTCACGTCGCGCTGCAATGCCTTTGAAAATTATTGTAGGTTAAAAATATATGTAATCGTGCCTTCCTGCATGGCAGGTGCGTCGATTTTCTGATCGAAATGGGCTTTCATCGCGGCCGCCCGGGCTGCAGCCCAAAGTTTCGCGCTGGTTACCGTGGTGCCGTCGGCTCCCGCCTCTGCGCGCTTCACATTGCCGTAGTTGTCGACCCATATCTTGACCACGACCTTGCCGCTTTCCTGCACATCGTAAGCGGGCTTGACCAGGGTGGACTTGTTCACCTTGCGGCCTTCCACATGGGCGTTGGCCACGCCTTCGGTGCGGGCTTTCTCGGTATTGCCTGTGGCCTGTCCGGCGCGGAAGTCGGAGGAAGCCTCGCGGGCGTTATGAGGTGCGGTAAGGGTGGTGTCCTTCTTTGCCATTCCGGGGAAAGCGGCGCGGGGATCGAGCTTGGGCTCTTCCTCGCGGGGAGGTTCAGGGGTTTCCACGTCGCCGAAGTCATCCGGCTTTGCGGCGGGAGTCAGGTTCTGCGCCAGACTCTCGTTGGGGGATTCGCTCTTCTGCACGAGCTCCACATCCTTTTCCAAATCGACATCCTCTCCCCGGGGTTCACGTCCGTATACCGGCTTGAACCGGACTTCTTCCTCCTCGGTATAGTCGATAAGGAAAGAAGTTTCTTCCGGCGGAGGATAGATGTAGCTGAGCCCGGAGAAAGACACCAGACACAGGGCTGAGGCGTGCAGCAGCACCGTCAGCACGATGCCGGTCACCTTCGACCTGTCCTCGGTCTTCTTTCTTTCGCGCAGATACTCTTTCATCTTTACTCAGGCTGGGTTGCGAGTATTACTTTGTAGTGGTTGCGCTTGGCGATGTTCATCACCTGCACGATCTCGCCGATGGGGACGCTCTCGTCGGAGTAGATGCTGAAGGTAGGATCCTCCTCGTTCTGGAGAAGCCCCACGAGGTCATCTTCCACCTGCTCTATGCCATTCTCGGCAAGTTCGTTACCGTTGATGTGATAGGTGTACTGCCCGTCACCCCAGTCCTTGATGCTCACGCTGACGGTGGGCTTCGCGCTCACCTGTCCGGTGCTCTTGGGGAGCAGGAGCTTGAGGGCGTTGGGATTGATGAGGGTGGACGTCACCAGGAAGAAGATGAGCAGCAGGAACACGATGTCGGTCATACTCGACATCGAGAACGAAGCGTCCACCTTTGTTGTTCTCTTGATTGCCATTATTCTTCGGGTTTGACCGTTGGTGTGGATTCGGGATCATTGAGCACATCCATGAAACCGATGGTTGCATTCTCCATGGTGAAAACCACGTCGGAGATACGGGATGTGAGGTAGTTGTATCCGAAGTATGCAAGAATACCCACGATCAGACCTCCCACGGTGGTGATCATTGCTTCGTAGATACCTCCGGAGAGAAGGGTGATGTCGATGTTGTTGCCTGCGTTGGCCATGTTGAAGAAGGCTCTTACCATACCCATGACGGTGCCGAGGAATCCTAGCATAGGTGCGCCGCCGGCGATGGTCGCGAGGAAGGGAAGACCCTTCTCGAGACGAGCCACCTCAAGGTTGCCGGTGTTTTCGACCGCGGCCTGGATGTCGGTGAGGGGACGTCCGATGCGCTCGAGTCCCTTCTCTACCAGACGTGCGGTAGGATTGTCATATTTGCCGCAGAGGGCGATGGCAGACTTGGTCTTGCCGTCGTGTATGTAATCGCGGATGTCGTCGATGAAATTCCTGTCCACATTCGATGCGCGGTTGATCTGCACGAGTTTCTTGCCGAAGATGTAAATCGCTATGATGGAGAGGAGGAGCAGGACAATCATGATCCATCCGCCCTTCATTGCCATGTCGATGAGCGAATAAGACATCTCCTGCGGAACCGGAGCGGCCTGCACTGCCTCTGCGAGAGTGTCGGCCTGGAGTAAAGTAAAGAGCATAATTCCCATAAATTATAATATCGCACAAATATAATCAAAAAAACTCAATTCCCGCCGGTATATCCGCCTCGCATAAAAAATGCTCGACGGCAAAAGCTCCGGGCAGCCACCATAATGCCCACCGCAGCCGCTGTGCCTCCAGCGACGGCAGAGAGATCAGAGTGTGGCGGCGAGGGAGAGGGCGGCGATGTCGCCGATGGATTCGCCGAGTTCGGCGGGTTTGACCTTGCAGACGGCGGCGGCGCCGGGGAGGGCGTCGCGGTCGATGGCGGCCTGCATGAACGGGCGGATGAGTTCCTCGGCGCGGACGAAGATGCTGCCTATGGCGATCACCTCCGGATTCAGCATGTCTATAACCATCGCGAGGGCCTTGCCCAGATAGGTGGCGGAGGTGCGGTAGATGCTCTTCGCGAGTTCGTCCCCGGCCTTGGCTGCTTCGGCCACGGTGCGGGCGCTGATGGCGGAAAGATTCCCGTCCGGGCACCACGCCACCTTCTCTCCCATCATCAGCTTCTCTTTTACGGCAGATGCGGCGAGCTGGGCGATCCCTCCTCCGCTGGCGAATCCTTCCACGGATCCGGCCTTTCCGTAGCCCACCGGTCCGAATTCCGAGAGGCGGATGTGCCCTAGTTCGCCGGCATTGTCGTTGGTGCCGGAGTAGAGTCTGCCGTCCAGCACCAGACCCGCTCCAAGGCCGGTGCCGAAGGTCAGGAAGACCATGTTGCGCGTGCCTCTGCCGGCGCCGTACTTCCACTCGGCCAGGGCGCAGGCATTTGCGTCATTCTGCAGCACCGCGGGGATGCCGGTGGCTTCGCGGACCATGTCCACGATGGGGATGTTGTCCCATCCGGGGAGATTCGGCGGCGACATCACTATGCCTTTGCGACTGTCCAGGGGGCCGCCGCAGGAGATGCCTATCCCTCTGGTGTTGGAGGCGTCCAGGCCGTGCCGGGCGCACATTCCCTTGAGTTCAGAGATGATGCGGCCGATGGTGCCTTGCACGTCGGTGGTGTCAAAGCGCACCTTATCGGCGATGGAGATGTCGCCGTCGGTGTCCAGTCCGAAGATGACGGCGCATTTGGTGCCGCCTATATCTATTCCGAGGAGTTGCTGTATCATGTCAGTATTCTATTTTGGAGAGGAACAATGCGTGCCCCGGCACCGACTCCCCGGCAAGACTGCGGTGTGTTGCCCGTCGCGGAGAGATTGGTCCGTCTGCCGGCAGGACGAGCCCGCCGAACTTTTCGACACTGCGCTTTCCGCGCCCCACATCTATCAGCGTTCCCACGATCGCCCGCACCATGTTCCGCAGGAACCTGTCCGCCGCTATCCGGAAGAACCAGTACTGCGGAATCTGCGAAGTCGGAGCCGCTCCCTCCACCGCGGCGGGCAAAGGGCCCGTCTGTGTCCCGCAAGGGGACCCCAGTACGGGCATTGCCCGGCCGTATGACGCCTTCGCAGGAGCGGCTCCGACTTCTCCCATAATCTGAACGTGCGACGGCGTATACGGCTGCCAGAACGCCTCGAAAACGGTGCACACCGATGTCTTGTTGTCTGCCCCGGCCTTCTCGAAACACGAAAAATCATGCGTCCCTACCAGCAGCGAAGCCGCAAGGTTCATGGCATCGAAATCCAGCCCCGGATAACCGCATTGCCAGGAAAAAGCCTCCACGAAAGGATCTTTGCTCCTGTGTATGAAGTAGGTATATTCCCGCCTCACGGCATCGAAACGCGCATGGAAATCGTGGCCTGCCTCGGAGATGGAATTTACCACCACAGTGCGGGGAAGGATGGCATTTAATTTGTAGCGGAAGTCTTCTGCCGCAAGGCCTGCGGGGCCGTCGAAACACGCTACGTAACCGATTGCATTCACGCCTGTGTCCGTACGTCCCGCCCCGATCACCGGAGTCTCCGTGCCCAGAATCCTGCCCAGGGCTTCTTCGAGGCATTGCTGGACCGACGGGTCGGAGGGCTGGCGCTGCCAGCCGCGGAAGAGAGCACCGGCATATGACAATGTAATGGAATAACGCATAGCATACAAAGTTATCAAAAATATATGGAAAGTGTAAACATCAAGGAATTGAACGACCGCATCCAGCAGGAAAGCGGATTCGTCGATCTCCTTTCTCTCGAGATGGGCAAGGTGATCGTGGGCCAGAAGCATCTGGTGGAGAATCTGATGATAGCCCTTCTCGCCAACGGACACATCCTCCTCGAAGGTATGCCCGGACTCGCCAAAACATTGGCTATCAGCACATTGAGCAAGGCTATAAATGCCAAGTTCAGCCGCATCCAGTTCACCCCGGACCTCCTGCCTGCCGACGTATCCGGCACCCTCATCTACTCTCAGAAGAAGGAAGAGTTCGAGGTGCGCAAGGGCCCCGTCTTTGCCAACTTCGTGCTGGCCGATGAAATCAACCGCGCCCCGGCAAAGGTGCAGTCCGCATTGCTCGAGGCTATGCAGGAAAGGCAGGTCACCATAGGCGACCAGACCTTCGCCCTGCCCGAGCCCTTCCTCGTGATGGCCACCCAGAACCCCGTGGAGCAGGAGGGAACCTATCCTCTGCCCGAGGCCCAGGTCGACCGTTTCATGCTGAAGGTGCTGGTGGACTATCCGAAGAAGGAAGAGGAAAAACTCATCATCCGCATGAACAATACCGGAGAGTTCCCCAAACCCAACCCCGTCGTCAATCCCGAAGACATCATCCGCGCCCGTGACATAGTTCGCGAGGTGTACATGGACGAAAAGATCGAGCGCTACATAATAGATATAGTTTTTGCCACCCGCACTCCCGGGGAATACGGCCTCAAGGGCCTGAAAGACCTTATCTCCTACGGAGGATCCCCCCGCGCCAGCATTAGCCTGAGCGCTGCCGCCAAGGCCTACGCCTTCATCAAGCGCAGGGGCTATGTGATTCCCGAAGATGTGCGCGCCGTCTGCCCCGAGGTGCTTCGCCACCGCATCGGCCTCACCTACGAAGCCGAAGCGGAGAATGTCACCACCGAAGAGATTATCTCGCAGGTAATCAATGCAGTGGTAGTTCCGTAATGACACCGGAAGAATTAATAAAGAAGGTCCGGAAGATAGAGATCCGCACCAAGGCCCTCTCCCACCAGATTTTCGCGGGAGAGTACCACTCTGCATTCAAGGGCAGGGGTATGGCCTTCAGCGAGGTGCGTGAATACCAGTACGGCGATGACGTCCGCAACATGGACTGGAACGTGACCGCGCGCCTGCACTCTCCATATGTGAAGGTGTTCGAGGAGGAGCGCGAGATGACGGTCGTGCTGCTGGTGGACGTGAGCCGCTCCGGGCTCTTCGGCACGCAGGTCCGCACGAAGCGAGAACTCCTTGCGGAGATAGCGGCCGTGCTGAGTTTCAGCGCCATACTGAATAACGACAAGGTAGGAGCACTCTTCTTCAGCGACCGCATAGAAAAGTTCATCCCCCCGAAAAAGGGCCGCAGCCATCTCCTGCATATAATCAGGGAGATGCTCGAACTGGAGCCTTCCTCCGACGGCACCGACATCGGTGCCGCGTTGCAGTTCCTGACGGGAGCCATCAAGAAGAAGTGCACGGCCTTCCTGCTGAGTGACATGCTGGATGCCGATGCTTCCGGAAAGCCCCGCTACGAAGATGCGTTGAAGGTGGCCGCCGGCCGCCACGACCTGTCCGTAATCAAGGTGTGCGACCCGAGGGAACGCAGCCTCGCGCCGGTAGGCCTAATCAATGTGAAAGACAGCGAGACGGGGCGCTCCGCCTGGGTGAACACCGGCAGTGCCTCCATGCGGCGGGCCTATTCGCAGTGGTTCAGTACTTTGGCCGCGGCCGAGCAGCAGCTGTTCAACCGATATAAGATAGGGAGCGTGGAGATATCCACCGACGCCGACTACGTCCGTTCCCTTATGAGTTTCTTTGCTAAACGATGAATATCCTTGCAAGCATACTGGTGGTCTTTCTGGAGATCGTACCCCAAGGGGACGCGTTCATGCGGCCCATGCAGAAACGCGACTCCATCTACGTGGGAGACCGCCTGGAATATGGATTCGAACTGAACGACGTGAAAAAGGGCACCGTCTTCTCCCTGCAGGACTTCAAATCTCTACCTGCGGATACCCTTGCCCTGGTGAGGGACTGGAAGGTGGATACCTTGAAATTCCGCCGCCGCCAGGGCCTTATGGACATCCGCGGAAGCGTAGTGCTGGCACCATTCGAAGAGGGTGATTTCCATCTGCCGCCAATGCTCGTGCAGCGCCAGTTGGATGGGAAGATAGATACTCTCCGCTTCGAGACGCCCGAATTCCATGTAGCCGAATTCCCCCTGGATTCCGCGAGGCTGGCGGAGAATGCCCTTGCGCCGCTCGCACGCTATCCTCTTACCTACGCGGAACTCTTCCCCTGGCTGGCCGGAGCGGATATCCTGCTGATAGCCTTGATAGTAGCGATCGTACTTTGGAGGCGCAGAGCCCGTCGAGAAGAGGAAAAACCTTCTGAGCCGGCACATATCACCGCACTGCGGAAACTCGACACCTATCGTGGGAACCAGTATTGGGCCCCCGAGAAGCAGAAGGGCTTCTATTCCGGGGTGACGGACGCCCTCAAGAACTATATAGAATCGCGCTTCGGAGTAGATGCTCCTGAGATGACGACCGCCGAAGTCTTCGATGCCCTAAAGGGCGACAAGGATATCAGCCCGGAACTTTTCGGGGAGACCCGGGAACTGTTCGAGACGGCCGATTTCGTGAAGTTCGCGAAGCATACCGCCCCGGACGATTATAACGCGAAAGTGGTGCCCATTGCGGTGAAGTTCGTCACGGACACCTACCGCACTACGCTTGAGGAGGAGCAGGAAAAGGATGTTCTTTGAGTACCCCAAACTTCTGTGGCTGCTGTTGATTCCGCTGCTGCTCGTAGCCCACTACCTCTGGCAGGAACTGGGAGGCAGAAGGCCTCATATGCGCGTATCCTCCCTGCTGCCATGGCTCGCCGGAGGGAAGTCTGCGCTGGCATGGCTCCGGCACCTGCCCTTCATTCTCCGCATCGCGGCCCTCTGCCTCATAATCGTCGCCATCGCCAGGCCTCGCTCATCTACCGAAACCGAGAAGGTGGACACCGAAGGCATCGATATAGTGTTCGCGATGGACGTGTCGACGAGTATGCTGGCCCGCGACTTCAATCCGGACCGCATCAGCGCGGCAAAGGACATCGCGGTGGAGTTCATCGCCCAGAGGCCTTCGGACCGCATGGGAATCGTGGTGTTCGCCGGTGAGAGCTACACGCAGTGCCCTCTGACCACCGACCGCGCCACCCTCATCAACCTGATGAAGGATGTGCAGACCGACCTGATCGAGGACGGCACCGCGATAGGCAACGGACTTGCTACCGCTGTGGCGCGCATGATGGATTCCGATGCGAAGAGCAGGGTGGTGATCCTGCTTACGGACGGCGTGAACAACAGGGGAGAGATCGCCCCGGCCACCGCCGCCGAAATTGCGAAGACTTACGGCGTACGCGTTTACACGATAGGACTCGGAACGCAGGGGGAGGCTCCCTATCCGGTGATGACGCCCTGGGGTGTGGAGGTTCGCAAGATGCCGGTGGAGATAGATGAGGCCCTGCTGAAGAGTGTGGCGGAGGCCACCGGAGGCCGGTATTTCCGTGCCACCGACAACACCAAACTGGCCGAAATCTATTCCGAAATCAATCAGATGGAGAAGGTCCGCACCACCGTGGACAGTTTCCCTGTATATAAAGAACTGTTCGGGAAGTATGCGTTGTGGGCACTTGTATGCCTGCTGCTCGAACTTGCCCTGACCCTTTTGTCGAGGAGGTTGCCGTAATGCTGATATTCGCTAATCATCAATATTTGCTCCTGCTGGTCCTGGTGCCGCTGCTGCCGCTCCTGTACGGGCTCTCTCGCTGGCTCAGGAAGCGGAGGATAAGCAAGTTCGGCGATCCGGAACTCGTGAATGTCCTTATGCCTTCGTGGTCCGGCGCCAAGGGCTGGGTGAGGCTGGTGCTTTTCGATCTTGCTTTCCTGTCTTTCGTGGTAGGTATGGCCCGTCCTCAGATGGGTGCCAAACTCCAGGAGAAGGAGACCAAGGGCGCCGAGATCATGATCTGCCTCGACGTGTCCAATTCGATGCTGGCGAAGGACTATTCCCCGAACCGTCTGGAAAGGGCAAAACTCGCCATTTCCCGCATCACTGACAAGTTGCAGGGGGACCGCATAGGGCTGATCATCTTCGCGGGTACGTCCTTCGTACAACTGCCTATTACCAACGATTACGTTTCGGCCAAGATGTTCCTCGGGAGCATCAGCACGGAGTCTATTCCGGTGCAGGGGACGGCCATAGGCGATGCGGTGCTGACCGCCGCACGCGGGTTCAGCGCCCAGAGCGAGAAAAGCCGTGCGATCATTGTGATCACGGATGGCGAAAATCATGAAGACGACCCTGTGGATGCGGCTAAGCAGGCCGCAGAACTGGGGATAAAGGTATATACGATAGGAGTCGGGTCGCTCCGGGGCGAACCCATCCCCATGGACGGGGACCTGCTGAAGGATAAGGACGGCAACATCGTGGTGACGCGCCTGGACGAGGGTACGTTGCAGAAGATGGCTGAAGTCGGAGGGGGAGCATACGTGCATGCGGGCAACGAAGAGTTCGGCCTGAATCCTATAATCAACGATATAAACAGGATGGAGGAGGAATACTTCAAGTCGATGGTGTTCGAGGAGTATGATGAGTTGTACATGTATTTCTTCGCCGTTGCGCTGGCCCTTCTCGTGCTGGAGATGCTGATAGGTGCAAGGCGCTGGAAAAGGAGTTTGTTCTGATGAAAAGACTGATAGTCATAATGCTGATTTTGAGCGCATTACCTATGTCGGCGCAGGTCGACAGGAAGGAGGTGCGTGCGGGTAACAGGGCTTTCCGCAAGGGAGATGCCGCAACGGCCGAACTTGAATACAGGAAGGCTGTGGCGAAGGACAGCACTTCGGTTGCCGGATTGAACAACCTCGGCGTGGTGCTGAGCGGCAAAGGCGACAAGCAGGGGGCCGCGGAGTCTTTCGGCAAGGCTCTCAAGTCGTCCACCACTCCTCAGGATCTGATCCGCAGCTCCTTCAATCTGGGGACAGTCGCGATAGATACCCAGAACTGGCAGGAGGCCGTCAAAGATTTCCGGAACGTGCTGCTGATGGATCCGGAAAATATGGTCGCCAAGGAGCGTTACACTTACGCCAAGAAGATGCTGCAGAACCAGCAGCAGGACCAGGACCAGAATCAGCAGCAGAACCAGAATCAGGACCAGGACCAGGACCAGAACCAGGATCAACAAAAAGACCAGAACCAACAGGACCAGCAGGATCAACAGAATCAGAATCAGGATCAGGATCAAAAGCAGGACCAGCCCCAGCCCCGCCAGCAGATATCTCCCCAGCAGGCACAGCAGATGCTGCAGGCCGTGCAGTCCAAGGAGAAGGAAACCCAGGACAAGGTGAACAAGGAAAAGGCGGCCTTGCTGAAATCCCGCCAGAAAGAGAAGAATTGGTAGAAATGAAGAGACTATATATCATATGTGCGTGCATGCTCGCGGCCCTTGGCCTGCGTGCACAGTCCATACGTGTCGAGGCGCCCAATCTGGTTGCGGCCGACGAACAGTTCAACGTAACCTTCTCGGTAGAGGGGGACCATGCCGCATCCGAGTTCGAGTGGACTCCGGGGGACGGTTTCAAGCTGATCTGGGGGCCGCAGAAGAGTACATCCACATCCATCAGCATAGTAAACGGAAAGCGCTCGAAGAGCGTCACCAACTCCTATACATATGTATTGATGCCTGCGCGCGCGGGCTCTTTCTCCCTTCCCGGGGCAACTGCCACGATTCAGGGTAAGAAGGTGAGTTCCCGCGGTTTTTCCATCGAGGTGGTGGCCGGTGGTACGTCCGGCAGCGGCGCTGCATCTTCCGGAAGCAGCCGCCAGCAGAATCGCGGCAGCGCCTCCGAAGGCTCCATCTCTTCGGAAGATATCTACATGCGTCTGCTGGTCAGCAAGACCAGGGCCGTGGTAGGGGAGGGCATCTCCGCCACTCTCAAACTCTACCAGAGGGTGAGCATCGCCGGCTTCGAGGACGCACGTTTCCCCTCGTTCAACGGCTTCTGGACCCAGGAAATCCAGGCTCCGTCCAATATCGAGTTCAAGCGCGAGAATGTTGGCGGGGAGATCTTCAACACGGCGGTCATCCGCAGTTGGAACCTCATCCCGCAGAAGGCGGGAAATTTCGAGATAGATCCTGCCGAACTGGTGTGCCTGGTGAATGTGAGGGCCTCGTCTTCATCTTCCGGAAGCATCTTCGACAGTTTCTTCCAGGACAGTTACAGGCAGGTGCGTAAGCGTGTAACCACCCAGCCCGTCACCCTTCATGTGTCGCCTCTGCCTGCCGGAGCTCCCGCGTCGTTCGGGGGAGGTGTCGGCAAGTTCGACATGAGGGCGGAACTGACGCGGGATTCGCTGAAGACCCATGACGCCGCATCGCTCAAAGTGACGGTGTCCGGCACCGGCAATCTGGCCCTTCTTTCCGCACCGAAGATCAACTTTCCTCCGGATTTCGAGGTCTATGATACCAAATCTTCCGACTCGGGGCGCAGCCGGGTGTTCGAATATCCTTTCATCCCCCGCAGCCATGGCGATTTCGAGATAGGGCCGGTGGAGTATAGTTATTACGATATCGCGGCCGGCCGTTACGTCACTCTCAGTTCCGGACCGCTGCACCTTTCAGTGGCCCGCGGGGCCGAGCTGGAGAGCAGTGTGCCGGCTGGCGGACAGCTTGTGCAGAACCGCCGGGACGTGAAGGATCTCGGCAGCGATATCCGCTTCATCTCCACCAAGTTGCCTTCTTTGACCGGGGCCGGTAGTTTCTTTGTGTTTTCGCCTCTGTTCTGGGGCCTTTCCGCGCTGTTCATGCTCGCCGCGGCAGCAATTTGGTTCTTCCTCCGCATGCAGGCCGCCCGAAAGGCGGATGTTGCGGGGAGCCGTAACCGCGCAGCTACCAAGATGGCCCGCAAGCGCCTCTCCCTGGCAGGTGATTTCCTGCAGAAGAACCTCTATACCGCTTTCTACGAGGAACTGCACAAGGCCCTGCTGGGCTACATCTCGGATAAACTCAATCTCGACGCCGGCGACCTGAACAAAGACAATATCGTAGCCCGCCTTGATGCGGAGGGCGTTCCTGATGGACTGGCGGCTGAGTTCACCGGTCTGCTGGATGCCTGCGAGTATGCCCGCTACGCCCCTGATTCCGGGCACGAGGCCATGAATTCGCACTACGACAGTGCCGTTGCTGTGATCTCTGCAATAGATTCTTCCATGAAAAAGAGAAAAACTGCCGGCGGAGCCGCCCTGGCCCTGCTGCTGATACTCGTTCCGTCCGTTTCGCAAGCGGCGGATGCCTATCCGGATTCCCTGTGGAACGCCGGTGTGGCCGCATATTCCGACGGCCGCTGGGAGGATGCTTCCCAGGCCTGGTCCGCCATCGAGGACCTCGGGCTGGCTGCTCCGGAACTATATTGCAATATGGGCGATGCCTACTTCCGCCAGAGCCGTCTGGCGGAGGCTATCCTGTATTATTCGAGGGCGCTGAAGGCGGATCCTTCCTATGCCGATGCCCGCTACAATCTGGAATTCGCCAAATCGCTGACTCAGGATAAGATAGATTCCGTGCCGGAGTTTTTCCTCCGCACCTGGATGCGCCAGTTGTGCTGGATGCTGCCTTCGGATTCCTGGGCATGGCTCTCGCTGCTTTTCTTTGCAGTGATGCTCGCGATGCTGCTTCTTTTCCTGCTATCCGGCGGGGCCGCCCGCAAATGTGGCTTCTTCGCAGGATTGGCTGCTGCCCTGCTGATGATTCTTACTCTCGTTTTCGCCTCCTGGCAGAGGCGGGACTACTATCGCGCCGATGATGCCGTGGTGATGCGCCCGGTGGTGTCCGTGAAGAGTTCACCGTCTGATGCAGATACCAAGAATCTGTTCATCCTGCACGAAGGTACTGGTGTCGAGCTGCTTGATTCGGTGGGAGAATGGTGCAATGTACGTCTGAGCGACGGAAGAGAGGGGTGGTTGAAAAGGGAGGAGATTGACACTATTTAGTGTTTAGAATCGTGAATAGTTTTGGTTTTTACCGAAATCTTTATATATTTGCAGCGCAATTATGCCTTTGACAGTATTGATTGCCAGTTTAGTTTGTAGTTTATTTTTTAGTTAACTAAATAGAAAAAAGTATGAAAAAGATTTTTGCAATTGCTGCCGCCCTTCTTATCGGTGTTGCTGCTTTCGCACAGGAAACCAACAAAGATGAGAACGGAAACACTAAGTTCGGCGGCTATGAAACCAACAAGTTCCTTGACAACTGGACCCTCGGAGTAGGTGTTGGCGTCAACTCTACTTGGGATCTCATTGGTGGCAACGAAGGTTTTACCGTTGCTTTCCCTGCAGTCCAGGTCGATCTCGGCAAGTGGTTTACTCCTGAATTCGGTGCCCGTCTCAGCTGGCGTGGTCTCCAGAACAAGCTCGGCAAGAGCGCTACTGATAACGAAGCATTCAACTATATAAAGGTTGACGGTCTCGTACATCTTTCCAACCTCTTCGCAGGTTACAAAGAGAACCGCTTCTGGGATGTTATCTTCCTCGGTGGTCTTGGTGACCTTATCGACGACGCCGCTGGTCATGAGTGGGGTATGGAGGCTGGTATCCAGAACAATTTCCATGTATGGCCCAAGGTTGACATCAACCTCGAACTCGGTGGAAATCTTGCCCCCGGTGCCCGCTATGGCAACTTCGGCAAGTTCGTTACCTTCCCCTACGCTGTTGTTGGTCTCGGAATTGACCTCGGCCGCAACAACTGGACCCGCGTAAGCACTACTGCTGCTGCCGCTGCCGCCGCTATCGCTGCCGCACAGGCTGCTCAGAAGGCTGCTGAAGACAAGGTCGCCGGTGCACAGAAGGCTGCTGACGATGCCAACGCTGCTGCTAAGAAGGCTCAGGATGAGGCTAAGCAGCTTGTTGACGAGGCTAAGAAGGCTGCTTCCACCAATGTTGAGGGTCTCTTCGACGAGCCCGTGGTTGTTTACTTCACCATTGGTAAGAGCACTCTCTCCAAGACTGAGAAGGCACACGCTGAATACGCTATCAAGAACATCATCTCCCGTGGCGAGAACGTTAAGTTCACCCTCAACGGAAGCGCCGATACCGGCACCGGTTCCAAGAAGCGTAACGAGCAGCTCAGCAAGGAGCGCGCACAGACTGTTTACAACCTTGTTGATGAACTCGGCGTAAGCCGTGAGAACATTACCGTGGTAGAGTGGGATGGCTCCGAGAGGTTCGCTACTCCTGAACTCAACCGTGCGGTTATCATCGAGAAGCAGTAATTTTGCTGGTGCAAAATTAAGTTTTAGCGGGTCGCCTTTACGGCGGCCCGCTTTGCTATCCGGCCCCCTGCACCCTCTTTCAGGGGGATACTGTCGCTTCGCGGCTGGCAGAAACCAGCTTGTCGCTGCGCACCTTTGGGGCCTTCCTTTTTTGATTTTTATAAGGATTTCCGTAAATTTGCAGGTTATTTAGTAGTTGACAGTCAGTATGCAGGAAATCAGAAATATTGCAATCATCGCCCATGTCGACCATGGAAAGACCACCCTGGTAGACCGTATGATCTATCAGGCCAATCTTGTGCGTCAGCCGGAAAACCTCGGGCAACTCATCTTGGACAATAACGACCTCGAGCGTGAGCGTGGAATCACCATCCTTGCGAAGAACGTGTCGGTAACATATAAGGATGTTAAGATCAACATCATCGACACTCCCGGGCACAGTGACTTCGGCGGTGAAGTAGAGCGAGTGCTCAACATGGCGGACGGCGTGCTGCTGCTCGTCGACGCTTTCGAGGGATGCATGCCTCAGACCCGTTTTGTGCTGCAGAAGGCCCTCCAGATGGGTAAGAAGGCCATAGTGGTCATCAATAAAGTAGATAAACCAAACTGCCGCCCCGATGAGGTGCAGGAGGAGGTTTTCGACCTTATGTTCAATCTGGATGCCACCGAGGAGCAGTTGGACTTCAAGACGGTGTATGGCTCCGCAAAGCAGGGCTGGATGTCTCTCGACTGGCGCAAACCCACTACCGACATCACTCCTCTGCTGGATGTCATCCTCGAGGAAGTGCCCGCCCCCGCAGTGGTGGAAGGCACTCCGCAGATGCTCATCTCCTCGCTCGAGTACTCTCCCTATGTGGGGCGTATCGCAGTGGGGAAGGTCACCCGCGGATCTCTTCGCACTGGCCAGCAGATCAGTCTCTGCAAGCGCTACGACATAGTGCAGAAGCATAAGATCAAGCAGCTGATGACCTTCGAGGGGCTGGGCAAGACGAATATAGAGGAGGTCGGCTGCGGCGATATATGCGCAGTGGTGGGCATAGATGGCTTCGAGATCGGGGACACCATCGCGGACCTCGAGAATCCGGAGGCCCTTCCTCCTATCGCGGTAGACGAGCCTACCATGAGCATGCTTTTCACCATCAACAATTCCCCTTTCTTCGGCAAGGATGGCAAGTATGTGACTTCCCGCCACATCAAGGACCGCCTTGAGAAGGAACTGGAGAAGAACCTTGCCCTGCGCGTGAAACCGGGCCTGAGCGCGGATTCCTTCGTGGTGTACGGGCGCGGCGTGCTGCATCTTTCGGTGCTCATCGAGACCATGCGCCGCGAGGGCTTCGAGCTGCAGGTAGGCCAGCCTAAGGTGCTGGACAAGACCATCAACGGCCAGCGCTGCGAGCCTATCGAGGAGATGTCGATAGAGGTGCCGGAAGAGTTCGTTGGTGCCGCCATCGAGATATCTACCCGCCGCAAGGGCGCCCTGATCCGCATGGAACCCCGCGGCGACCGGACCCTCCTCGAGTTCGAGATTCCTACCCGAGGCCTTATGGGCCTGCGCAGCAATCTTCTGACTGCATCCCAGGGCGAGGCCATCGTTGCCTACCGTTTCAAGGATTATCAGCCCTACAAGGGAGAGATCGAGCACCGCAACAACGGTTCACTTGTGTCGCTCGAGACTGGCGAGGCCAAGGCATATTCCATGAATAAACTGCTCGATCGCGGGCGCTTTTTCGTGGAGCCGGGCGAGGAGATTTACGCCGGCCAGGTGGTTGGCGAGCATACCCGCGAGCGCGACCTGAACATCAATATCTGCAAGGCCAAGCAACTCACGAATGTGCGTGCCGCCGGTTCCGACGAGAAGATCCTCCTGCCTCCGGCCATCAAGTTCTCGCTCGAAGAGGCTCTGGAGTATATTCAGGAAGATGAACTTGTGGAGGTTACCCCTCACCACATGCGTATACGCAAGATTCTTCTCGATCCTCTTGCACGCAAAAGAAATAGTGATATCGCTGATTGATAATAGAAAAAAAATTCGTACCTTTGCAACCCTTTGTTATACCCCTTAGTGGATTGGCACAAGGCGGCACACAGTTTGACTGGCGCGCCGACGGAACGTTCTTTGGCAATTCCGGCAACTCGGAGATTCTTGCAGCGGATCTCGAGGTTGCGGTCCATGTCGAAAGGTCGATGAGGTTTTTCGGGGTGGACTGCACCATCACGGGCAAGGTGACGGTTCTTTGCGACAGATGTCTCGAGGAATTGGAGCTGCCTGTGGATACGGGCTTTAAACTGAGTGTCAAATTCGGCGAGAGTGCAGAGACTGCTGATGCAGGTGACAGGGAAATCGTTATGATTCCCGAGGGTTCCCAGGAACTCGACCTGTCGCAGTTCGTCTACGACTATACCTGCATCTCCCTGCCGATGCGCAGGGTTCATCCCGAAGGGGAATGCAATCCGGAGGCACTGAAGTATCTGAGAACGGAAGAATCCGTGGACGAGGCTCCCTCCGCAGGAAGTCCGTTTGCGGCGCTGAAGGACATTTTGAAATAAACAATAAATAATATAAAGTACCATGGCACATCCGAAACACAAACTTTCAAAGCAGCGCAGGGACAAGCGTCGTACCCACGATTTCGCTCCCGTTCCTACCCTTGCTACCTGCCCTAATTGCGGTGCTACCGTAATGTATCACAGGGTATGTCCTGAATGCGGTTACTATCGTGGCCGTCAGATCATCGTAAAGGACGCGCAGTAAGCACGGCCTTCGGTTTGGCCTCTTAGTTCAACGGATAGAACGGAGGTTTCCTAAACCTTAGATACAGGTTCGATTCCTGTAGAGGCTACGAGAATTGCTGGCTTTGGCCAGCATTTTTCGTTTTAACCTCGGTCACTTTGTTCCGAAAACAAGCCGAAAACGGGAACAAAAGCTTCATAATGACAGGTTTGTTCCGAAATAGCAGCAATATTCGGAACAACCATCAGGGGCACCTTTGTCATGCATGGCTTTGACCGGCCTCCGGGGTTCGGGGTGCTGCGATCATCTTCCTTTAATAGCGGGGGATGTGGCAGGGGACATTGGGGCAAATAAAGAGAACACAAATCGTTTAATGTTCTCGTATAATTTCCGGGAAAATGATTAATTTTGTAACATGGTTTCTGGAACGCAATTGGTTAATACCACGGTCGTAAGCCCTGCAGACAGTTCGATGTGGATTGCTACGTCGGCACGCGGGCTTGTCAGGGTAGGGAAGAACGGCAAGTCTTTTACCTATTCTGTCGAAAAAGGAGATTTTTCCTGCAACAACATTGTTGCACTCGCTTTCGATACAGATGGGGTTCTTTGGATAAAAGACGCCGAAGGTGAAGTATTTTCGTACACTTCTTTTACAGGTTTTGTAAAGCAGCCTGAGGTGCCCCAGAGTGTAGCCGCCGGGCTGGCCGGGCCTGTTACAAAAGAAGAAACGGTGGCAGAAACGCCAGTCCAGACCCCTTTGGTGCTTGTTCGACGCCCCTGGTACGGCTCGTGGTGGGTCCTCGCGCTTGCCATCCTCTTTTTTGCACTTTTTATATGGCAATTGCTGAAAAACCGGCGAAATGTTTCAAAATCACGGGTAGTCTACGCACCGGCGCCGGCAACTGACAAACTTGTTACTTCGCACTCTGCCGACACCCATCCGCAACTCGCCGTGACCGACGCTCCTGCAGAAAAACCGGTCGCCACCGCGTACTCGGCCACTGCGCCGCACCAGGACACCGCTCCGAAACCTGTCACCCCGAAACCGGCTGTCGCTAAACCCGCAGACGGCAAGTTTGCCGACAAGGTTCAGGAAATCGTAAAGGCCAATTTCACCAATCCGGAGTTCGGAGTGGAAGATGTGGCTGCCTCCCTTGGAATCAGCCGGGTTCATCTGAACCGCAAACTA
>CACWOZ010000008.1 GCA_902762655.1 uncultured Bacteroidia bacterium
GGAGCAGCTTGCTCGTTGCTTGCATCTGCAACTTGTAACGTTGACTTTCGATCATCATAAGTTTACTCTTTTTGGTAAACTTTTTTCAGGACGACACAGCGGGTGTGCCGCAGAAGTCACTCACTATCAGGGTTTTACGCTAAATAGCCTGGTCGAAATTTGCCAGGCTTCTTTGACTATTTCACTGAGCTATAATTACTTGCGTGGCACGCCCGCCTCCACGACCCTGCCCTCGGCCGCTTTCGAATTCGGGAAAATGGCGAAAGTACTATGGTCGCAGAAAATGGAGAACTCAAGTTCAATTGTATCCGTTGAACCTAGAACCTCACCCCCACGCCCGCATTCAGGAAACTTTTGCGGGCGTATGGGTTGATGGTGTAGGATGCCGTGACGGGGATGCGGGCGCCGGCGATGTCGAGGTCGCGGGTGTAGCGGAGCTCGAGGTGGATCACCGCAAAGTCGCGGGTGTAGTTGGTGTAGGCGCCTTTCAGCACACTGGAGCCGCAGAATAGCGACAGCTTTCCGCCATTCTCGAATCTATGGTAGGCCTCCAGCTCCAGATAAGACGAAAATGTGTTCCTACCCAGGCTTCCGTCGGCTTGTGGCAGCCAGCTACCGAACACGAAGGTGAACCATTTTGCCGCAAGCGGCAGACTCTCCGGCTCATAGCATACGATCCCTTCCAGCACGTGAGTGCTTTCTCCTTTCTTGAAATTGAAGTAGTTCTCCGGTGCGGCGTATGCGTTGCCGTGGTAGAAATAGTCGGCGAAGTGGAATGAAAAATACTTGTATCTGTAATATAGGTCCCAGTCTATCTCCTTGTAACTGCCGTCTATCGCAAGGAAACCGAAACTCTGCAGGGTCCATCTTCCGTATTTGAAACTTACAGACGGCGAAAACTGTGTTCCGCAGACCTTGTCGCCTCGCCAGATGTAGGAAGAATACAACTCGACGGATGCATCGATGTTAAAGTCCTCTGCTTTTGCCTGGAGGATTGCGCCTATGGCCAAAAGTGCCAGTACAAGTCGTTTCATATTGCAAAATTACATTATATTTGTGTAAAATTGAAATTATGAAAGTCGCTCTCGTAGGTGCCACGGGATTGGTTGGCACAAGAATGCTCCAGGTGCTGGAGGAAAGGGATTTCCCTGTAGATGAACTCATTCCGGTGGCTTCCGAGAAGTCGGTCGGCCGTAAAGTGGGTTTCAAGGGTCGAGAGTGGACGGTAGTAAGCGCAGAAGATGCCATCGCTGCGAAGCCGCAGCTGGCGCTTTTCAGCGCTGGGGGAGAAACCTCGCATCAGCTCGCGCCTCTTTTTGCCGCAGCCGGCTGCCGCGTGGTAGACAACTCGTCCTTCTGGCGCATGGATGCCACGAAAAAGCTGGTGGTGCCCGAAATCAACGGAGACGTGCTAACTGCCGACGACTACATCATAGCCAACCCCAACTGCTCCACCATCCAGATGGTGCTGCCCCTCGCTCCTATACATAAAGAGCTGGGAATCAAGCGCATCGTGGTTTCTACCTACCAGAGTGTCACCGGTACGGGCTACAAGGCCATTGCCCAGATGAACACCGAACGCGGAATAGCGGAGAAGGAAAGGCTGGAAGGGGATCCGCTGGCACCTGCGACATCCCTCGGCCATTGGGGCGACTATCCCGCGGTCTATCCTTATCCAATCGACCAGAACATACTCCCGCACATCGACTCCTTCCTCGACAACGGCTATACCAAGGAGGAAATGAAGATGATAAACGAGACCCGCAAGATACTGCGCGACGAGAGCATAGCCATCACCGCCACCACCGTCCGCGTGCCTGTGCAGGGCGGCCATTCCGAGAGCATCAACGTCGAAACCTTCAAACCCTTCACCATCGAGCAGATCCGCAGCTTGATGGCCTCCGAGCCGGGAGTGGTGGTGCAGGACGACCCCGCGCACAACATCTATCCCATGCCTCTGTACGCCTGGGGTAAGGATGATGTGTTCGTAGGGCGCATCCGCCGCGACTTCAGCGTAGAGAACGGATTCAACTTCTGGTGCGTGAGCGACAACATCCGCAAAGGCGCCGCCACCAACGCCGTCCAGATAGCCCAGCTCTTGCTGGAACGCCACCTCCTCTAAAATTTCCGGGCAGCCATCCGCCTGGCTATCAACAACTTACTGGAAACAAATCGGCCAAAACGACCGATTTGTTTCTAGCATTTCGCTATGTATCAAGCACTTGACTGCCCGGCGAATCTAAGCTAGTTCAAAGAAACGAATGTAATTGCGTACGGCCTGCTCCAGGTCGGCGACTAGCACGTGCTCGTCGTCGCGGTGTGCGTAGCGTATGCTGCCGGGTCCGCAGATGATCTTGCGGCGGAAGCCTGTAAGGTGCGGGGCGTCGCTGCCGAATGCGACCGGCCCGCTGGGGAAGCCTTCGAAAACAGTGTAGGCCGAAGGGATGTCTCCGCCCACGAATCGTACGCTGATACCGTCGCCGGGCACGGAATTCATCATCCATTCGTGCACCCGCCCGTCGGATGCGAAGGTGGTGCGGAAGTATACCCTGCAGCGCAGTTCCGGACTCAGGATGTTCTGAGGATTGTCGCTCAGCAACTTGCCTATATTCACCGTGGTTTCTCCCAGAGTGGCGTCGAAGGGGAAGGCCTGCTTCTTGAGCCGGTTCGCGAAATCGACGAACATATCTACAGCACTGCGCCCGAACTGTGGATATCCGGAATGGAATGATTCGCCGCAAAACACCAGTTCATAGGCTTTTGTGCCCTTGGAAGCCGAAACCATCTTGTTCTCGGTGGGTTCTCCAATTACCAGCAGATCCGCTTTGAAAGGCAGTTTGGAAAAGGCTTTAGCACCCCATGAACCGGTTTCTTCGCCGCTCAGAAGGAGCAGGCCGAAACCATCGCGCCCCGATGCGGCCAACTCCAGGCAGGCAGTGTACATCGCAATGATCTGCCCTTTGGCATCGCAGCTTCCGCGCCCCGTGACCATGTCTTCTTTCATGCGCGGGGCGATGTAGGGTGGCACGGTGTCGATATGTGTGCAATACACCACACGCGGTACACCCCAACTGAACAGCAGGTTCAGGGTACCGTCTCCCACCTCGAAGGTCTCGACCTTCGGCGCCGTCAGCTTTCTTGAAAGGAACTCGGCCAGAGGCCTTTCCTTTCCGGATGTGGAGTCGAAGCCCAGAATGTCTTCGAAGAGTGCGTAATCTATCATGCGTACTTATCTGAATTCACTGTATTCCGGAAGTGCCAGTTCCGAAAGTATTTCCTGCATCTTGCGGTCGTCGCGAGGGCATACGAGCAGGACCTTGTCCGTATCGATCACCATATAGGATTCGAGGTTGCTCACCACCGTAAGTTTACCTCCAGCCGTGCTGGCAAGCACCGAATTGGAAACATCCTTGATGATGCTTTTGCCCTCGAGCGAGATAGCATTGCCATGATTGGCAGGATCTGCCGAAGCCTCGTACAGGGTGCTCCAACTGCCGATGTCGCTCCAGATGAACTTTGCGGGCAGCACCCATACGTTGTCAGATTTCTCCATGAGGGCGTAATCGATTGAAATCCGCATGCTCTCGGAATATGCCCTTTCCACAAGAGTTTCGGTATCAATCTTCCCCCAGTCGTCCCAGATGCGGATCAGGTCCGGGCAGCATTTGCGCATCTCGTCGAGTACGACGGATGCCTTCCAGAAGAAAATACCGCTGTTCCAGAGGAATTCGCCGCTGTCGAAGAACACCTTTGCCAGTTCGGCATCCGGCTTCTCGGTGAAGGTTTTGGCCTTTACCGGATCTCCCAGGGAATATGCGGCGCTGCCTCCCGTCACCTGCACATATCCGAAGTTGGTATCCGGTCGGGAAGGAACTATTCCGAGTGTAAGCAGAATGTCGTGCTCCGATGCATAATCCAGCGCGCGTACAATGTTCTTGTCGAACATGGCATTATCGGAAATATCATGGTCGGAAGGAACGGCGACCATCACCGCTTCGGGGTCTTTCTCCAAAAGAATGCGTGCTGTGTAGGCTATGGTGGGGGCGGTATTCCTGCCGTAGGGCTCCAGAATGATGTTCTCTTCGGGGAGTTCGGGCAGATGCTCCTGCACGAGTTCCTTGTATTCTGCAAGCGTGGCCACCAGGATATGGTCGATTTTTACACTCCGGGCCATTCGCTCGAAGGTGTATCGGATGAAACTTTTCTCCTGATTCCAGACGCGCAGGAACTGTTTCGGACGGTACTCCCTGCTGAGGGGCCAGAATCTGGTCCCAATGCCTCCGGCCAGGATCACACAGTAATTATGGTCAGTCATATATTGGTATAAAAGCTTGTGGGTAGTATTGAATATATGTGGTATTGTCTTCAAGTACGACGGTAACAACGTCGAAGTATACTTCTGCATCGGCGAACTTGCGGCCGGCCGAATGCAGGTATTTGAGAGCCGCTTTCACAAGGTTCTTCTGCTTGGCCGCGGTTACGTTTACCAGCGGGTCGGCGGCGACTGGCGCCTTCCTGCTCTTCACCTCCACAAAATGCAGGCCGTTCCCGTCAGCGGTTATCAAGTCTATCTCGCAGTGCCCTCCGCGCCAGTTGCGCTCCAGCACCGTCTGCCCTTTGCCGGTGAGCCAGAGAGCGGCAGCATCTTCTCCTTTCTTCCCAACGGCATCCATTACGCGAAAGTCACTATGGTCACACCGGTGCCACCGTGACGTATGTCTTCGTCGGCCACCGATTCCACTCCGGGCATGGTCCGGAGGAATTTCTGAATCTCTTCGCGCAGCACGCCGGTGCCTTTGCCGTGGATGATGCGCACGCTATGTATGCCCAGCATCTGGGCGTCGTCGCAGTAATGCATCACGGCTTCCAGAGCCTCCTGCAGGCGGGCTCCGCGCAGGTCAATTTCCGGCTTGAAGGAGAGCTTGCGGGTGGTGATGTTTGCATCCACCCTCTGCTGTGGCTTGCTGAAGGTCTTGCGGGAAATCTCCCGGTATTCATTGGAGGAGATTCTCTCTACCGCATCGGGAGACATGGTGCTGCTGATGCTGCCGATGATGATGGTGACGGCCTTCGAGGACACGCGCGATACCTCTCCCACCATGCCGGACGCCGTTACCTTCACCTTCTCTCCAACCTTCAGCGGGCCCTGCTTCTGCACAGGCGCGGGAGCATCCCCTGAGGGAGCCTTGTGAGCCTGCTTTTTCTGGAGTTTCTCGAGTTTGCGGTCGATGTATTCGTCCTTGGTCTTCTTCTGCTCGAGAGCTCCCAGGAAGCCCTGGAGTTCTTGCCTGGCGGCCTTTGTGCGCTCCTTGTCCGCCTGGCTCTCCTTTATTTCGCGTATGGTGCGTTCTACCTGCCGTCCTGCGCCCTTCACTATATCCTGAGCCTCCTGCCTGGCGCTTTCCAGAATCTTCTTTTTCTGGTCGCGGATGTCTTCCAGTTCTTTCTGGTATTTGGCGGTAAGGCCTTCCAGGGCCTTGTCGGTGCTCTTCACCTTCTGCAACTTCTCGTCCAGGGCCTTGCGCCTGCGCACGATCTTGCGGAGGTTGCGCTCTATGCCCACGTACTCCTCACCGGCACGGGTCTCGGCGTCGTGCACGATAGCCTCGGGCAGACCCATCTTCCTTGCCAGTTCGAACGCGAAGGAATTGCCGGGCAGGCCCATCTCCAGCTGGAACAGCGGTTCGATGCGCGCCGCGTCGAAGAGCATCGCTCCGTTCACCACGCCGGTGTCGGCCCCGGATGCGTAGAGCTTCAGGTTGGTATAGTGGGTGGTGATTACTCCATATGCACCGCGCCTGTCGAGCTCGGCCAGGATGGATTCGGCGATGGCCCCTCCCGCCGCGGGCTCCGTGCCGGAACCGAATTCATCTATAAGTACAAGCGTGCGCGCGTCCGCGTAAGAGAGCATCTCCTTCATGTCGGCAAGGAAGGAGGAGTAGGTACTAAGGTCGTTCTCGAGGCTCTGGTCATCCCCGATGCTGACGGCAATGCGCTCGAACACAGGCAGTTCCGAACTTTCGGAGGTGGGGATCAGCATTCCCCACTGGAACATGTACTGCAGTAGGCCGACTGTCTTGAGGCAGACTGATTTGCCGCCGGCGTTCGGGCCGGAGATGAGGAGGATATGCTTCGCGGGATTGAGGCTTACGGTCTGCGGCACAATCTCGCGTCCTTCTTTCGCCAGAGCCTTCTCCAGGAGAGGGTGACGGGCCTTGCGGAGATTGAGGGTGCCGTCGTCGGCGATCACCGGCATCCCGGCACGGAGGTCGAGAGCGGTGCGGGCCTTGGCCATCAGGAAATCCATCTCGCCGACGAAAGTGGCGCTCGCCAGCAGGTCCGGGATGTAGGGACGGAGGAATTCGGTGAACTCCATGAGGATACGCTCGATTTCGCGCGTTTCGGCAAAATGGAGTTCGGAGATCTCGTTCTCCAGCTCTATGAGTTCCGCCGGCTCGATGTAGGATGTCTTGCCGGTGGCGGATTCCCCGTACACGAAACCGCTGAGTTTGCGCTTGGCGGAACTTGCCACGGGAATCAGATATTTGCCTTCGCGCACGGTGACCCCCGCATCGGAGTCCGCCAGCCCTGCGGCCTGCGCCTGCGCCAGGATGGAAGCAGCCTTCTTCGACACGGCGCCTTCCTTGCTGCGGAGATTCTTGCGGATGTCGAAGAGTTCGTCAGAGGCGGAGTCCTTGATGTCGCCGTATTTGTCGAGGATCTGCTCGATGCGGCGCTGCACTTCCGGGAAGAAGTTTATGCTGCCGGCCAGCCCCTTGAGGTTGGGGTAGATACCGTCCTTGGTGCCGGAGAAGAAATGGACTATCCTGCGGGTGGTATCGATCAGAGTCCCCAGTTTCGCGAGGCTCAGCACATCTATGCGCGACCCGTCTTTCTGCAAAGGCTTGAGGAAAGGGATGGCATCGATGTATCCGGTGGTGGGGAAGGCTTCCTCGAACATCATTATGAGGCGCATCTCATCCGTAAGGACCAGTCTCCGCCGGATGGTGTCCGCAGATGTGGAGAACTCTTCCTCCATCACCCTGCCGCTGGCGTAGTCGGTGCTGCAGCGGTCGGCGATCATCGACCTTATGCGGTCGAATCCTAATTTGAGTTCGAGGTTCATTTCTGCGGAGGTTCGAGCATCAGTTTAAGTTGGTTGCGGCTGTTTACCTGGGAGATTATCCCATCGCGCACGAAAGATACGGTGCCTCTTTGCTCGCTCACTACGATCACGTCCGCATCGCTGCGTTCGCTGATTCCGACGGCCGATTTGTGGCGCATCCCGTACTTCGAAGGGATGTCCGTGCGGTCAGTTATGGGCAGGGTACAGCGGGCCGCTATTATGCGGTTGCCTCCTATTATCATGGCCCCGTCGTGCAGAGGGGAATTCTTGAAGAAGATATTCTCGATGAGGCTGCTGCGGATATCGGCGTCGAGGGCGTCGCCTGAATCTATGATGTCCTGGAGGCTGTTCCGGCGCTGAAGTACTATCAGGGCTCCGGTTTTCTGCTCCGCCATCTCGAAGCATGCGCGGGACAATTCCTTGGCGGCTTCGTCGTCAAGGGCGTGCGGGCTGCGCCCGAGCAGGCGGTCTATCAGGTTGCGGCGCTCTCCTGTAATGCCGGTGGAGCGGCCCATACGGCTCAGGAACTGACGGATTTCCGGCTGGAAGATGACGATGAGTGCGATTGCCCCGACGTCGATGATGGTGTCGAGCAGGGCGGAGAGCAGCTTCATGTTCAGTGCCACCGCCACAATGCGGATGACGAAGAGCATGAGTATCGCTATGAAGATGTTTACGGCAGACGATCCCCTTAGCCAGCGGAAGGCTACGAAGAGGATCAGGGCCACGACGATTATGTCTATTATATCTGCGAAACCCAGGTGAAGGAACCCGAGAATGTCCAGTATCATCATATATTGTACAAAGATAGCAAAAAACTTTAATCCATTGTAATTTGGAAAAAAAATCGTATATTTGCAGCCCCCAAAAAAGGGGTTACTTGATTAAAGTACTTATAAACAATTAATTAACAAACCAATGCCTGGATTAATTGGAAAGAAAATCGGAATGACTTCCGTTTTCGGTGCTGATGGAAAGAACCTTCCATGCACCGTCATCGAGGCTGGTCCGTGCGTTGTCACGCAAATCCGCACTGTCGAAACAGACGGCTATGCCGCAGTGCAGCTTGCCTATGACGAAACCACAGAAAAGCACACCAGCAAGGCTCTTCAGGGCCATTTTGCAAAGGCAGGGGTCGCTCCTATGCGCAAACTCGTGGAGTTTGAGGCAGATTTCGAGGGCGAACTCAAGCTTGGCGACACTCTCACCGTTGCCGACATCTTCAAAGAGGATGTGGCATTCGTTGATGTTGTCGGTACTTCCAAAGGTAAGGGTTTCCAGGGCGTTGTGCACCGTCACCACTTCCAAGGTGTCGGCGGTAAGACCCATGGTCAGCACAACCGTCTGCGTCACCCCGGTTCCATGGGTGCATCCTCATGGCCTTCCCGCGTATTCCCCGGAATGCGTATGGCAGGACATATGGGACAGGACCGCGTAAAGGTATTCAACCTTCAGGTCCTCAAGGTCATCCCTGAGAACAATCTCATCGTTGTCAAAGGTTCCGTACCCGGAGCCAAGGGTTCTTACTTAATCTTGGAGGCGTAATTATGAAACTTCCTGTTTATAAAATCGACGGAACAGAGTCCGGAAAGAAGATCGACCTCGCAGAGGACGTCTTCGGCATCGAGCCCAATGATCACGCCATCTATCTCGACGTAGTGCAGTATCTCGCAAACCAGCGTCATGGCAATGCCAAGACCAAGGATCGCAGCGAGATTGCCCACAGCACCAAGAAACTCGGTCGCCAGAAAGGCGGCGGCGGTGCACGTCACGGCAGTTTGAAGGCCAATATCTTCGTCGGCGGCGGCCGTGTATTCGGTCCTGTGCCCCGCTTCTATCACAACAAGCTCAACAAGAAGGTCAAATCCCTCGCACGTTGCTCCGCTCTCAGCTACAAGGCTCAGGACAAGGCAATCGTGATGGTAGAGCCTTTTGCGATGGACGCTCCCAAGACGAAGGAATTCGCACAGATCCTCACCAACCTCAAGGCTGGCGAACGCAATGTGCTGTTCGTCCTTCCCAAGAACTCCGACAATATATTTCTTTCATCCCGTAACCTTCCTTACGCTGATGTCATCACTGTTGACGAAATCAACACCTACGCTATCGTAAAGGCCAACACCCTCGTGATGGTCGACGGCGTACAGGACATCCTCGCAGAAAGGAAAAAATAATTTGAGCGATGGGAATAATCATTAAGCCAATAGTTACAGAGAAGCTGACGGCTCAGGGCGAAAAATTGAACCGTTACGGCTTTGTGGTAGACCGCAAGGCGAACAAGCTTCAGATAAAGGATGCAGTGGAGAAGCTCTATGGCGTATCCGTTGCCGATGTCAATACAGTCAACTATCACGGAAAGAGGAAGAGCCGCTACACCAAGGCAGGCCTTCTCACCGGCCGTATGAATCACTTCAAGAAGGCTTATGTCACTCTTGCAGGTGAGGATAAGATTGACTTCTACGCTAACATTTAAGGAGGGTAAGAATTATGGCAGTAAGAAAATTCAAACCGGTAACTCCCGGTCAGAGGAACAAGGTCATCAGCACTTTCGCTGAGATCACTACCAAGAAGCCCCACAAGGCCCTTCTCGAACCCCTCAAGAGCACTGGCGGCCGTAACAATACGGGCCAGATGACAGTTCGCTACATCGGTGGCGGTCACAAGAGAATGTACCGCATCATCGACTTCTTCCGTACCAAGGACGAGTGCACCGCAACGGTCAAGACCATCGAGTATGATCCTAACCGCAGCGCACGCATCGCTCTCGTTGAGTACGAAGACGGAGTCAAGAAATACATCATCGCTCCGGACGGCATCAAGGTTGGTCAGGTTATCGCTTCGGGCAGCGGAGTCGCTCCCGAGGTCGGCAACTGCCTCCCTCTCTCCGAGATTCCTGTAGGTACCCTCGTGCACAACATCGAGCTCCGTCCCGGTCAGGGCGCCGCTATGGCCCGCTCCGCCGGTGCTTCCGCACAGCTCGCTGCCCGCGAAGGCAACCACGCAATCCTTCGTCTTCCTTCGGGCGAGACCCGTATGGTGCTCGTTACCTGCCGTGCAACGGTCGGTACCGTCTCCAACACGGATCATAACCTGGAGAGCCACGGTAAGGCGGGCCGCCGCCGTTGGATGGGCAAGCGCCCTCACAACCGTGGTGTTGTCATGAACCCTCACGATCACCCTATGGGAGGTGGTGAAGGCCGCGCTTCCGGTGGACATCCTCGTTCACGCAAGGGCTTGCCTGCTAAGGGTTACAAGACACGCAATCCGAAGGCTGTGTCCAACAAGTTCATCATTGAAAGAAGAAAGAAGTAACAGGTAAAACTTAGAGAATATGAGTCGTTCATTAAGAAAAGGACCATACATTCAGGAAGCCCTCGAAAAGAGGATCATCGCTATGAATGATGGCAGCAAAAAGAAAGAGGTGGTCAAGACCTGGTCCCGTGCCAGCATGATCTCCCCGGACTTCATCGGCCATACTATCGCCGTTCACAACGGAAACAAGTTCATTCCTGTTTACGTTACTGAGCAGATGGTAGGACACAAACTCGGTGAGTTCGCACCTACACGTACATTCAAGGGTCACTCTGGAAATAATAAGTAATTATGGGAGCACGTAAAAGACTTATGGCCGAAAAGCTCAAGGAAGCAAAGAAGGCCACCGCAGTAGCCAAATTGAATGATGTTCCTACTTCTCCCCGCAAGATGCGTCTTGTGGCCGACACCGTCCGTGGAGTCGAGGTCAACCGTGCTATCGATCTGCTTCACTTCTCCAAGAGGGAAGCCAGCATCAAGCTCGAGAAACTTCTCCGCAGCGCAGTCGCCAACTGGGAGGCCAAGAATCCGGATCAGGCCAAAGAGCTTGACAACGGTAATGTTTATGTAAAGACCATTATGGTTGGTGAAGGCCGCACGCTCAAGCGTATCCGCCCCTGCCCTCAGGGCCGTGCCGGACGCATCCGCAAGCGCTCCAATCACGTTACCGTGGTTCTTGATGTCAAAAAAGCTCAGGAGGAGAAATAATTATGGGACAGAAAACTAATCCTATCAGCAATAGAATCGGTATCACCCGCGGTTGGGATTCCAACTGGTGCGGTGGAAACTACGCAGAGAAGATCGCCGAGGACTACGAGATCCGCAAGTATCTGGGCAACCGCCTTGCAAAGGCCGGCCTCAGCAGGATCGTCATCGAGCGCACCCTCAAACTCATCACTGTCACCATCTATGCAGCCCGTCCCGGTTTCATTATCGGCAAGGGAGGCACCGAGGTCGACAAACTCAAGGAAGAGTTGAAGAAGGTCACCAACAAAGAGGTGCAGATCAACATCTACGAGGTCAAGCGCCCCGAGGTTGACGCCCGCTTTGTGTCCGACAGCATCGCCCGCCAGATCGAGGGCCGTGTATCCTACAGGCGCGCCATCAAGATGGCCATCGCCAATGCAATGCGCGTTGGTGCCGAGGGTATCAAGGTTCAGATCGCAGGCCGCGTAGGCGGCGCCGAAATGGCCCGCAGCGAAATGTTCAAGGAAGGACGTACTCCTCTCCACACATTCCGCGCCGATATCGACTACGCTCTTGCAGTTGCAAACACCAAGGTCGGATGCCTCGGCATCAAGGTCTGGATCTGCAACGGTGAGAAGTACGGCAAGCAGGATCTTACCCCCGCAGCTCTCGCAGCCGCAAATGCACAGGCCGCAGGCCAGCGCAGCGGCGGACGCGGTGAGCGCCGCGGAGGCCGTCGCGACGGCGAACGCCGTGGCGCCCGCAGGGAGCAGAAGTAATTTCTGATGGCCCGTGCCATGTAAGTCCCTGAGGCTTAGCGTTTTATTGCAACAGGGTTGCCCGTTTTGGGGCAACCCTGTTTGCGTAATATCCTGTGCCATAGGACTTTGCTCGGAACGTGGGAAAATAGTTAAACCCCGGTGTCTATGGAATGTGACACCGGGGACTTTTTTATTTATATTTGCAGAGTATGAGGGCGTTTATACTTATCTTTTTGACGTTCATAACCATTTCTTCCTGCACGGGCAATCTGCAGATGTCCCGGCTAGAAGAAATAGAGGCTTATGTGAATGAACGTCCTGACAGTGCTCGGACAATACTTGAAAGTCTGGATACTACTTCGCTTCATGGCAGGAAAGAAAAAGCGAAATATGCTCTGCTTTATTCAATGTCTCTCGACAAGACTTTCAGCGATACATCAGATGTCGGCATTATTCGTCCTGCCGTGAATTATTACCGCAATCATGGGAGCGAATCAGATTATATGAAATCTCTCTACTATCTAGGAAGGTTTTATGCGAATTCTGGCGATTGGCGGAATGCTATTATATATTACAAAGAGGCAGAGGCAGTTTCCAATAAAGCAGATGATTATTATAAGGCAGTACTCTATAGCGCAATTGCTGAAGTGTATAATGTCAACGCGGATAGGAATGAGGAACTTAACTACATTCTAAAGGAGTACGACATAGCAAAAAGGCTTGGTTCAAAAACAGTAGAAAGAATTGCTACTCAGGAATTGGCACAGGCCTATCAGAATAATGGCGCCACAGCAAAGGCAGATAGTCTATATCAAAGGTTGTTAAGAGGATCAGAGCGGGATGAAGTTTATTTACAGACTTTGCTTAAGGCGGCTCATAATGATGCTACCAGAACGCCTGCTTCTCCTGAGTCATCAGCAAGGTATTATTCAGAAGCAATCAAAATGGGAGCGAATCTTTCTGTGGAGCAACGATACGAGTATTGTTATACCCTCCTTTTATTGGGACAAGATGACAAGGCGATGTATTTATTGAGCAGTATGCCTGAACACCCTGAAACAATAATGACAAACTGGTGGAAATATAAGATTTATGAAGAGAATGGTAATGCAGTTGGTGCAATTAAGTATTTGAAAAAGTTTTGTTATGGACTGGAGGAGCAGTTTTTTCGTGCACAAAAAGCAGCAATAGATAGAGCACTCGCCGCATACGGTAATATGAAAGTAGAAGTGGCCGTCCACAAAGCAAAAGAAAGGTTGTATTTGTGGCTGCTCACTGCTGCAGCAGCAATAATAATAGTAGGGGTGTTGTTTTTTGTATATAACCAGTATAAGAGGAAAGAAGAAAAAGAAAAAAGAACTCTTCTTGGGAGGCTTTCATCCCTTGGGAAATCTGTGATCAGGATTCGAAAAACCTCATATGGGGAAACAGTCTGGTCCATGGCCCGGAGAGGTCTTGCCGGGCTTCCGGAATTAGAAAAGGAACTGGATGCAGCGTTTGATAATATTATACGAAAAATCCGGAATGAACATCCAAAATTCAAAGAGAAGGAAATACAATATATTTGCTATACAATTCTTGGGATGGATACGGTGTCAATTATAGCAATCACAGGTGATAGTAAAGATAATGCTCGGCAGATCCGAAAACGTGTCAAGGATAAAGTTCTCTCAACAGCCTCGCCATACCACGACTTGTACGAGGCAATGCTAGGAAAATCGTGACAATAAATAATCTGGTAGGGATCAATTGTTTATGTATTTAATAAGCGCCTTGGTGCGCTTATTTTTGTCACGATGAAAGATTGCTTTTTTTGAGTCAGTAAGAATAATTGATATATTTGGACAAAGATCCATTTCAGAATGAAAACTAAACCATTATTAGTATCTTTTTGCATTGCAATTTTGTTCAGTCAGATTGCAGGATATTCGCAAATAAAGTTTTTCGATGGCTGGGATATTGAGGCAGGTGTTTCCAGGATTTCCGGCGGAAACGATATGGTTGAAATTGCTCATAACGTCTTTTTCAATGTCGATTACGGCAACTGTAATAAGTATTATCTTGCTATTAGAAAAAACGTCGGCGACAAAGTATCTGTTGGAGGGGAGGTCTCTTATTATGGCTGGACAAACAAGTTGACACCACGTGTTTATTCATATTCCGATTATAATGCGGAGATGATTTCTTCAGCCGTAACGGCTCTTGCCAACGTGGATTACAGGTTTTACAGTGGTGAAAGAATCATCCCGTTTGTTGGCTTGGGTTGTGGATATGGATACTCCGAGCGTAGAATAGAAGACTGGGTTACTCCGCATGAAGAAAACAGAAATGTCAATAAATCGGAGCACTTCAACAGTTTTGTGGTATCTCCGCGAATCGGAGAATACCTTTTCGGGCATATTTCTCTAAGCGTAGAATATAATTGGGCGGTAGGAGACAACTATAACAGTTACTTTGCTGTCAGGGCAGGATTGTACTGGTAAATCATAATCCAATTCATTATCTTTGCAGCGCTATGGATGTACGCGAGAAGATAGCGCTGCTGCCGCACAGCCCCGGGGTGTACAGGTATTACAATGCCGACGGGGAGGTGATTTATGTGGGTAAGGCGAAGGATCTGCACAAGCGGGTGGCGCAGTATTTCGTGCCGCCGGAGAGGCTGAACACAAAGACGCGCATACTTGTGAGCAAGATCGCGGACCTTCAGTACAGTGTGGTGGATTCCGAAGCCGACGCCCTGCTGTTGGAGAACAACCTCATCAAGCAGTACAAGCCCCGCTACAACATCCTTCTGAAAGACAGCAAGACCTACCCGTGGATATGCGTCACATCCGAGCCTTATCCGAGGGTGTTCCTCACCCGGCGCGTTGAGAAGAACGGCTCGCGCTACTTCGGCCCCTACAGCACGGTGATGCACGCCCGCTACCTCCTCGAATTCTTCGAGAAGAACTACCCGCTGCGCAACTGCCGGCACAAGATAGACTCCGACACCATACTCCGCGGGAAGATACGTCCCTGCCTGGAATTCCACATCGGCCGCTGCAAGGGCTGCTGTGTGGGCGCGGTATCGATGGAGGAATACGGAAGTTGGATTGAGGAGATAGTCACCTTCCTCAAGGGCGGCGTAGGGGCCATCACCAAGGAGTATGAAGGGAGGATGCGCTCTGCGGCGGAGGCCCTTGACTTCGAGCAGGCCCAGGTGTGGAAAGACCGCATCGACGCCCTCCAGGCCCATTACGCCCGCAGCATCGTGACACAGGTGCGCGACCTTGAAGCGGATGTCTTCGCCCTCGTATTCGACGGACCGGATGCTTTCGGCTCCTTCCTGCGCCTGCGCGGCGGGGCAATAGTGCAGAGCCTGAATCTCGGCTTCCGCATGAACATCGAAGAGGAGCAGGACGCAGTGCTGAGCGAATTTGTCGCGGAGATAGAGAGCAAGTTCGGCGAACTCTCGAAAGAGATTATCGTACCCTTCCTGCCGGACGTGCAGATGCCGGACGCGAAGTATACTGTGCCGGTGAAGGGCGACAAGCTGGCGCTGCTGGAGCTGGCGGCCAAGAATGCCCGGGAATACCACTTCAACACCATCAAGCAGCGCGAGCATACCGATCCCGACGAGTATCGCCGCAGCGTGCTGGAGGAACTCCGCAAGGCGCTGGGAATGAAGGAACTCCCCGTGCATATGGAGTGTTTCGACAATTCCAATATCCAGGGCACGAACCCTGTGGCGAGCTGCGTTGTGTTCCGAAACGGAGTGCCCTCCAAGAAGGACTACCGCAAATTCAAGATAAAGACCGTGGTGGGCGCGAACGACTATGCCTCGATGAAGGAGGTGGTGAACCGCCGTTATTCCCGCATGCTCGCCGAGGCTCCTGACGACCTGCCGCAACTGATTGTAATCGACGGCGGCAAGGGGCAGCTGGAATTTGCCTGGCAGGCGCTGTGCGAACTGGGTCTTGCAGACAAACTCACCGTGGTGGGTCTTGCCAAGAGGCTGGAAGAGGTAATAAGGGTAGGAGACCCATATCCTCTTTTCATCGACCGCAACTCACAGGCTCTCAAGGTGCTGCAGCACATACGCGACGAGGCGCACCGCTTCGGCATCACCTTCCACCGCAGCCTGCGGAGCAAGGCGGCCATACAGTCCGCGCTCACATCCATAAAAGGTGTGGGCAGGCAGACGGAGGAGCGCCTGCTGCTGCATTACGGTTCCGTTGCGCGCATAGCTGCTGCAGATCCCGAAGATTTGGCTAAATTTGTAGGCCCGAAACTTGCGGGGAGGATCTTAAACGAACTGAACAATGAACGAAAAGACATCGACTAAACTCTTCAACTATTTCATATTCTTCGGGATGCTTGTGTGCGTGCTGGTAGCGAGCATCATCAATATCAAGAACAATCCAGGCGATACCGCCTTGCAGATAGTGGTGGCCGTAGGCGCAATGTTCGGTGTCACGAGTACCATCCTGGCCGCACAGGGACACCTGATGAACTTCGTGGTGGGCCTGCTTGGGGCAATCATCGAGACCTATGTTCTCTGGAAGAATGGGGTAACCTCGATGTTCCTGCTATATCTGTTCTACTTCATCCCAATGGATTTCGTGGGATTCTTCCAGTGGCGCAGGCGTGATGCGAGCATGCACAAGGCCGTCAAGGCCCAGCGCATGGATGCCCGCAAGTGGCTCTATGTTATCGTTGGCTATATAACCGTAGCCGCCGTAGCCTTTGGCATCTCCTATTACGCCGGGCAGCACAGTCTCGGCTCCGGAGTCCCTGCAAAACTCGTGATGGACGCCCTGACCACGGCCGCATACGTGATGGCGATTATAATGATGACCTTCGCTTATATGGAGCAGTGGTATATCTGGACGCTGGTAAATCTGTCTTCCATAGTGCTGTGGGGAGTGAATCTGGCTACGACGCCCGACTCCGCATACACCGTGGTAATGCTCATAAAATACGTGTTCTACCTCATCAATGGCTTGAACGCCATTCGTATATGGTTGAAACTCAGCAGGAAAGAGGAGGTTTTGCAAGATTGAAAATAATTGCTAACTTTGCAGTCGCTTTAAGAAGATTGTACTAATAATAAATCTAAATAAACCGATCATGAACTACGAAGAAATCGTAAAGAAAGTGAAGGCCATCATCGTCGACAAGCTTGGCGTAGAGCCCTCCGAAGTTACCGAGACTGCAAACTTCACCAACGATCTTGGTGCAGACTCCCTTGATACTGTAGAACTTCTTATGGAGTTTGAGAAAGAGTTCGGTGTTAAGATTCCCGATGAGGAAACCAGCACTATCTCAACCGTAGCAGACGCAATCGCAAAGGTTGCCGAGAAACTCGGAGTTTCTGAGTAATCAGAACAGACAAACAAAAATCAAGGCTGCCGGTCAGGCAGCCTTGATTTTTTTATAGCAACTTGCTCAGCGTCTCTTCCAGACCTGGGCCCCGCAGCGCATCGCCGCGCTTGAGGATCTTGCCGTCGGGAGCAAAGAGGATGAGGTGAGGGATTCCCTCGATGCCGTAGATGTCGGTGGGAACTTTCTGCGCGTCCACAATCTGATTCCACACCACTCCGTGTTCGGCAGCGGCCTTGGCGGTGTCTTCGGGTTTGTCCCACACTGCTACGCTCAGCACGTCGAACTTGTCTCCCTTATACTTTTCGTAGGCGGCCTTGATGTTGGGAATCTCCCTCTTGCAGGGACCGCACCAGCTTGCCCAGAAATCCACCAGGATATACTTGCCCTTTCCTACATAGTCGGAGAGCTTTGCGACGCTCCCGTCAGGCTGTGTTATCTCGAAGTCGGTGAACATTGCGCCTTCTTCGGTGCTTGTCACCAGGCTCTTTGTCTGTTCGGGCTGTGCTGCCGCTTCTTTTTGGGCGGAGGCCTTCTTGCCACCGCAGGCAGTCAGGGCGATCAGCGCCACGGCTGCCAGGTAAAGATATTTTTTCATATCAGATGGAATTATTCGTTAGGTATGGAGTACGTGAAACTGAAACTCGGCCTCATTGCGGGGTCGGCAGCATCCGGGCCGTAGAGTCTGCAGTAGTAGTAGCGGTCGCGGTCAAGCGAGGCAGTGGTTTTTGATGTGGTAGATGAACTGCCGTACATCTGCGCCATCAACTGATAGTTGTAGTAGTTGGAATAATAGTTTCCGTAACCGCCGTATCCATAACCGTATCCATATCCGCCGTACCCTCCGTACATCCCGCTCATCATGCTCTGGTAGGCCATGTAGTTATATAGGTCGCTCATTTCGGAGTTGCCGCTGGTTGTCGTGGTCACCACGTCGTTGTGCTGTATCAGCATCCAGATGTCGTAACTTCCGTCGGCGAGTTGGCTGTCCCCGTCCTCAAGCCCGATCAGGCGCTGGAGATGGTAGGTGATATCCGGAGAGTAAGTCATCTGCGAACGATGGATATTGCCCTGGTCCTCATTGCTGTCGGATGCGTCCGTAAGGCCCATATAAGAGAAGGTAGTGTCCGAGGTCTTGATGCGGCAGGTCGGGCTCAGAATCTGAGGCACTTTGTGCATATTCTCAAAGTTCTCGTCCGGAGCAAGGTAGTGCATGGTGATAGAGGCCTTGTTGATGATGGCCTTCTTCGGGTCGTGCCCGTTGGCGCGGATTATCTGCATTGCCTTGTCCCTGATATCCTTGGCGGGAATTACCGGCTTGACTCCGCCGCCGCCGTCAACATAAATATAGTCGGTGGCATTTCCAGCCATCGCCGAGGAATTCTCCTTGGTGACGTTGGCGCAGTATTGGGGGAAATTTCCGGTGCCGGACTTGGAGAAAAGAGAATCGAGGTCGTAGAAATCCGTTGCAGAGAAATAGAAATACAGGGTGCTGTCTTTCTGCACATCCTTACCGTCTATCTCCCAGGTTGAGTTGAACTTGAGCTCTGCCATGCATCCGCCGATGTAGCCGTAGTCGCTGTCATACTGCAACTGCAGCTGGAAGATATTGAACCTTCCGCCCTTGCCCTTGGGCTCGTTCGTGGTGATGTAGATTCCCGGGAAGCGCTTTGTGTAGAGATTAAGGTCCTTCGTCTCTTCTTTGGTAATGGTGAGGAACTTCTCTCCGAATTCCTTGGTAAAGTTGAAACTGAGCGAGTCGCCTGGGCCGATCACGGGTACCGTGGTGGTGATGAGGCTGCTGCCGTGGGCAGGGTCCGAACTGCAGTAGGTCAGGTAGTTCGTGTCCAGCTGGCTGCTCAGTTCATAAACGTATACGCTCTGCAGTATCTCTGCCTGGTCGGGGTCGCATACGGAACTGGAGTCGGCCGATGCCGAAAAGTGGAACTTCTTGAACACCGGATTCTTGCCGTAGTCGATCTCGTCGACGAACATCGGCACCAGGGTTACGCAACTGCTGCGTGTGCTGAGCCCGAACTCTTCGTCATTGCGTATGGCGCCTATGGTAATACGCGTCGAAGAATAGGCCGACAAACTGTCGGACAGCTTCATCTGCACGGGGATTGCCACAGGGTCCGGACTGATCACCTTGTATGTGTGGTTGACAGGAAGCATGCTCCCGCCAAGTTCATTGTCGACCGATACGCAGCCGATGCAGCACAGGGATGCCGCAGCGGCAAGGAACCATCTTGATTTCATCTTCTACAACTTGTCATAAAGGGCGTCGTAATCGTCGATATAACTGCCGTCCTCGAGACTGCCGGCCTTGTAGGGCAGAATCGGAACCTTGAGCGCCTTGCAATACTTGACCAACTTCGGGTCCAGGTCCGGCGAAGCGAGGATGATACCGTCCGAATACTTCGCTGCCGTTTCAGCAAGTTTTATGCCATCGGGATGTTCGGATATGGGCAGGTCTGCCGGCTTGATGCTCCCGGCCAGCGCTTTGGAAGCAAAGTCCGCCGCGAATTCGGCTGCCGGAGCATCGTTGTAGAGGGAAAGGACCACCTTGCTGGACGAAAAAATCGGGTCGTCCTTGAAAACCTTCTTGAGATATACCGGCACGAGGTGCGAAATCCAGCCCTGGCAATGGATGATGTCGGGGGCCCAGCGGAGTTTCTTTACCGTTTCCAGCACGCCCTTTGCGAAGAAAATGGCGCGCTCGTCATTGTCGCCGAAAAAGCGGCCTTCGGCATCGGAATATACGGCTCTTCTCCTGAAATAGTCTTCGTTGTCAATGAAATATACCTGTATGCGGGCTGCCGGAATGGATGCGACCTTAATTACCAGCGGGCGGTCCACGTCTCCGATAACTATGTTGATGCCGGAAAGGCGGATGACCTCGTGGAGTTGGTTCTTGCGCTCATTGATGCAGCCGAAACGGGGCATGAAGGAGCGGATCTCCTTCTTGTGCTCCTGGATTCCCTGGGGGAGGTAGCGCCCTACCCGGGAAATATCGCTCTCGGGGAGATAGGGATATATCTCCGAGTTCACGAACAGGACTTTTTTGTTTGTTTCAGCCATACCAACAATAAAATCGATTTTAACAAAGGTACGAAAAATTTTTTTAATATTGATTATTCATTATCTTTGACGCAATTTCCGTAATTATGCCTAAGGGAGAAAATAAAAAGATGAAAAGGCGGCTGACGGGTGCTTATCTGTCGTCGGTAATCAGCATCAGTCTCGTCCTGCTGCTCATTGGAGTCGCTTCTGCGCTGATCCTGAATGCCGGCCGCGTCAGCAATTATTTCAAAGAGAACGTCCAGATTTCCCTGTTGTGCGCTCCGTCGGTGCAGGAGAGCGAGGCTGCTGCCTGCGCTGCGCGCATCGACTCCCTACCCTTTGTCCGCAGCACGGAGCTGATCGGCAAAGCCCAGGGAGAGAAGGAACTCCGCGAGATGCTGGGGGATGATTTCCTCTCCGTGTTCGAGACCGCTCCAATCCCCGTGTCCATAAACGTAGGGCTTAAGGCTGAATATGTGTCGGCCGACAGTCTCTCGCACATCATTCCTCTGCTCCAGGCGTATCCGGAAATCGAAGAAGTAGAGAGCAGGCAGTCGCTGGTAGAGACCCTTAACCGCAATCTTTCGGGTATTTCGCTGGTGTTAGGAATCTTTATCGCCCTGCTGCTATTCATCTCATTCATCCTTATAGGCAACACGGTGCGCCTGAGCCTGTACTCCCGGCGTTTCACCATACACACCATGCGTCTCGTCGGAGCTACCCGTGCCTTCATCCGCCGGCCTTTCATAGGTTCCGCTGTCGTCCAGGGGCTGATTTCCGGCCTGCTCGCATGCGCAGCCCTGGCAGGTGCCCTCGCGCTCGTCCGCCGCTCCTTCCCCCAGATATTCGCGGTGTTTACTCCGGAGGTTCTGGTGGCCGTCGCACTCATCGTACTGGGCTGCGGGGTGCTTATCTGTATGCTCGCGACTTATTTTACTGTCAACAAACTCGCTCTTGCCAGCGAGGATTCATTATACTACTAGAGAATGGACAACAAACCTGCACTTACCCGCAAGGGTGTCAAACTCCTGCTCGCCGGCGTGATAGTTATGGCCGCGGGCTTCATCCTGCTGATGGGAGGGGGCCTCAAGGATCCCCAGGTCTTCAATTATTCAATGTTCGACTTCCGACGTCTCGTGGCAGCTCCTATAGTAATCGTCGCCGGGATTGTGGTGATGGTTGTGGCGATAATGAGGAGGGATGCGAAATGAGTTGGCTGGAAGCACTGATCCTCGGCCTTGTGCAGGGCCTTACCGAATTTCTGCCGGTCAGCAGCAGCGGACATCTTACCATAGGCCGTGAACTCCTTGGAGTCGAGGCTTCGGGCGACCTTGTTTTCGAAGTCACCGTGCATGCTGCCACCGTGCTCAGCACGATTGTGGTATTCCGCAAAGAGATATGGAAACTCCTCCGGGGGCTCTTCAAGTTCAAGATGAACGACGAGACCGACTATGTACTCAAGATTGTCGTGTCGATGATTCCCGTGTTCGTGGTGGGCATGTTCTTCAAGGACTACGTCGAGAATCTGTTCGCATCGATGATGGTGGTGGGACTCGCACTGATAGTTACCGCAATGCTGCTGTTCTTCTCTGATTTTGCGTCCAAGAAAGCCCAGGCGGAGAATAAGGCCCGCAACGGCATAAAATATTGGCAGGCATTTGCTGTGGGCATAGGTCAGGCTCTGGCCGTGATCCCCGGCCTTTCCCGCTCGGGCACGACCATCTCCACAGGTCTCATCTGCGGAGTGAAGCGCGAGGTTATGGCCCAGTTCTCGTTCCTGATGGTGCTCGTGCCCATCCTGGGCGAGGCCTTCCTCGACCTTGTCGGGGGAGATATGGCGGCCTCTTCGATAGGCCTGCTGCCGCTTGCGGTGGGATTCATGGCCGCATTCATCTCCGGCCTTTTCGCTTGCAAGGTGATGATAGCGCTCGTGCGCAAGGCCCGCCTCAGCTGGTTCGCGCTCTACTGCGCAATCGTGGGCATACTCGTACTTATCTTCGCGTAGATGGAGAGGACGAAGACATATTTCGTGGCGGACATCCACCTCGGGCTCAAGGCGAACGATCCTGCTGGGCGCGAGGAGCGTTTCGTGCGGTGGCTGCGCAGCATCCGCACCCCGGAAACCAAGACACTATGGCTCCTCGGGGATATCTGGGATTTCTGGTATGAATACCGCGACGTCGTACCGCGCGAAGGTGCCCGGGTGCTCAGCGAACTTATACAAATGGTGTCCGAAGGAATAGAAGTGTATTTCATCCCCGGCAACCACGATATCTGGTGCTACTCTTTCTTCGAGAGCCTGGGGATAAAGAAAGTTCTCCAGCCGCAGGCGGTGGAGATCGATGGCAAGCGTTTCCTTCTCGGCCACGGAGACGGGCTGGGTGGTGCCAAATTCGGCTATCGCGTGCTTTTGAGCATCTTCCATTGCCGCTTCCTGCAGATACTCTTCAGCGGCCTGCATCCCTGGCTGGCCTTCCGTTTCGGCACGGACTGGAGCAATTCCAACCGCCGCAAACACGGGGGCTACAAGTTCCGCGGGGAGGACGAGCCTCTCTATAAATTCTGTATGGACAAACAGGCGGATTATTTCATCTTCGGACATTTCCACGATGCCGTAGACCTCGCCTTGCCATCCGGCGGACGTCTGATCGTTCTCAAAGACTGGATTGCGGGCGGAGTGCACTATGCCTGCTTCGACGGAGAAAGCTTGACGGTGGTCTAATCTTCTTTCAGCATCTCCTTTGCTTCCTTGAGGCCCTGGCGCATCAGATTGGCCTCTTCTTCCTTGCGCTTGCGCTTGTCTTCGCGCGAAGCGACCGTGCTCTGCAGGTAGTCACGCTTGATGACTGTCTTGGTCGGATGGTCGAAGAAGACGGCGTAGTAGAAGGAGTCCCAGTGCCCCTTGTTCCATATCCCCACAAGTTCCTCGAGTTTGGCATCTTCTCCTTGGGGGTCGTAACGCTTCTTTAGGTTCTGTCCGAACATCCTGGCGATCAGCTGCCAGAAGTTGGCGGAGAAGGAACTCCGGTACTGTTTGATGATCTCGAAGGGGGGAATTCCGCATTCCCTGTCTACCAGGCGCATCAGCATGACTCCCTGCGAGATACTCATCTTCTTGATGTCCCCGGCAAAGATGGTAAAGAGTTCGATCATCACATCGTGGGTATAGGCGTTGCGCTGGCTGCGCTTGGTGACATCGGCCGCTATCACACTGTCGACCTGGCGCATCATCTTGCGCCCGGCAATGGCATAGGGATAAACTTTGTTGAAGTTGTAGACCATCTTGTATTGCTTACGCCAGTCGCCTTTCTTCAGCCTTGTCCCTTTTGGGAAACACCATACCGGATCCAGCGAATCCACGAAGGTTGTGTCGCCGTTCTCGTCGACCACATAGTACATGGGGAACTTTTCCGCCTGTTTCTTCCTCTGTCCGATGGCTGGGAGGCACATAAGGAAACAGAGTGTTATCAGCACAATTCTTTTCACGGTCGCAAAGGTAGTAAAAATATTTTTTCTCCGCGTTTGTAAGTGTTTGAAAAATCAATAGTTGACTATCACTTTTTTGCGTCGAAAACGTTCAAAATATTTGCCAAAAACCTTGCGCGTAAAGAAATTTTTTGTAACTTTGCATCCCAAAAATCTGCCCTATAATAGCTTAAGACGCTGATTATCAGGGATTTGGCTTGAAAATACAAATTTTTAAAATAACAGTAAAATGTTACAACCTAAGAGAACAAAGTACAGAAGGGAACAGAAGAACCGCATGAAGGGTATGGCCCAGCGTGGCAACCAGCTTGCATTCGGTTCCTTCGGTCTCAAGAACCTTGAGAATTGCTGGCTCACTGCCCAGCAGATCGAGGCTGCACGTCAGGCCATCACCCGTAAGATGAACCGTGAGGGCCAGTTGTGGATCCGTGTATTCCCTGTGAAGCCGGTTACCAAGAAACCTCTCGATACCCGTATGGGTAAGGGTAAGGGCGATCCCTACGGATTCGTCGCTCCCATTACTCCCGGCCGCATCATCTTCGAGGCAGAGGGTGTTTCCCTCGAGATTGCCAAGGAAGCAATGCGTCTTGGCGCTAACAAACTCCCCGTTGCGACCAAATTCATCGTCCGCAGGGATTATGTGGAATAATTTAATGGAGAAGAAAAGAGTATGAAAGCAGCAGAAGCACGCGAAATGTCTGTAGCAGACCTGCGCGACCGCATCCAGATCGAGAAGGGAAATCTCGACACCATGAAGATCAATCACGCTATTTCTCCATTGGAGGACACTTCCAAATTCAAGAAACTCCGCAAGGATATTGCTCTGATGATCACGATCCTCGCTGAAAAAGAAAAACAGAACTAATTATGGAAAGAAATCTTCGTAAGGAAAGACAGGGCGTCGTGGTCAGCAACAAGATGGATAAGACCGTCGTAGTTGCCGTAGAACGCAAAGAGAAGCATCCCTTGTACGGAAAGTTCGTTAAAAAGACCACAAAGTTCGTTGCTCACGATGAGAAGAACGAGTGCGGCGAGGGCGATACCGTCCTCATCATGGAAACACGTCCTCTGAGCAAGACCAAGAACTGGAGAGTAGAAAAAATTGTAGAAAAAGCTAAGTAGTTATGATACAGCAGGAAACACGTCTACAGGTGGCCGACAACAGCGGTGCTAAGGAAGTCCTTTGCATCCGTGTGCTTGGCGGTACCCACCACCGTTATGCCACTGTCGGCGACACCATCGTCGTCGCAGTGAAGAGTGCGATTCCTGGCGGTGACGCCAAGAAGGGTACAGTCTCCAGGGCTGTGGTCGTACGCACTAAGAAAGAAATTCGCCGCGTCGATGGTTCTTACATCCGTTTCGACGACAATGCATGCGTTCTCCTGAACAATGCAGGCGAACTTCGCGGAACCCGTATCTTCGGCCCCGTTGCCCGAGAACTCCGCGAGAATTACATGAAAATCGTTTCACTGGCACCGGAGGTCCTTTAATTAATCAGAAGTATGAAAAAGTTCAAGATCAAGAAAGGTGACACCGTGTATGTAAATTCCGGTAACGATAAAGGCAAGACCGGCAAGGTTCTTTCCGTTCTCACCGAGAAGGACCGTGTGATTGTCGAGGGCGTCAACCTCGTGAGCAAGCACACGAAGCCCAATTCCAAGCAGCCTCAGGGCGGTATCGTCAAGCAGGAGGCCGCAATCCATATTTCCAACGTGAATCTGCTCGATCCCACTTCGACCGCAGCCAAGGCTGTTCCTACCCGCGTAGGTTACAAGACTGTGGACGGCAAGAAGGTTCGCGTAGCTAAAAAATCAGGACAGGAGATTAAGTAATTATGGCAAAGAAAGCAACAGCAGATCAGCAGAAGACCCCCAAGGGTTACGTTCCTGCTCTGAAGAAGGCCTATAAGGAAGAAATTGCTGACAAACTCGTCAAGCAGTTTAACTACAATACCATCATGGAAGCTCCCCGCCTCGTAAAGATTACCATCAACGAAGGTGTCGGCGACGCTACCCAGGACAAGAAACTCGTCGAAGATGCAGCCGCAGAACTTTCCCTCATCACCGGACAGAAGGCTGTCATCACCATCTCCCGCAAAGACATCTCCAACTTCAAGCTCCGTAAAGGAATGCCTGTAGGTTGCAAGGTCACCCTTCGCGACGTCAAGATGTACGAGTTCCTCGAGAAACTCATCCGTGTCACCCTGCCCCGTATCCGTGACTTCAACGGTATAGCCGAGAACATGGACGGCCGCGGAAACTACACCCTCGGTATCAAGGAGCAGATCATCTTCCCCGAGATCGACATCGACAAGAACCCCCGCATCCACGGGATGGAGATCACTTTCGTAACTACAGCCAAGTCCGACGAGGAGTGCAAGGCCCTGCTCGCCGCCTTCGGTCTGCCTTTCAAGAAACATAACAACTAAGAGATATGGCAAAAGAATCAATGAAAGCCCGCGAAGTAAAGCGCGCAAAACTGGTTGCCAAATACGCCGAAAAGAGGAAGGCTCTCAAGGAAGCAGGTGACTGGGCTGCTCTCGACAAGCTCCCCAAGAACGCCAGCCCCGTTCGTCTTCATAATCGTTGCTCTCTTACCGGTCGTCCCAAAGGATACATGAGGGCATTCGGCCTCAGCCGTATTCAGTTCCGCGAGATGGCCAGCAACGGTCTTATCCCGGGTGTAAAGAAGGCAAGTTGGTAGAATATTAAAAGATTAACGATATGACTGATCCCATCGCAGATTTCCTTACCAGGATCCGCAATGCCTATCTGGCAGGCAAGAAGGTGGTCGAGATTCCCTCTTCCAAGATGAAGGAAGCTCTCACCAAGATTCTGTGCGAGAAAGGATACATCCTCAGCTACAAGGTAGTTGAAGGCACTCCGTACAACACCATCAAGATCGCTCTCAAGTACCATCCCGAGACCAAGATGCCCGCTATCAAGAAGATCGAGCGCGTATCCACCCCCGGCCTCAGGCAGTACACCGGCGTAGAGGACATGCCCCGCGTCCTTAACGGACTCGGCATCGCTGTCATCTCTACCTCCAAGGGCCTGCTTACCGACAAGGAAGCAAAGGAACTCGGCATCGGCGGAGAGATTATTTGCTACGTATATTAATTTTATAAAGAACAATACAAATGTCACGAATTGGTAAATTACCTGTAAACCTTCCGGCCGGGGTGAGCGTACAGCTCCTAGACGGCAACGTTGTGAAGGTGAAAGGACCTCTTGGTGAGATGTGCCAGAAAGTTGATCCGGACATCACTGTCACCATCGAGGACAACGAGATCAAATTCACCCGCCCGACGGACCAGCCCCGTCACCGCAGCATGCACGGTCTGTACCGCGCCCTGGTGCACAACATGGTCGTCGGCGTAAGTGAAGGATTCACTATCAAGCAGGAGCTCGTCGGCGTCGGCTACCGTGTAGCCGTACAGGGCCAACTCCTTGTCTTCTCTCTCGGTTATTCCCACGAAATCCATCTCATGCTTCCTGCAGAGGTGAAGGCCGAGGTTCCCGAGATCAAGAAGGGAGAAACCCCCAAACTGGTTCTCAAGAGCTGCGACAAGCAACTCGTCGGCCAGGTTGCCGCCAAGATCCGCTCATTCCGCAAGCCTGAACCTTACAAGGGCAAGGGTATCAAGTTCGTCGGTGAACAACTTCGTCGCAAGGCAGGCAAGACTGCTGCTGCTAAATAAAGGAGGACAGAATTATGGCATTAAGTAGAATAGCAAGAAGAAAAAGGATCCACTACCGTATCCGCAAGCACGTCAACGGCACCGCAGAGCGCCCGCGTCTTGTAGTCTTCAGAAGCAACAAGCAGATCTATGCTCAGGTGATCGATGATGAGGCAGGCAAGACCCTTGCCGCAGCCGCATCCAACGACAAGGCTCTTGCAGCAGAATGCAAGGGCAAGACCGGCATCGAGGCCGCTGCAATCGTCGGCAAGGCAGTTGCAGAGCGCGCCCTCGCAGCAGGTGTCAGCACCGTATGTTTCGACCGCGGAGGTTATCTCTTCCACGGACGTGTTAAAAGTTTGGCAGATGCTGCCCGTGAAGGCGGCCTCGTATTCTAACAGGAAAGACTATGGCAAATACAAATGTTAAAAGAGTTAAGACGTCTGACCTCGAACTGAAGGACAGGCTCGTTGCCATCCAGCGTGTGACCAAGGTCACTAAGGGTGGTCGTCACTTCCGCTTTGCTGCTATCGTAGTCGTAGGTGACGAGAACGGCGTTGTAGGCTATGGTCTTGGAAAAGCCAACGAAGTCACTGCGGCTATCGCCAAGGGTGTGGAGGATGCAAAGAAGAACCTCGTAAAGGTCCCCGTCATCAACACCACCATCCCTCATGAGCAGGAATCCGCATTCGGCGGTGCAAGGGTATTCATGAAACCCGCAGCTCCCGGTACCGGTGTAAAGGCCGGTGGTGCTATGCGTGCCGTATTCGAGAGCGCAGGCATCCAGAACGTGCTTGCAAAGAGCAAGGGTTCTTCCAACCCTCACAACCTCGTGAAGGCTACCGTGGCCGCACTTACCGAAATGCGCGACGCTTATACCGTCGCCGGTCTGCGCGGAATTCCTATGAGTAAAGTTTTTAAAGGCTAGGAGGAAAGAACCATGGCAAAACTCAGAATTACCCAGACTATAAGCACAAACGGTGAGACCAAGCGTCAGAAGGATAATCTCCGCGCACTCGGTATCCGCCGTATCCGCCACACCGTTGAGGTTGAGGATACCCCTATCACCCGCGGCCAGCTTGCCAAGGTGGCGCATCTCGTAAAATACGAAGTAATCGACTAAAGGAGGAACAGACCATGAAACTTAATAATCTTACACCTGCTGCAGGTTCTGTAAAGAACGCAAAGAAAAGATTGGGCCGTGGCCAGGGTTCCGGCAAGGGCGGCACTGCCACCCGTGGTACCAAAGGTGCTCAGGCACGTGCCGGTTACGAGCATAAGATTGGTTTCGAAGGCGGCCAGATGCCTATTCAGAGGCGTCTTCCCAAGTTCGGCTTCACCAATCCCACCCGCGTTGAATATACCGCTGTCAATGTTGCTACCATCAATGCAATCGCCGAGGCCTCCAAGGCTGCCGAGATTACCGTTGATGATATCAAGGCTGCAGGACTCGCCGGAAAGAACGACCTTGTAAAGGTCCTTGGCAATGGTGAGATCTCTGTCGCCGTCACCGTCAAGGCTGACGCATTCAGCAAATCTGCAATCGCTAAAATCGAAGCTGCCGGTGGAAAGGCAGTCGTAAATGAATAACAATGAAGAAGTTTATCGAGACAATCAAGAACATCTTCAAGATTGAAGAGCTGCGTAAGCGCCTCCTGTACACCCTGGGGCTCATCCTGGTGTACAGGCTCGGTTGCTTCATCGTGCTCCCCGGCATCGATGCCACCATGCTCGCCAAACTCCAGAACACTGCTTCCAGCGGCCTCGTAGGTCTGTTGAACATGTTCTCCGGCGGTGCATTCGGCAATGCTTCAATCTTTGCGCTCGGTGTGATGCCCTACATCTCGGCATCCATCGTAGTCCAGCTTCTTGGTGTGTTTGTGCCTTACTTCCGCAAACTCCAGATGGAAGGCGAAAGCGGGCGCAAGAAGATGAATCAGTTAACCAGGTATCTCACCATCCTGATCATCTGCATCCAGGGACCTGCCTACATCGCTGCACTTCACAATCAGATTCCCGGTCAGGCATTCATCGCCGTGAACCGTCTCGGTTGGAGCAACTTCGCATACAACCTCGTATCCACCCTCATCCTGATGGCCGGTTCGATGTTTGTGATGTGGCTCGGCGAGCGTATCACCGACCGCGGTATCGGTAACGGTATCTCCCTCATCATCATGATAGGTATCGTAGCCCGCCTGCCTTTCGCAATCGCGGCTGAAGTCGGCGAGAAACTCTCCACCACCAACGGAGGTCTTCTTCTGCTCATTGTCGAGTTCCTTATCTGGTTCTTCGTCATCATTGCCGCTATCGCACTGGTTCAGGCGGTCCGCCGCGTTCCCGTGCAGTATGCGAAGCGTGTTATCGGCAACCGTCAGTACGGCGGTGTCCGTCAGTACATCCCTCTTAAGATCAATGCTGCCGGCGTCATGCCTATCATCTTCGCACAGGCCCTCATGCTCTTCCCTCTCATTTTCTCGAGATGGGATGCAACCCGCGGCCTTGCAGCAACGCTTGGTAACTATACCGGATTCTGGTACAACTTCATCTTTGCAATTCTCATCATCATCTTCACATACTTCTATACCGCCGTTACGGTGAACCCCACCATGATGGCAGAAGACATGAAGAGGAATGGTGGTTTCATACCGGGTGTGAAGCCTGGCAAGAAAACCGTGGAATATCTTGACTCCATCATGAGCAAGGTCACCCTCCCCGGTTCCATCTTCCTGGCGATCATATCCATCATGCCTGCATTTGCCAGGAACTTCGGCGTCACGGATTCGTTCGCAAGTTTCTATGGAGGAACTTCGCTTCTGATCCTTGTCGGTGTCGTTCTCGACACTCTGCAGCAGATTGAAAGTTATCTGCTTATGCGTCACTATGACGGCCTGATGAAGACCGGCCGCCTTACCGGACGCTCGGGCATGTAGTTCTTTGAAAATCCAGAAGTGAGATGGTAAGACCCAAGACAGAGGAAGAGATTGCGCTCCTTCGCGAGAATGCCATAATAGTCAGCAAGACTCTGGCGGAAGTCGGTAAGACGGTTGCCCCCGGTGTGACAACCAAAGAGTTGAACAGGGTGGCCGAGACTTTCATCCGCGACCATGGAGCGATTCCTTCTTTCCTCGGATTCGAGGGTTTCCCCGCAGCAATCTGCGCTTCGGTGAACGATGTCGTCGTGCACGGATTTCCGTCCGACTATGTTCTCAAGGAGGGCGATATCGTCACCGCGGACATCGGCACGCTGTATAAGGGCTATAACGGTGATTCCGCATACACCTTCCCTGTCGGGGAGGTGAGTGCGGAGACCCGCAGGCTCCTCGACGTGACGAAGGCCTCGCTCTACAAGGGCATAGAGGCGGCTGTGGCGGGCAACAGGGTCGGCGACATCGGATACGCGGTGCAATCTTACGTCGAGTCGTTCGGTTTCTCCATCGTCCGTGAACTTGAAGGTCACGGAATCGGGAGGGAAATGCACGAGGCTCCGGGCGTGCCTAATTTCGGGCGCCAGGGCCACGGTCCCAAACTGGTGGACGGAATGACTATCTGTATTGAGCCTATGGTGAATGCCGGCGGGCGCAGCGTGTACCTCGACCGTAATGGTTGGTCTGTGCACACTTCCGACCGCAGCAACTCCGCTCATTACGAACTGACGGTTGTTATCCGTCGCGGCAAAGCTGAGCAGCTGTCTACCTTCGATTTTATCGAGAAAGATCCCAAGATCATTTTTTAACGCTTAATATTCAATGTCTAAACAAGTAGCAATAGAACAAGATGGAAAGGTTATAGAGACCCTTCCAAACGCGATGTTCAAGGTCGAGCTTGAGAACGGTCACGTGCTTCTCTGCAACATTTCGGGGAAGATGCGTATGAACTTTATCCACATTCTTCTGGGCGACAAAGTAAGAGTTGAGATTTCGCCTTACGATTTGACCAAGGGCAGAATATCTTTCAGATACAAATAAAATTACCACGATATGAAAGTCAAAACATCCATCAAGAAGCGCAGTGAAGATTGCAAGATCGTGAAGCGTAAAGGCCGTCTTTACGTGATCTGCAAAAAGAACCCCAAGTTCAAGATGCGCCAGGGATAATCAATTGTCTAACAATTAAGTAAAAGTATAATTATGGCAAGAATAGCCGGTGTTGATTTACCAAACAACAAAAGAGGTGATGTAGGCCTTACCTACATCTACGGAATCGGCCGCAGCACTGCTTCCAAGATCCTGGAGAAGTGCGGCATCGATCCTACTATCAAGGTTGGCGACTGGGATGACGCACAGACCGCAGCAATCCGTGCCGAAGTCGGTGAGCTCAAGATTGAAGGTGAACTCCGTTCCACCGTTCAGATGAACATCAAGCGACTCATGGATATCGGTTGCTACCGTGGAATCCGTCACCGTGTCGGCCTCCCTGTCCGCGGGCAGAGCACCAAGAACAACGCCCGTACCCGCAAGGGTAAGAAGAAGACTGTTGCCAACAAGAAGAAGGCGACCAAGTAAAAGCAGTTGAATTATGGCAAAGAAAACAACAACATCCAAGAGAGTTGTCAAGGTGGAAGCTTATGGGCAGGCCCATATCTCCTCCACTTTCAACAACGTAATCGTGTCTCTGACCAATGCTCAGGGGCAGGTGATCAGCTGGGGTTCAGCTGGCAAGTGCGGTTTCCGTGGTTCCAAGAAGAACACTCCGTACGCTGCCCAGATGGCCGCAGAAGATGCCGCCAAGACTGCTTATGATGCAGGTCTTCGCAAAGTGAAAGTATTCGTAAAGGGTCCTGGCGCCGGACGTGAATCCGCAATCCGCACCATCAACAATGCAGGCATCATTGTCACCGAGATCGTCGACGTGACCCCTATGCCTCACAATGGTTGCCGTCCGAAAGGCCGTCGTAAAGTTTAACGTTTAAAGACAAGAAACTATGGCAAGATATACAGGACCTACCACCAAGATCGCCCGTAAGTTCGGCGAACCCATCTTCGGTGCAGACAAAGATTTTGAAAAGAGAAACTATCCTCCGGGACAGCACGGACTCGCTGCAAAGCGCAAGAAGAGCAAGGAGTATGGTGTCCAGTTGAAAGAGAAGCAGAAAGTCAAATATATGTATGGTGTGCTCGAGCGTCAGTTCCACAACACCTACAACAAGGCTTCCCGCATGAGCGGCCAGAAGGGTGAGAACCTCATCCTCCTCCTTGAGAGCCGTCTCGACAACGTGGTATACCGTCTTGGCATCGCTCCCTCCAGGGCAGCCGCACGCCAGCTCGTCAGCCATCGTCACATCACACTCAACGGTTCCGTCTGCAACATTCCTTCCGCAACCGTAAAGGCCGGTGACGTCATCGCCGTACGCGAAAGGAGCAAGAACCTCGAGGTCATCACGGCTGCTGTCGCAGGTGCATCCAAGTACTCCTGGCTGGAGTTCGACGCGCAGACCCTCAGCGGCAAGTTCCTGAATGTCCCCCTCCGTGCCGACATTCCCGAAAACATCAACGAGCAGCTCATCGTCGACCTGTACTCCAAGTAACATTTAACACCCAGCAATTATGGCAATCTTAGCATTCCAGAAACCTGACAAGGTCATTATGCTCGAAGGTTCCGATACCCTCGGACGTTTCGAATTCCGCCCTCTCGAGCCGGGTTACGGCCAGACTATCGGCAATGCCCTCCGACGCATACTTCTCGCTTCCCTCGAAGGATTCGCCATCAGCCAGATTCGCATTAACGGTGTCGACCAGGAATTTGCAACGATTCCCGGCGTCATCGAAGGCATGCAGGACATCATCCTCAACCTCAAGCAGGTACGTTTCAAGAGGATGGTCGAAGGTGTCGACAGCGAAGAGGCCCGGATCGTCATCAGCGGCAAGCAGGAGTTCAAGGCGGAGGACATCTCAAAAGGATTGTCTTCTTTCACGGTGTTAAACCCTGATCAGCACATCTGCTCTCTTGAGCCTTCAGTAAAACTCGAAATCAACATCCTCATCACGAGGGGCCGCGGTTTCGTTCCTGCTGAGGAATCCCGCGACGAGAACACTCCTATCGGAACAATTCCGGTAGACGCTATCTACACCCCTATCCGCAAGGTCAACTGGAGCGTGGACAACTGGCGTGTCGAGCAGAAGACTGACTACGAGAAGCTCAACCTTGAGATTGAAACCGACGGTTCCATTTCTCCGAGCGCTGCTCTTCAGGATGCAGCAAACATCCTCATATACCACTTCAAGCTCTTTACCGACGACAACAAGATCTCTCTCGAGAGCCCTCTTGAGACCGAAAGCAAGGAACTTGACGAGGAGAGCCTCCGCATGAGGCACGTCCTTCTCACCAAACTCTCCGATATGGGACTTTCTGTCCGCGCGTTCAACTGCCTCAAGGCCGCCGACATCGACACTTTCGCCGATCTGGTGTCCTACAGCCGCGCCGAACTCATGAAGTTCCGCAACTTCGGACGCAAGTCGCTCAACGAGATCGACCTGCTGGTGGAGAAGATGAAACTCTCGTTCGGAATGGATGTCACCAAGTACAATATTGAACCCAAGAAAAAGAATATCTAACGATGAGACACAATAAAGCAGTTAATCATCTCGGTCGCAAGAGCGGACATCGCAAGGCCCTCCTCGCCAACATGGCTTCCTCGCTGATTCTCCACAAGAGGATCGTGACCACCGAGGCCAAGGCCAAGGCTCTCAAGCCTTATCTTGAACCGCTTATCACCAAGAGCAAGGAAGACACAACGCACAACCGCCGCGTCGTCTTCAGTTATCTCAAGGACAAGAACGCCGTCAGCGAACTTTTCCGCACCATCGCCCCCAAGATTGCCGATCGTCCCGGCGGATACCTCCGTATCCTCCATGTCGGCTTCCGTCAGGGAGATGCCGCTGAGATGGCTCTGATCGAGTTCGTCGACTTCAACGAGGCAGCCCTCGCAGGCAGCACCAAGAAGGAGGCTAAGAAGACCACCCGCCGCAGCCGCGCGAAGAAGGCTGAAGCAGCGCCCGCCGAAGAGGCTCCCGCAGCAGAAGCACCCGCAGAGGCCCAGGCAGAGGAGCCGAAGGCTGAATAAAACAGCCGCAAAAGTGAAGGGAGGAATTTCGGTTTCTCCCTTCTTTTTTTATCTTTGCATATTGTAACTAAAACAAAACTATATGAACCCGCTATTCTATGCAGTTCCCGTTGCTTCGGTCGTGGCGCTTGTTTTCGCCGCAATCTTCTATGCGCAAATGAAGAAGGAAGATGAGGGAACGCCTACAATGAAGAAAATCGCACAGTTCGTGCGTGAGGGAGCTATGGCTTACCTCAAACAGCAGTACAAAGTAGTGATTATCGTGTTCGCTGTGCTGGCCGTTTTCTTTGCCGTGCTGGCATACGGATTCGGTGTACAGAACCCCTGGGTGCCGTTCGCATTCCTCACCGGAGGTTTCTTCTCCGGACTTGCAGGCTTCATCGGCATGCGCACAGCCACATATGCATCCGGCCGCACCGCAAATGCGGCGCGTCGCAGCCTGAACGCCGGCCTGAAGGTGGCCTTCCGCTCCGGTGCTGTCATGGGTCTCACCGTGGTAGGACTTGGCCTTCTGGATATTGCCCTCTGGTTCCTGCTATTGAATGCCTTCGTTGAAGACGCTACCACCGCACAGAAGATGGTGGTCATTACCACTACTATGCTTACCTTCGGAATGGGCGCATCCACCCAGGCCCTCTTCGCCCGTGTGGGCGGAGGTATCTACACCAAGGCCGCAGATGTGGGCGCCGACCTGGTAGGTAAGGTGGAAACAGATCTCCCCGAGGACGATCCGCGCAACCCCGCCACCATCGCCGATAACGTGGGTGACAATGTGGGTGACGTGGCCGGTATGGGTGCAGACCTTTATGAAAGTTACTGTGGTTCCATCCTCTCCACCATGGCATTGGGTGCATCCGCATTCTATGGGGCAGGCGACGACATGCAGATGCGCGCCATCCTCGCCCCTATGCTCATCGCCGCAATCGGCGTGGTGCTCTCCGTGCTCAGCATCTTCACCGTCCGCACCAAGGAAGGCGCAGGCATGGCCCAGTTGCTCAAGAGCATGAGCGTAGGCACCAACCTTGCCGCTGCCCTGAGCGGTGTCGCGACCTTCGGTGTCCTCTATCTTCTCGGCTTCGAGAACTGGTGGCAACTCAGTTTCTCCGTGGTCGCCGGCCTCCTCGCAGGCGTAATCATCGGCAAAGCTACGGAGTACTACACTTCGCACTCTTACAAGCCTACGCAGAAACTGGCTGAAGCTTCCCAGACGGGCCCTGCGACCGTCATCATCAATGGTGTTGGCCTCGGAATGGTTTCTACCGCCATCCCCGTCATCGCAATCGCCTGCGCCATCATCCTGGCATATCTCTTCGCAATCAACTTCGATGTCGCCAACATGCTGACCGCCGCCAACCTTTCCAAGGGCCTCTACGGCGTAGCCATCGCGGCTGTAGGTATGCTCTCCACCCTGGGTATCACCCTTGCCACCGATGCATACGGCCCCATCGCAGATAATGCAGGCGGCAACGCCCAGATGAGCGAACTGGATCCTGAAGTACGCGAGCGTACGGATGTCCTTGATGCCCTGGGAAATACCACCGCCGCTACCGGAAAGGGTTTCGCTATCGGTTCGGCTGCCTTGACGGCCCTCGCACTGCTTGCATCCTACATCGAGGAAATCAAGATCGCCCTTGAGCGTACGGGCGAGAAGGTGCTTTCCGTTGCGGGAGATATGGTCGCCGCTGCCGATGCCAGCATCCTCGACATCCTCAACAACTACAATGTCAGCCTTATGAATCCTTCCGTGCTTGCTGGAGTATTTATCGGAGCAATGATGGCATTCCTATTCTGCGGCCTTACCATGAACGCGGTAGGACGTGCTGCCGGCAAGATGGTCATCGAGGTCCGCCGCCAGTTCCGCGAAATCAAGGGCATCCTCACCGGAGAAGGTACACCGGATTACAAGCGCTGCGTGGAGATTTCCACCAAGGCTGCCCAGCATGAGATGCTCGGTCCTGCCATCATCGCCATCCTGGTTCCTGTGATCACCGGCATCGTGCTGGGTGTCGCAGGGGTCCTCGGCCTCCTTATCGGCGGTCTCGGCGCCGGCTTCGTGCTGGCCGTGTTCATGTCGAACTCCGGCGGTGCCTGGGATAATGCCAAGAAATATGTGGAGGAGGGTCACTTCGGCGGCAAGAATTCCGACAGCCATCATGCAACCGTAGTCGGTGATACCGTGGGAGATCCCTTCAAAGATACATCCGGACCTTCGCTGAACATCCTCATCAAACTGATGAGCATGGTATCCATCGTTATGGCCGGACTTACTGTTGGACTTCATTTGCTTTAATATATTATGAGACATTTTACGTTGCCTGAGGACGGTGGCCTGATTACCCAAAACCTGCCGGAAGATATCCTTCACGGATACGATAAGATTTATACGGATGTTTATTCAGACTCTACCGAGGGTAGCCGTAAATTGGCCGACATCGTTGTCGAAGCAATCAAGAATCACGAAAAAGAGAATCCGGGGGGGCTCTTCAGGCTTGGCCTGACGACCGGTGCCACCCCGGCATCTCTTTACAAGGTGCTTTCCCGCTACTATAGTGAGGGAAAGATATCTTTCAAGAATGTCGCCGTGTTCAGTATCGACGAGTATTACCCGTCGTCGGCGACCGATATGCAGAGCCGCAATCGCAACCTGCATCTCGAGTTGCTGAACAATATCGATATCCTTCCGGAGAATATCCACATCCCTAACGGAACCGTGTCGCATGACGAAGTCGCTGCTTATTGTGCACGCTTCGACGCCTCCGCCCGCGGACTGGACCTTCTTATCATGGGAATCGGCGAGCAGGGACAGGTCGGATTCAACGAAGCCGGCTCCTCCGAGCAGAGCCGTACACGCACCGTGCTGCTGAGTTATCCCAGCCGCAAACGTCAGGCGCGCTACTTCAACGGGGATATATCTGTCACACCCAAAGAGGCTATCACCATGGGCATCAGCACCATGATGAGCGCCAAGAAGGTCATCCTCATGGCCTGGGGCGAGACAAAGGCAGAGGCTGTGGCCCGCATAGTTGAAGGAGAGATCGGGGCAGATTGTCCTGCAAGTTACTTCCAGCACCATCACAATGTAAGGATGTTTGTCGACGAGGTGTCCGGCAGTCTTCTCACGCGAGTGGTGGCCCCTTGGCTTATCGGCCCCTGCGAATGGACGCCCAAATTCCGCCGCAAGGCGGTCATCTGGCTCTGCCAGCAGGTCCACAAACCCATACTGAAACTTACCCATGCCGATTATCTGCAGCATTCCCTGGAGGAACTGCTCGATGTCATGGGCGGTTTCAACCAGGTTAATATCCAGGTTTTCAACGATCTCCAGCATACTATCACCGGCTGGCCGGGGGGTAAGCCCAATGCCGATGACAGCACACGTCCCGTGGCATCAAAGCCCTTCCCCAAGAAGGTCCTCATCCTTTCTCCCCATCCGGACGACGATGTAATCTCCATGGGTGGCACCTTTATCCGTCTGGTACATCAGGGACATGATGTGCATGTTGCCTATCAGACATCCGGAAACGTGGCCGTTCATGACTCTGTGGTAATGCAGCACATGGATGCCGCATATCAACTCGGATTCGGCGACCGCACAGCAGAGGTGAAGGCTCTGATAGATTCCAAGATTCCCGGCGAACCCGAGCCCCGTAAACTGCTGGATATCAAGGCCGCCATCCGCCGAAGCGAGGCCCGTGGGGCAGACCATTCCTTCGGCATGGAAAATGACCACATCCACTTCCTGAACCTGCCATTCTATGAGAGCGGCGGCATACGCAAACTGCCCTGCAGCCAGGTGGACGTGGACATTATCAAGGACCTTATGGATTCCATCAAGCCGGACCAGATATACATGGCCGGCGACCTTGCCGACCCTCACGGTACTCACCGTGTATGCACGGAGGCCGCCCTCGAGGCATTCGAGCAACTCAAAGAGGAAGGTGCATCCTGGATTCCTGACTGCCACATCTGGCTCTATCGCGGAGCCTGGATGGAGTGGGAACTTGCCCGCGTCGACATGGCTGTCCCCCTCAGCCCGGACGAACTCATCGAAAAACGCCATGCAATCTACCGTCACCTTTCCCAGAAGGACATCGTGCCCTTCCCAGGCGAGGATCCACGCGAGTTCTGGCAGCGCGCCGAAGACCGCACTCAGGCCACGGCACAGCACTATGACGAACTTGGTATGGCTGAATATCAGGCTATAGAAGTTTTCCTTCGACTTCGCTAACCTGTCATTCCGAACGAAGTGAAGGAATCTAAAACAACAACGAAATGAAAGTAATAATCAGAGACACAGAGAAAGAGGCCGCCATGTGGGTGGCGCATCATATCGCCGGGGCAATCAACGCCAAGGCAAAAGTTTCGTCCAAGCCCTTCGTGCTCGGACTCCCTACCGGATCTACTCCGCTCAAGGTGTACGCTGAACTCGTCCGTATGAACAAGGCTGGCGAGGTCTCTTTCAAGAATGTGATAACTTTCAATATGGATGAGTACGTGGGTCTTCCCGTCGAGCATCCGGAGAGTTACCACAGCTTTATGTACAACAACCTGTTCAATCATATCGACATTCCCCGCGAGAACATCCACATCCTGGACGGCAACGCACCCGACCTCGCAGCCGAATGTGCATCCTACGAAGAGAAGATCGCCGCCACCGGTGGATTCGACCTCTTCCTGGGAGGTATCGGCGAGGACGGGCACATCGCATTCAACGAGCCCTTCTCCCCTCTTCAGAGCCGTACCCGCGTAGTCACCCTTACCGACGACACTATCCGCGTGAACTCACGCTTCTTCGGCGGAGACGTCAATCTCGTCCCCAAGCAGGCGATGTCGGTAGGCGTAGCCACCGTGCTCGAGGCTAAGGAGGTTGTGATCATGGCATTCGGCCCCAAGAAGGCCCGCGCCATCGGTGAGGCTATCGAAGGACCCATCACCCACAAGAATACAGTATCCGCCCTCCAGAACCATCCGGACGGAATCGTCGTCCTTGATGAAGATGCCGCCGGTGAACTTCGCGTAAGCAGTTACAAATACTTCAAGGCAGTCGAGGCTGCCGAAATGAGGTAATGTGGTACTGCACTAACTGCGGCAACGAGAGCTCCAAATGGATGGGGCGCTGTCCTGCGTGCGGCGAGTGGAACACCATGGTCGAGGCGCCGTCAGAGAAGAAATCTGCAAAAAGTGGTTCCAAAGGCCTGGCTGCAAGGGCTTCCAGCGGACGCAAACCGGTGCTCCTCAAGGAGATAGACCGCAGCAAGGAACCTAGACTGATGCTCGGCCTACCGGAAGTCGACAGGCTTCTGGGCGGTGGCATAGTGCCAGGGTCTCTGGTGCTGATCGGCGGTGAACCGGGCATTGGCAAATCGACTCTCAGTCTGCAGATTCCCCTGGCGTCGGGGCTCAAGACGCTGTATGTTACGGGCGAGGAGAGTGCGCGTCAGGTGAAGATGCGGGCGGACCGGCTGGCCCTTTCGTCGGGAGAAGTACCCCCTGACGGAGCATTTCCCCGTACAGGGTTGCGAAGCAACGCGGAGGCAGGGGGCACATCTCCCGATAACCATGGTGACGAGCAGACACTGGTCTTCACCGAAACGAAGATAGAATCCATCATTGCAGAGGCGGAGGAGATCCGCCCGGAACTGATGATAGTGGATTCGGTGCAGACTATGTTCACCGAAACTGTCGAGTCCACTCCCGGCAGCGTTAGCCAGATAAAGGAGGTGGCGGCAATGCTGCTGCGCTTCGCGAAGGAGAGCGGCGTGCCTGTCATCCTCATCGGCCATATCACCAAGGACGGATATATCGCCGGTCCCAAGATACTGGAGCATATCGTGGACGTCGTTCTGCAGTTCGAAGGCGAGAACCGCGGCTCATACAGGATACTGCGCAGCATCAAGAACCGTTTCGGATCTACATCCGAAATAGCTGTCTTCGAGATGACCGGAACCGGCCTGCGGGAGGTCGCGAATCCTTCGGAGATGCTCATCCCCATGCATGAGGCCGGCCTCAGCGGAGCGGCCATCTGCGCAATGCTCGATGGCACCAGGCCCCTCCTCTTCGAGGTCCAGGCCCTGGTGTCCAGCGCCGTTTACGGCACTGCCCAGCGCTCCGCCACAGGCTTTGATACCCGCCGTCTGAATATGCTCCTGGCAGTGCTGGAAAAACGCGCCGGCTTCCACCTCAGCGCGAAGGACGTCTTCCTGAATATGGCAGGTGGCCTCAAGGTTAGCGACCCTGCCGCCGACCTCGCCGTAATCGCAGCGGTGCTTTCTTCGAACTTCGACTATTCGCTTCCCGGCGACAGCTGTTTTGCCGGGGAAGTGGGCCTCAGCGGAGAAATCCGCCCAGTAGGGCAGACTGACCGCCGCATCGCGGAAGCCGCCCGCCTCGGATTCAAGCGTATTTACGTCAGTTCCTACACTCCTCTCCCCGACAATCTGCCGAAAGAAATAAAAGTTGTTAAGGTGGCCGATGTCCCGGCCCTCGTAAAAGCCCTTTTCAAAAATGCTTAGAAAGATTCTTCTTGCCGCTGCCCTGCTTGTGAGCGTCGCCGCTTTCTCCAAAGACTTCAATCCCAAAAAGGTGGTCGCCAATCTTGCCGTCATCAGCGATACGCACGTGAACGGCTATCAGACCGTTCCAGCATACAAGTTCCGCAGCGCCCTCATCCAGGAGCGCGACTACGCTGAGAAGTTCGGCGGGCTCGACGCCGTCGTGGTGGTGGGCGACCTGGTGGACAGCCCTGCCTGGAACGCCAAGAAGTACACCGAGATCGACGACTGGAAACGCCTGTATGAGAGCGTGTTCGATCCCAAGGAAATGCCTATGGTCTACACTGTTGGCAATCACGACATATGGAAGGAATGGACCGAGAATACATATAAGGAAGCCAAGCAGTTCACCAAGCGTCTGGGTGCAGACTACTATCTCACCGAAGTCGGCGACCCTGAAATGGCGGAGAAGTTCGAGTGCAGGCACAATGTGGTGGGAGGATATCACATCCTCGCCATCACCCCGGACGGCCGCGATCCCGTTATCTATCCTGAAGAATCTTTACGCTGGCTGGACGAGAACCTCAAGGCCATTACTGAGGCGGAACCGGACAAGTATGTGATCGTGATAACCCACGCTATGATCTACCATACCATCTACGGCAGTTACCTGGACGACAACTACCCCAAGCATACAGGCTACTGGAGCACGCGCGTGTTGACCGATATTCTCAAGAAGTACCCGCAGGCGGTGGTGTTCGGCGGTCATCTGCACTTCCCCCTGAACGACCCCCGCAGTGTTTGGCAGGGCGATTTCACGGTGATGGGAACTGCCTCCACCCGCTATATGGCGATTGAAAACGGCGGATATGAGAATATGGCCGGCCTTACCATCATGCGTGACAAGGATGAGTTCTCGCAGGGCATCCTCCTTCAGTTCGACAACAAGGGCAACATGCGTGCTGTGCGCATGGACTTCTACAACCAGACCACCATCGGCGCGCCCTGGACCATGAAACACCCTGCAAAGGACGGCTCGCATCTTCGCAAGTACGACCACAAGGCCGTGGCTGCCGCCAACAAGGCTCCGGTGCTAGGTTCTCTGGATTGGAAGGATGAAGGCGTGGTGAAAGACGGCCTGCATCGTGTGGTGTTTACCTGGCCTGCCGGAACCGATGACGAGTTTGCGCACACCTACTGCCTTACCGTAAAAAAAGACGGTCAGGTATTGACAGAAAAAAAGATACTCTCCGACTTCTATCACGAGCCGCAGACATCCCTTATGAAGAAGACCTGGACTCAGGCCGTGGAACTCGCTCCGGGGGAATATGAAGTGACGCTTTCCGCCAAGGATTCCTGGGATGTGGAGAGCAATATTCTCAGTATCTCATGCAAGATTGACAGATAACAAGGTTTCATTGATATGAAAGCCTTTTTAAAAATCCTGATGGTTGTCTTGTCGCTATTGGCGGCGGCATCCTGTATAAAGGACATGGACCCTTTTGAAGGGGCCGACGGCGTGCGCGTCAACATCAATGGCTACAAATGTGTTATGCGCGGCAGCCCTGGTACTAATTATGTCCATTATACGGGTGGGGAATCCTGTTCGCTCAGGACAGAAGTGGAAATGACGCGCATGCTCGATTTCCATCATTTCAACATGGTATTTTATGTACAAGATGATAACCCTCTGACTGTTGGCAAACGTTATTCTACGCTTTCCGGGAACGCCAGTGTCAAATTGCTCTCTCCCAAGGAAGCTCCTGGAGACGAAGTTTCGCTTTCCGGATGGATACAGTTTGTGAAGTTCGATCCTTCCAGCCGTATTGTCGAAGCCAGTTTCGAATTTGACGGCGTGGCTTCCAACGGTGAGGACTTATGCTTGCGCCATGGCTTCTTGAGGTTGTTCAAACAAATAGAAGACGGCCAATGAAAAAGTGGTTCTTATGCATTGCGATCGCCCTGGCCGGGAGCCAGGCATTCGCGCAGAGAGGCGGATGGCTCTGCGAGGCGGCAATCTCGTATGGTATGTACGATCGAAGCGGCTTGGGACGTTCTTCGGAGATCGTGGACGTTTCATCGACTTCGACGGTGAACGGCGGCCAGCGTTCCGACAACCATCCTACCGTGCTTCCGACATTTACTCTCGCCTTTGGTTACAAACTCCCGGATTCTTACGTTGGAATCTTTCTGGATACGGCGTGGAGCTATGCATACAACAATCTTGAGGGTGGCCCCAGTCTCATGTCGGAGAACGAGCATATCCTGCATGTGATGCCCGAGATCCGTTTGTACTATATGGACAAGGGCAATACCAGATTGTATGCTACCATGGGAGCAGGGGCGAGATTCCGCCGTTTTTCCGAGACATACGAAGGCAGCACCCTCTCGAACCGCGATGTGGAATTCAGTTACCAACTCTCTCCTTTCGGCATGTCTTTTGGCGAGAAATGGTATTTCTCCTGCGATTTCGGAATGGGTAACGCCTGGTCGTTTTTCCGTATAGGGGCAGGCTACAAGTTCTGAATCTCCTCTCCTGGAATCTTCCTGACCACGACCTTCCCTATCTTTACTGGAAGAACAAGACGGATTTCTCCACCTTCGGCCTTCTTGTCTTTCAGGATGGCGGGGAGGAGTTCCTTTTGCGGGCAGGGCAGTTCTGTAGGCAGTCCGCATGAGGTCAGGTCTGCCGCGATTCTGGCGGAGAGGCCGGGCTCTTCCGCTATCCCCAGTTTCTCTGCGAAACGCGCGGCCTGAACCATCCCGATTGCCACCGCCTCCCCGTGGGTGAATGGGGTGCCGGCCAGGGAAACTTTCCTCTGCCACCATTCGATGGCGTGTGCCCAGGTGTGCCCGAGGTTCAGTTTCCGCCGCAGGCCGCTCTCGAACTCGTCCTTCTCCACTATCTCCTGCTTGATGGCCGCCGCCTGCTGAATCAGTTCCGGCAGCCCGGCGGATACAGCGTTGGCGTCAGCGGACGGGGAATGCAGGTACCAGGCCCCTTTTTTCGGGGCATGGACCTGCCCTTTTCCCGCCGCGGAAGAAGTATCCGCCGGATGGAAGGCTGCGACCGTGCGTTCGTAGGCATGATGCGGATTTTTGATAATGAAAGTCTTGAGCATCTCGGCAAGGCCACTGCGGAACTCCCTCTCAGGCAGGGTCTCCAGTGCCTCGGGAAATATGGCTGTGAATTCGGGCTGGCGGATCACGCCCAGCAGATTCTTGTAGTCGTCGAGATTTACCCCGGTCTTGCCACCTATACCCGCATCTACCATCGAAAGAAGGGTAGTAGGGACATTGGCATAGCGGACACCGCGTTTGTAGATGCAGGCCGCGAAACCGGCCATGTCGGTGGTAACGCCTCCGCCCACTGCGAGGACAAGCGCATCGCGGTCCGCGCCATGTTCAAGGAGCCATCGGCAAATATGCATTACGGTGTTGATGGTCTTGTGCCCCTCATCGGCAGTGATGGCAAGAAGGGGCTTGCCGTCATGCTCTGCCCCGGCCGGAATCCCAGCCACCTGGCGTGCAAAATCCTCCACATTGCGGTCGCAAACCACGAACACGTGCCTGTATTTCCTAAGTTCAGAGACCAATCCTTTCATAATGATTGCAAGTTAAGAATTTTTCCTTACCTTTGCAATCCACTACTTCAACCGTACATGCCCGGATGGCGGAATTGGTAGACGCGCTGGACTCAAAATCCAGTGTCCCTTAAAGACGTGCGGGTTCGATTCCCGCTCTGGGCACGTAAAAGGCAGCTTCGGCTGCCTTTTTTCTGACCTTGTCCTTCCGTCTGCGGCGTCCGTATGCAAAATGGCCGTTTCTGCATACAAACCCGTCGTTTTTATAGGAGTTGTATGCAAAAGGACAGGATTTGCATACAAAGAACCATTTGCTCCGATGAAATGCTTCATCTCGGGTAGCGATAACCGAAATAAACATACAAGGTGGAATTTTAGGAGGGAGACCTTGTACGGTGGGATAGTGCCAGGGTTTACCCTTTTCCTGCATTTCCCCTTCTGTAGTCCGTTGGTGTGACCCCATATGCGTTCTTGAACGTCCGCACGAAGTTGGAGTAGTCATTAAAACCGCATCTGTCGGCAATCTCTCCGAAGCTCATCTGCGGATTTGCATCAAGAAGGCTTCTGGCTTTCTTGATCTTTATGCGCTGGATATAGACTGTCGGGGTGCTGTTTGTGAGGGCATTCATCTTGCGATAGAACTGTCTGTCGCTCATGCACATGGCCGATGCGACCTGCGACACCTCAATCACCTTTCCACGATTGAGCTGAAGATATATGTAATCCGCTACTTTGGCGAGGAAGCGTATGGCAGCGGTGTCCTTTTGCATGGACTCATCCTCTTCCCTATCTTGATTGGTAACCATCATTTGTGCGTATTTTTCGCGTAAAAGTCGTCGTCCTTCAAGCAGTTTTTCCACCCGTGTTCGAAGTTCGTCGGCATTGAACGGCTTTGCGATATAGGCGTCAGCCCCGGCTTCCAGCCCTTTGACGCGCTCCTCCTCTGCGACCTTTGCCGTTACTACGATGATGGGAATATGGTCGATAATCTCGTTGCTGCGAATCCTTCGACACACTTCCAGCCCGTCCATGGCGGGCATCATCAGGTCGGTGACGATGAGGTCCGGTACCAGTTCCTGTGCCTTTTCCAGACCCTCCAGTCCGTTGGCGGCATAACTGACTGCATAGCGTCCGGCGAACTGCGTGCCGATGTAGGCGGCGATGTCGCGGTTATCCTCGATGACGAGCAGGCGGCAGAGATTGTCATCTCCCGGGCCGTCGGCAAGCGCCGTTTCGGTTTCAGGCAAGAGCGGCGTATTGGTTTCCGTCAACTCGGATATCTGTGGTCTGGCTTCGTTTCGTATCGGCACGCTGATGTGGAAGGCGGTACCTCTGCCCACGGTGCTCTCCACCGTTATCGTTCCTTCCACGGCATCCAGAATCTGTTTCACTAGCGCCAAGCCAACGCCCGTTCCGAGGTCCCGGGCATCAGTCTCGCCCTGATAGAACGGCTCAAAGACGCGGGAGAGTGTTTCTTTGTCCATTCCTTCGCCAGTGTCCTCTACGTCAATGAGCACTCTTTTGCCCTCCCGCCGCATCATCACGCTCACCTTGCCATATTCGGGCGTGAACTTGAAGGCGTTGGAGAGCAGGTTATTCATCACCTTGTTCACATAGTCTGGCACGAAGTCCATCTCCACTGCCTCCGAGCTGAAGAATTGCAGGTCTATATTGCGGCGGCGCGCATAATCGCGGTAGGTCTCGATAATCATCGTCAGGTGGGCGGTGATGTTGCCGTTCTTCCAGTCGGCATTGCCAACGGCCGACTTTATCTTCGAGATGTCGAGCAACTGGTTGATAAGCGTAAGCAGACCCCTGCCCTGCCGCTCGATTGTCTTCCCCTTGTCCCTGACCTCCGCATCATCGGAGGCTTGCAGGTCGTGGCTCAGTCCGAGTATCACGGTGAGCGGCGTTCGGAATTCGTGGGTGATATTGGTGAAAAAGGTCTCGCGCAGCGAAGAGAGCCGTTTCAATTTCAGATGGTTACGCTTTCGGATGCGCTGAATGTAGAGCAATTGGACGACCAGGCCCAACAGGAAGAGCACCACAATGGCGAAGAGGATGATCCCGTTCTTTTTCGCCACCCGTTCCTGATCCAGGCGCAGCCTCATCTTGTCCGTCTCCCTTTCCTGCCGGTTGCGTTCAATTCTAAGGCTAGTGTTCTGGATACGGTTCACCTTCTCCAGGTCCAGCATACTGTCCTTCATGACGGCAGCTTGCTCGTGGGATGCCAAGGCCGTGCGATAATCACCTTGCCGCTTGAAAATCTCATAATACAGGGTGTGGATCTCCGCAAGGTGCTCCTTCGAGCCTATGCGTTCCGCTACCGGCTTTGCCTTGCCGAGATAGTCCAAGGCCTTTGTCCCGTTCCCCATCACATTGTGGATGCCCGCAAGGGCGATGAGTGAGTTCAGGGCATGCCACTCGTCCTTGGAGGCCTGCATTATCTTGTAAGCGGCCTCGTATTCCTCGGTCGCCTTGTCATATTGTCGCGCTTTCTCGTAAAGCGAACCGAAGTAGGTGTGGCAGAGCGATATGCCGAGGTCGCTTCCGGCTTCCTGGTTCAGCGCCATGGAGCGCCGGTAACAGATCCACGCTGAGTCCGTTTGTCCCCGGTACTCGAAGATGGAACCCAAGTTGGCGTAGTTGATGGCCATCCCGAGGGCACTGTTCAGTTCTTGTTCTCCTTTCAATGCCATGCGTAATACGCTGTTGGCACGTTCGTAGTTGCCCAGCGTCAGATAGATGTTGCCCAATCCGTTGAGTGAAACCAAACGGTTCTTCTTGGCAGTAAACGTGGTGTCTGCAAAACTCTCGCTCATCATCCAGGCACTATAGTGGTACTCCTGTGCCACGTCGAGCACGCCCATGCGCCGATAGTCTGTGCCGATGTTGTTCAGTGCTTGCACCCATTCAAGGGTATCTCCGACGGCTTCCGCCAGCCGTAGCCCCTCGCTGTGGATGCGAAGTGCTTCCTCGAAGCGGCTCTCGTTGCGCAGCAGCTTGCCCCATTCTCTGAAGGCTACGATGCTGCCCAGCATGTTGCCATCGGCTTCGAAACGCTTTTGAAGCAGGGTGATCGAGTCGATCTCGCGCGTTGAGTGCACGATGCTGTCTATCGTCTTGCGTTCATCGGGGGTGACGGCCGCATGGTTTTTCCCACACATAACCAGCATGAAGCAAATTGAGACGAACGACATGGTCGCCCCAAAAGACAAGCGGCAGCGTTTAGCGGATGCCTTGAGGTGCAAGGCAGGACGGCAAAGCGGTTCGGTAAGCATCTCTATAATGCTGCATATGTACTTTGGGATATTCATGTACTATTATCTAAGCCTCCACTAATTATCAAATATAATAAGCACAACCTACCAGTATAAAGAGCCAGGTATATCTTTCGGGTATTCTTTCGGGGTTACACGGCGTGATATCATTTGTGTGTTGAAAAATATGTCAGCGCAACTTGCTTATACTCTGCCTGTTACAAGCAAATGATGTCAGGTGGTGCAAGATGGCCAAAAAGCAGAATGTCCGATAACGCAAGAATTTTGGCAGGATCCGCAAAGCCGGATAGTACCCCTCTCCCTTATTTTTGCAACGTAGGACATTCTAGCAGCGGATCCTGGGAGCATTCAGATGCTGGACATACTTCAAATAAGAGTTTTAATAAAGGGAACAATTATCAATATCACATTGCGACATGAAAAAAAGACGAATCAATCCTCTCAATCTGCTGTTTCGCTGCAGATGGGCAAGAATGGGTCTCTGCGTCGTGTTTTCCGCAATCGTTGCCATCGGCGCTCATGCGCAGACGCAGAACGACGGAGAAAGCGGAATTCTGCCGCCACGGGACCGGAACAGCGAACTACGTACCAGTACCTGGAGCATTTACGCACAGGGCGGACTATCGTGGGCTACAAGCGTATGGTACCAGGAACTTGACGCCAAGCGCGTTTACACTCTGTCACCGGCCGTGGGTTGTGGTGTGGATTTCACCATCCGCCCGTGGGTGCGCGTGGGTGTTGAATACCTTTGGTCGAACCATTGCCTCGAGCAACGCTTCTTTGCACTTGACGCCATGACTATGCCCTTGAAAACGTATGGAAACTACAAGGTGAACTACCACAACGCCAAGCTCGGTGCAGGTTTCAATATGATGGAGTTATGGCCGCAGCGTCGTGCGCAGTGGCTTAACATCTGGGCAGGGACAGGATTCGGATATAGTTTCGGCTCCGGTAATGAATATGGCATGTTCTTCAGCAACACCCAGACACAAAACGGTGTCACGACTCCTTTGACAGACGGAAGCATCGTACTGGATGATTCTGAGATTACCATTACCGGAAATGTCAGGACAACCAACCGTCACGAAGTCTTCAATACACCATTCGTTCCCGCTTCGCTACATGTCGAGGCGGACTTGAACCGACGTTTTACCGTGGGACTCAAGGGAGAGGTGGACTGGCTTCTCAACAGGCAGAACATCGCTCCTAAATGCCTGATATATGCTATGGCAACCTTGCGATACAACTTCGTTCAGAGCTCCACTCGTGTGCAGAGGAACTACTATGAGGGTGTGAAAAAAGCCCTTAGGGAAGAACTCGAGGCCGCCAAGGCTAAGGCTGAAAGTGAGAAGCAGAAGCGCCTACAAATGGAAGAACAGAACGGTATCCTTCTTCAACAGCTCTCCGACTGTGAAAAAAACAGGGAAAGCGAAGCGTCCGTTGAACAGCAACCATTGTCTCATTTCGTTCAGTTCGAACACAACAGTTCATTTTTAAGTCCTTCGGAAAGAGACCGACTCAAGGAATTCGCACTAAACGTAACGGGGTTGAAACTTTCCATTCTCGCAGAGGCAAGTACCCCCGGGACAGAAGAATACAATCAGATGCTCTCCGAGAAGAGGCTCGAAAGAGTCGTCAAGGCCCTCATTGAAGAAGGATTCACCGAAGAAAACCTACATCCGCAGATCGCCATAGGCGAAAAGAACGGGAAGCCGGCAGCGGAAGGAAGGAGAGTAACTATCACCGTTGAATGACATGGCTATTCTTAAAAACTTACATATGAAATCAATCATAAAAAATAACAATATGAACCGCATTAAAACTTTCCTGTTCGCCGTCATCGCCATGATGGGAACAACCGGCATCTTGACCTCGTGCCAGGAAGAAGCCCCAGCAATAAATTACACTATGAGCATCACCGTGACGAACGACATCAACAAGGTCGTTGAAGCGATTGAGAACGGTTTCCTCAAGAACGAGGATGCCATCAAAAAACTCACCGAATCCATCGACAAGATGAACACAGACCAGGCTGGCAAACTGCAGTCCATTCTCGATGTTTTAACAAACGTAAACTTGACGCTGGACACTAAACTTGCCGTCCTCGAGGCCGCCATGCAGGCGCAGACGCTCTCGCTAGAAGCCAAGCTCGACCTGCTGGAAGCGGCCATCAATAACCTCAAAGCCGAGGTTAATGCCGGCAACACAGCCGATGAAGCTGCCCTCGCACAGATTATACAAAAGCTAGAGGATCTCAAGGCTGCCATGGAAAGCGGTGGTGGCAGCACCCCTGTCTTTACCAACACCGTTACTCTTGACGGCGTGAAAATGCCGATACTCAGTGCATACATTGACAAATCAGACTTGGAGGGAGACAATTGGTACGACATTTACCTCTTCCTGTCCGAGGACAAAAAAAAGTACGTCGAAATCATGGCTGACGGCAAGCACCACAACGGCAAGACCTTGGATCTTACCCGGAAGGAAGACGAGCACGACGGATGGTACTGGGCTGTCGAAATGCGTAATCCCACAAGATTATTTCAAACTTTTGGTGAACCAGGGACCGAATATCCGGTCTTCCTAAGCGGCACGCTACTGGTCGAGCACATCGGCACCGGGACAGAATTTGAGATAACGCTCAAGAACGGCAAGGTAAAAGGCGAAGGCATGTATGGTGACGGCCTTGAGCACACCATCAGCCTAAGTTATAAAGGCGTTTTAGCTTTCGACGAGTTCTAGGGATTTTTTGTGTCACACTTCTTTGTTGAAGAGCCTTCCAAGGGGAAAAACAAAAATAAGAAAAAATTCTTATTTTTGTGATATGAAAGGATTTATCAATTTTTTGGCCTTGGTCTCCATGTTTGCGTTGGCCGCATGCGCTCCGAAAGGCGCATGGACCGATGCGGAAATAGCGACAATCAGCGCCGATGCTCCGTTGAGGGTTCTCACGATATATGATAAATCTGATTCCATTATGCTCAGAATCCCTTCCGCTATTCTGGAACCGGAACTAATCCGTTCGGACATTTTCGAAGATCTCAAGGCTAAACTGCTTGCTACCGTAACCGATCCTTCGCAGGACGGAGTCGGCATAGCAGGCCCTCAGGTAGGGATTCTCCGCCGGGTAATCGCGGTGCAGCGATTCGATAAGGAGGGAGAGCCTTTCGAGGTATATCCCAATGTATTTGTAACCTCCACCCGTGGCGAAAAATCCCCGGGCCCCGAAGGTTGCCTTTCCATTCCGGGATGGAGGGGAGATGTTCTCCGCTATCGTGATATAGACATCGAATATACTTCGCCAAAAACCCTTAAAGACACCGCTGAACGTGTGCAGGGCTTTTCGGCGGTAATCTTCCAGCATGAGTGCGACCATCTAGACGGCGTGCTTTATATCGACAAGACAGTTGAAGGGACTCTCAGGCCTTCTGAATAATGAGAAAGCTGATTGCTATAACGGCTCTGATGTTTTGCGGGTCATGGCTTCTGGCCCAAGGAGGGCTGGTATTCTCGGTACGTGGTACAGTGGAAGATTCCAGCACAGGCAGGCCGGTTGCATCTGCCAGTGTAACGGTAAGCGGAAAGAACTTCTCTACTGTCACGAACGCAGATGGCAGTTTTGTTATCAAATCAGATTCTCCTATTGATGCTGTCGACGTTTCCCACATCGGTTTTAAATCTACTTGTGTCAAGGTTCTTTCAAGAGATGTACGGGTGTTACTAGTGCCTGTAGCCTATCCTTTGAAAGAGTCCTCGATCATTTCCGGAGATCCCTTCGAAATAGTTAAAAATGCAATGGATAAAATAAAAGATAACTATCCTTTGCATCCGGAATCACTGTACTGTTTCTATCGGGAAACTGTCCGGAAACGACATCGGTATATCACTGTAAACGAGGCTGTTGCCCGCGTGTATAAAACTTCTTACACTCAGGGTGCTTCCCATCAGGACCGCACCGCGATCGAGAAGAGCAGGGTAATTATAAGCCAACGTCGACGCGACACTTTGAGTGTCCGGATGATGGGCGGACCCACGCCGGCGGCAAACTTTGATCCGGTGAAAAACGAGTCTATTATCTTCAATGCGACAGATCTGCAATACTACCGGTTTCAAATGGAATCTCCAACTTATATAGGAGACCGTCTGCAATTCGTTATTTCTTTCGAACCTGAAAGCGAAGCGCCATATGCGCTGTATCGCGGCACCTTGTTCATTGACAGAGAATCGCTGGCATTCAGTAGGATAGAGCTTTCATTGGATGTTTCCGACCGAGTCAAAGCCACTCGGATGATGTTGATTAAAAAGCCTGCCGGCCTGCGGTTCATTCCGAAAGAATTGAGTTATATCGTGAATTACCGACTCCAAAATGGGGTTTTCCGTCTGGATTACTTCCGTTCAAACATGCAGTTCAACTGCGACTGGAGAAAGTGGGGGTTCGCCTCCAGTTATACTGCGGTGAACGAACTGGTTATTACTGATATTGCTGAATCTGCCGTACCCATCCAGAAATCGGAAATGTTTCGTGCTACAGATATCCTTGATGACAAGGCGTTTTTGTTCCTGGACCCGGACTTTTGGCAGGATTACAATATAATTGAACCTTCGGAGAGTCTGGAGAACGCAGTAAAACGTTTGAAAAAGCAGAATTAATCATTAAAATATGATCAGGAGAACTCTAATCGCACTTACGTCAGTCATCATGCTGGCGGCTTGTACACAGCAACCGAAAGTTAATTATAAAGTTTGGTACGACTGGCCGGAAAGGTACTTGCCGGATTTCTCCACCTTGGGAGAACCAGCCCTTACCGGAGTGAAGACCAACCTGGATCTGGAGGGCATTGATGACACCAAGAATCACTTTTGTGTATTGTTTGAAACTGTCTTGAAGGTCAAGGTCGAAGAGGAATACACCTTCACTGTGACGACTGACGACGGCAGCAGGTTCTATGTTGACGGCAATCTTCTTATAGATAACGACGGAGCCCATGGCCCGATTGAAAAGAAAGCTACGAAGGTCCTTGCCGCCGGGAAGCATGACCTGCGCCTTGAGTTCTTTGATTTCGACAAGGGGCAGTCGATAGTATTCCGCTATTCCACCCCTACCATCCCGGAGAGAGAACTGGATGAAACACATCTCTACAGGGAAGACCGTGCGTCCAGCAGACATGGTTTCGTCAAGCCCCAGGTGAAAGAAGCATACAAGCGTTTTGCTGCCTGGAAAGGGGATGATGAGGTTCTTGTTTATCCCATCCTTACGGACGTACATACATGCGGGCGTTTCAGTTATAAACATATAGGATATGCGACAGCCGCTGCCAGGAAGTTCAATGCTGATTTCATGGTCAACCTCGGTGACATCGGCCTGAATGCCTATCCTGCCACCGTCGATGCCAAATATGCGAAATGGATTCTAGACAATGTCCGTGCGCAGATGGACAAGTACGACGGTATCTGGCTGTATGCTCCGGGCAATCACGACTGGGATGCCGGCGAGGGCCGCTACCATAGCGAGCAGGAACTGCAGGACTTCTTCCAGAAACCCTGGGAGGAGCGTGCCGGAGGCAATCTGCACCTTGTTCCCGAGAGGACTTACGGCTATTATGACATCCCCGAAAAGGACTTCCGCATCATCTTCCTCAACAGCTGCACCACCCGCACCCTTGGAGAGGCCTACTATCTCTATGGGAATGAGGAACTTGCCTGGCTGGAAGCCCTTCTCGAAGAGACGGATCCCGCCACCAATATCATAGTCATGGCGCACTATATGCCCCATCCCATGGGCCGCTGGACAATCAGCAAGCCTGTAGAGCCGACGGATACCCAGAACGATGCTCTTATGGATATGTTGTCGGAATACGCGCAAAAACGCACCCTCGTGGGCATGATCACAGGCGACAGCCATACCAACGATTACATCAAGTACAAAGGAGTGAACTATTTCGTAAGCCAGGGCTATGGATGGGTGGTTCCGGACCTGATGCTGCCCACCAACCGCCACGCCTTCTTCGACTATAAGGAAACTCTCTGCATAGACGTGGTCGCTGTCAAGCCATCGACACGCGAGGTACATACCTTCCGCATCGGAGCAGGCGGCGCAGAATACGATTGCGAGTTCGGGTATTAGATCAGCCCCAGTTCGTTGGCGGTGCGGATCATATCGGAAACATTCTTCACATCCATCTTGGCGTAGATGCGCTGGCGATGGGTGTTGACTGTGTGCACGCTAAGGAACAGTTTATCGGCAATCTGTGCTGCTGTAAGACCTTGTGCGCTTAATCGGATGATTTCAATCTCACGCTTGGATAGGCCTATGTCCGCGATCTTACGGCTCCGCTCTATCAGCAGGTCGCCCACATATCTGGCCACGTCTTCGTTTATGGACTGGGCGTTTTCCGCCATGGCTCTGCAGCGTTCGCGTATCTGGCCGGAATCAAGCGTGGGCGCATCTTCCGACAGTTTCTCCAGCTCGGACCTGTATGCCCGGGCTGGGCTACTGAGGTCTTTGGAAAGAATCTCTATCAACTGTTCTTTGGTGTCGTTGATGCGCTGGAGCTCAACGTTGCGGCGGCGCACCCGCTTGATATGGTTGACCGCGATCACTATTATGGCCGCCGCCAGCATCACAAGCATCAGCAGAATGGTAATCTGATAACCGCGCTTTTCCAGCTTACGCTCTTTCTCCTGCACTTCGAAGCGGGTTTCCATCTCCTGCAGGGTTTCATCCGACTTCTGGGTCATATAGCGGGTAATCTCACGCACATAATCGTCATGGGCATCCAGGGCTGCCTGGGCATCGCCGGTACGGGTGTAGAGTCGCACCAGGCGGTCGTCCAGGGCACTCGCCATCAGGTGGTCATCTTCCGGCAGAGCCTTCCGCGCATTTGCAAAGTAGTCCAGCGCCTCCTGGTTGCGGCCCCCCTGCTGGAACCAGCGCGAGCGGAAGAGGACGCCGTTTCGGCGGAGGCGTTCGATGCTATTTGAATCGGCAATCGCCTGCCCGCGGTCCAGCCACTCCCCGGCAGTTCGGTAGATGTCCTGGTCGATGGGATCGCTCCAGCGGTTCTTGTTGATATAGAGTGATCCGATGACGAAGCAGGCCTCCGCCTCCTCTTCATGAGCGCCGATTTCCTTCGCTATCTCCAGCGCCTCATTGGCGTAGGTCAGACCCTCATCGTTACGTCCGGTTTCGGGAGAGATCTCGGCATAGGAGCAGAGTTTGGCCTTGGAGATGAGTATGCCGGCGAGTTCCTTGTCGAACCCTTCTTTGCGGGCGATGCCTTCAGCCTCCACGGCCTTCTCCCAGGCATCCGCATCGCGGCTGGTCATGATATCGATGCCGACGATTGTCTGCAGGGCATGCACCTTTATCCGGGGCTGCCCCTCCGATTGCTCCAGCGCCATCAGCGCCTTCTCCATCGCCGCATCGTACTTCTGGGACGACACATCCTTGCCGGCCTGTGCGATCAGGCTCTCAGCCATTACCACGGCAATAACCGCAAAATTCATCAATCGTGTTATCATCATCCGTCGATTATGTTCATATGGTCTGCCAGCTGCAGGAAATAGTCGTTGGACCAGAAGTCCAGCTGGCGAAGTGTCTGACTGTCAATGTAATAAATAACATCTTCCTTGACTGCTTCAATATCTGTGGTGGCCAGTTTCTGCCGCAACATACTCTTGAAATCATCCAAGCTGACATCCTCGCCATTGAATTCTTTGATTCTGGCTTGAAGATGCTTGAAATCCAGCGGGACTTCGTTGCGTACATACCACTCGAAGTCAAACCAGTCCCGCCCCTTTACGCGCCTTTTCCACGCCCTATATACAAGAGCGTGCATCTTGCCGGCGAACAGGTCCGGCAGGGTGACACAACGTGCCATGAATGAATACGGATCAAGGAGAACCTTCTGCTCAGTATTGAAAAGAAGAGGAGGGTCTGTATCTAACTCAATCTTGACCTTGACGGTTTTCTTTGTCTGGAATTTGATGTCGTAGGCCTCGGTGTTTTCTTTCAGGAAAGCAGACTCCACACGGCCGAACATCTTCTTTTCCTTTTTGTTTATGATTACTTCGAACCCTGCAATTTTGAACTCTTCACGAATGGCATCGAAATAATTCTCGAGATGGATATCATCCCGTTTTTCGATGAGGGAAAAGTCGAGGTCTTCCGAGAATCTGGGCAATCCGTGGAAAAGCCTCAGGCAGGTGCCGCCATAGAAGGCGGCATGGTCGAAGAAACCGCCACGGCACAGGCCGGCAAGTGCGATTTTCTGGCAGATCTCCTGCTCGGCATTAGGAGGAACAACTCCTCCGCCCTGTTGGCTATACTTTGCCAACATAGATTCGTAAGTGGTCATTGCTTGATTATTTTAATCAGGTTTTCAAAAATCTGAGTCTTTCTGCCCATTCTGGCGCACTGCTCTATGATATTGGTGTCAAGTTCCGAGACCACGTCCATATCCAGCCTCATATCTTCCTCGAGATAAGCAATCAGGGACTTTATGGACTGATTCGGCACATAATTATCGTGCAAAATCAGATCGCACAGGGCCTTTTCCCTGCTGGCTATAAGATAATGCACCTCACCATCTTCCTTGCTTTCTATTCCTATAGAGAAGTATTTGTCGGGCACCTGAAAATAGGCATAACGACCCACAGGTGTTTGAAATGTGCGGGAGCGCTTTGTGGTTGCAGAAGTTATAGTGTAGACCCTTTCCGGAATCATGCCATAGTAACGGAGTGCCCAGTGAAGAGATACGTATGAAGGGCCGTAAATATGGTTGGCGCAAAGGCCTTTGTCGGTTGGTTTTCCGGAAAGATCCCTATTGACTATGTAGAGATTTCTCTTAAGCCGTATAAGTTCCCCGCTTTGTTCAAGAGCCTGAATCTTCTTTTCCGGATGGGCCAGCGAAGAAAAGCAGGACTTCAGCGCTGCTCCTGAAACGGGTATTCCGGCAAATTGAATAAGAGGATTCTTCTGATACATACAATGTGTAGTTTGATCGCAAAGATAGAAAATTCTACATAGAAAAGGAAAAGTTTCTTCCTTTTCTTTGCAGATTTTGTGATGTGGGCAATCATGACTGTGGCCAAATTATGGCCTTAGTAGCGCAAATTACTGAAAAATCATTAATCAAAAGTGACGGCTAAAAACCATTTTTGCAATCAACAGTTATGGGAATGTATCTGGCACTCATAGTCCTTTTGTTTTTGGTTGTGCTGATAGGAGCCGGGTGGCTTCTTCGCAGATCCGAAAAGGAACACCGTGCTGAGATGAAGCAGTTGCAGGATGAGAACGCTTATCTGCGGGACAAGGTGAACCGGCTCACCGCGCATGAAATGCTGAAAATATAAATACTATAGGTCTATGAAAGTGAAACAACATTACGAAAGCCCGCAGGCAGTCGGGTTCTCCTTCAAAAGCGAAGGGGTGATTTGCACCAGCGATCTGCTTGAAACAGCGGATCCGCTGCAGGAAATGGAAGTTGAAACATTTGAATGGTAGGAGGATCTGTCATGAAAAAAGCATTGATTATTATGGCCTTCGGGGCACTTGCATTGGCCTGCTCCAAAATAGAATCCGCACCTGCAGAAGATATTGTTCCGCTGCCGGATGGATATATAACCATTACTGCCACGGCGGATGGCTCCGGCGACACAAAAGTCCAACTCACAACCGGTTCCGCTGCGAACAAGATGCAGCTGATCTGGTCTGCGACCGACAGGATAGGAGTTTATGCTCCCGATTCAAACGTGCCGTTCAGCCTTTCTTCCGGTAGCATGAGCGCAACCGCGCAGTTCACGGGAGATGCCGCTGGCATCTACTCCGCCTGCAGTGAAGGATGGACGGCCCTGTATCCACACCAGGAACGCCCGGATGCATTCGTGGCTTACGGGGATGGCAAGGATTATTACTATTGCAAACTGAATGCATACCAGGCAGCAACCGAAGGATCTTTCGACAGGAACTGTTTCCTTATGCTTGCACACAGCGCAACGCTGGGGGACTTTTCTTTCAAGCCCCTCGTGGCCCTGCTTAAGGTGACGCCCCAGTTCGACTGCAAGCAGATTTATCTGACTGCAAGGCAGCCCGGTGGTACGTATGTGAGGATAAGCGGGCAGGCGGATTTTGAGTGGAATGGCGGAGCCCCGACAATGGAGGCGCCCCCCGTCTGCAATCTTGCCTCGAATTCCACCTCTATAATCCTGACCGGCAACATCGAGGCCGGCAAAGACTACTACATCTGCGTTTATCCTATGGAGATGCCGGAAGGCTTCGACCTCAGTTTCGTTGCGACGGACGGGAAGGTGTATGTGCGTGGAAGCGGCAACTCCTTCATTCCGGTACGTGGGAAGATATACGATATGGGAGAGTTCTCCGTCGCAGGTACCTCCTGGGCGGAGGTCAAGGCTGCGCCGGATGCAAACGGCCATACTTATGTCGACCTAGGGCTCGTGGTAGACGGAAAGAAGCTTTATTTCGCCGACCGGAATCTCGGGGCATCTGCAATAGATGTGTTGGGAGATACCTATTACTGGGGTAACGTGAACCCTTCTCCTTCCTCTGATTACTACAGGCCCGGGGCGAATATGAACATCGGCGGAAACATCAACTACGACGCCGCAACGAAGAACTGGGGCGGTGACTGGAGAATCCCGGGAGTCAGCCATCTGGACATTCTATGGGGGGATGTGCCTTCCAGGCCGTTCCTCTCCATTGCCTGGGATACATCCAGGGCAACTAACGGCAACACCGTCACATCATCCATCCCCGGATATGAAGGCACCACCATCTTCATCCCCGATGGCCAGTATTGGACTTCCGAATACTATAAGTCCAGCGGCAGGTACTATTGTCTGTCCGCTCACGAAACCATCAGTAGCTGGAGCGTTTATTACCCGAATGCTGCCTATCAACCCATCCGCCCGGTAATCTTCAAGTAACAACCTTAAACAATCAATAATTATGAGCAAAAAACAATTTTATTCTTCACCCGAAATCGAGGTGATTAGTATTGGACCGGCAGGGAGGCTCTGTGATTTGTTAGTGGGATCATCTTTTGATTCAATAACCGCCCCCGGATTTGAAAACGGTGGGGATTTAGTCTAAAAAAGGAGGAAATGATTATGAAAAAGACAGTTATTATAGTGTCTGCGCTGGTATGCCTTGCAGCCTGCAGTAAAACGGAAATAGCAACCCCCGACAACAATTCAATCAATCCAGAGACTCGAGAAGTAACTCTTACCGTGAGTCTGGAAGGGAGCGGTGAAGACTCCAAGACAAGCTATGCCGTTGATGGTTCCGCATTGAAGTGCACCTGGAGTGCCGGAGATCAGCTGACTCTAGTCACCTACGATGCCACTGCAAGTTCCAGTACCCTTATGACCATCGACAATCTTACCCTCTCCAGCGGGAAAGGCAAAACTAGCGGAACATTTACTGGTACTATAACCGGGACGCCTGGAGCATATTATCGTATATTATATCCTGCCGTTACCCAAACGGAATCAGCGCCCTATAAGTCTGTAGCAAACGGCAGCGGAAGCATTGTTTCCATCTCACAAGGATCCACGTACTGGGAAGTAACCCTGTCTCTTTTTAACAGAGTAATGCAAAGTGGAGGCAACGGTAATATGAATCATTTACGCAACTGCACCTTGATGGGTTTCGGAACCATAACGGGCGGCGTGCTGTCTCCGGTTTCATTGTCTAACCGCTTCTCTATTCTGAAAATCACCGCCACTTTGCCAGAGACATGGAAGGGAAAGAGATTATATGCAGTAAAAGTTGGGACTAATCTCGACAATTGTTTTAGTTCATCTCCAACTTATGGTTCCAGGAGCTCTGATTCAATGGTAATAGTATCTGGAGGAGGGCAAGAAAAACAAGGACCTGCAATTGGGCTTGGAACATTCTGGGATGGTGATTACACGCCGGCACGATATGGCGGAATCGATGTAGATAAGGATCTTGAGGACAGGAAGATAACCATCTATTATCCTTACTTGCCTTACATTTCCAACGATTTCAATAGTGGTTCCACGCTTTTCTTGTACGGTTACGATTCTTCGGATTCTTATATGCTGGGCGGTAGCGGTATCGAAATTGCACGCAAGACTCTGACAACGACTGTTGATAATAATTGGGGTAAGGTTTATACCTTGAATTTCTAATAACGGATTCCTGCGTTTTCCCGCCTGCTCCTTAACGTGATGTCGTGATTCTTCCCGGCCCGTATGCAAAAACGCCTTTCCTGCATACAAACAGCTTGAAAACCGACCACTTGTATGCAAAACAGGCTTTTTTGCATACACACTTGCCGAATTCACGTATTGAAGCCTCCTCCCATCCCCATGTGTTCCCGGTCCTCAAAAAAATGACCGACCGGGAGAAAAAACGCCAAAAGCGTTCCCGGTCGTACAAAAGTTGTAGGACCGGGAACACTTTATTTGCTATCTTTGCAGCGAAAACGCAAGGATATGATTTGCACCACAATACAGAATAAGACATACGACGAGATCCTGGCCCTCCTGGATGATCCGTGGATAGAAATGGCGGAGATCCGCCTGGACCGATGCGATCTCTCGGACGAAGAGATAGAAGACCTGTTCGCCAACACCGACACGCCGCTGATTGCGACGTGTCGGATTGTTGAGGTCGGGGCCAAGGAGGCGGAGCGCCGTCTGGGCGTGGCGATTCGTGCCGGGGCTCGTTTTGCCGATTTGGAAATCGAGGCAGATGTGGCATTCAGCAAGCGCTTCCGCTCGGCCTGCGAAGAGTGCGGCACTGAGATCATCCGCTCCTTCCACGACTTCTCCGGCACTCCGGACCTGGAGTATCTGAAGCAGGTGCGGGACCGTTGCTACCGCTACGGCGCCGATATAGCAAAAATCGTCGTGACGGCACATAGCGCCGAAGATGCCGCGCGGGTCATGGCGCTGTACGGTGCGGGCGAGCCTAACGGACGGGCAATGCCCGGACAGGGCTCCCCCTGCGGGACACTGCCGGGCCCTTTGCCCGTCGCGGATGGCCGCGGGCTGATCTCCTTTGCCATGGGCGATGCTGGCCGCGACACCCGCATAGAATGCCTGAAACGGGGTGCCCCCTTTAGCTACGCATCCCTCTCCGATGCCGAAGCCACCGCTCCCGGGCAGATCGACTACATCACCATGCACCGCGAGGTCTACGGCAACTGGCGCGGATTCTTCCGCAACTCCCTGCAGATGCCCGCATCCAAGAGCTTCGCGCAGCGGGCCATCATCGCCGCCGCACTCGCCGACGGCCGCAGCCATCTCCGCGGATATTCCCCCTGCGCCGACAGTGAATCCGCCCTTGAAGTCGCACGCACTCTTGGCGCGAAAGTCCGCATCGACGGCAGCACCCTGACCATCGACGGCATCGGCGGAGCGCACACATCCCTCGACACCCTTCACACCGGCGAATCCGGGCTGCTGACGCGCCTGATGATTCCCTTGATGGCTACCATCAACGACTGCCCCGTCACCATCACCGGTGAAAAAACCCTCACCCATCGCCCACTGAAAGGCGTAAGCGACATAATGGCCTCGTTTGGGGTTATAGTGCGCGAGAACACTGTCCCCATGCACGTGGACGGCCGTATCATCCCCGGCGTAGCCGAGATATCCGGTAAGGACGGCTCGCAACTTATCTCGGGCCTGCTGACCGCCCTTCCTCTCTTTGACAAACCCTCAACTCTGATAGTCACCGAACCCAAGAGCATTCCCTACATGTTCATCACCTGCGACGTGCTCAAGCATTTCGGAATCAAGATATCCGCGGAGATGGAAGGGGACCAGAAGATGATAGAGGAGCAGGACTGGAGCGGATGCACGGGCGTGACCTTCAAGATACGCGGAGGCCAGCACTATCACGCCGCAGACTTCGACATCGAGGGCGACTGGAGCAGCGCAGCGAACTTTCTTGTCGCAGGCGCCATCTACGGCAAGGCCGAGGTCGAAGGGCTTGATACCAAGAGCCTGCAGGCCGACCTTACCATAGCGGATATCCTTGTTGAGGCAGGAGCGGTGGTTTCGGAACTCGATGGGGCCGTGTGCATCAGCCGAGCCCCGCTGGAAGGCTTTGAGGCCGATCTCAACAACGCGCCCGACATCTTCCCGATAGTGAGCATTCTGGCGGCTTTCTGCGAAGGCGAAAGCGTGATTTCCGGTGCCGGCAGGCTGGTAGGCAAGGAAAGCAACCGCGCCGAGGCCATCCTGGAGATGCTCTCAGGGCTGGGGGTGAAAGCGGGTATAACAGGAGATGACCTTCACATTGAGGGAGAAACGCTGACATCCCGTCTGCTGAACGGGCGTATGCTGAAGGGGGGTAACTTTACTTCTCGCGGCGACCACCGTATGGCGATGGCCCTCAAGATCGCATCTATAGGCGCAGATGGACCGATAGTTATCGACGATACCGCCTGCGTTGCCAAATCCTTCCCCGGATTCTGGGAGATGTTCGACTGATTAATCGAAATTCCTTGAAGCGAAAGGCAGGGAAAGCCGGAGCGCAAGATGCCAGTATTCCCAGTTGTGCACACCGTTACGCACGCGGAGTTCGCTGTGCACCTTCTTGGCGCGCATCTTCATGTGAAGATCCATACTTAATTGCAGCAGGAAATCGTCATCCCCGCAATCGATAAACCATGCCACCGTGCGGAGTCTCTCGAGAGTTGCCTCATCGGCATTATCCATAAAATCCAACGCCGAGTGCTCCCTGACGGCCTGCCCAACCAGGTAAAGTTTGTCATAAGACCCTTTCTTATAGCCGACTTCGTCGCGCTTGTTATCCAGCCAGGCGCTCATAGCATAGCAACTCGAAAACTTGTCGGGATGTCTCTGGGCATACACCGTGCTTCCGCCTCCACCCATGGAGAGACCCATCACTGCGCGCTTGCCTTTGCTTCCGCCACAATTGTATTTCTTTTCAACCGCAGGCACCAGTTCGCCGAAGAAGAAGTCTTCGTAGTTCCAACCGGGCATATTGAAATATCCGTTCCAGGTATTGTGGGTGTCCGGACCGCCGGCGTTGGGCATTATGATGACCATAGGTTTGGCTTCTCCGGAACGGATGAGTTCGTCGGCCACGGTCTGCATATTGCCGCGCTTGACCCAGGCAGTATAATCGTCGCTCAGACCATGAAGCAGGTACACTGCCGGGTAGAGATTGTCGCTGTTGTAACCACTCGGAAGGTAAACATTATACTTTACCACTGTCCCCAGCACTTTACTGTAAAGACTGTCGGTAACCACTTTCCCAGCACGGAGAGGCAGGAAGGCCAAAGCAAGCAGGACTGCAAATACTATCTTTTTCATAAAAAGAGGAGTTTCCGCAAAAATAAGATTTTTCTGCTTATATTTGTTATTCCATGCAAGACCGGCGCGAACAAATAATCGATATCATCCACCGCGAGGTAAAACCTGCGCTGGGCTGCACCGAACCCATTGCCGTTGCACTCGCAGTCGCCAAGGCCGTAGAAATCATCACCGACAACTGCCCATGCATCTGTCCCGAAGGCTGGCGCCTGAAGGTGGACTTCCGCATCGAAGTGGCAGTCAGCGGCAATATCCTCAAGAATGGAATGGGCGTCGGAATCCCCGGCACAGGCATGGTAGGACTTCCGGTCGCAGCTGCACTCGGAGCCGTCTGCGGAGAGTCCGCCAGGGGGTTGGAGGTGCTGGCGGCGCTTAACGACTGCAGCGTGAAAAGGGCCAAGGAGCTGGTTGCAGGAGGCAAGGTACACATCAGCGTTGCGGATACCGACCGTCTACTGTACGTGAAGGCCACTGTTTCGGTGGACGGACGGGCGGAAGCCAGTGCAGAGGTTGATCCTCATGCATATGCGGTAATCGAGGACGATCACGACCGCATTGTGGAAACAAGTTTCGCCGGCAAGATACTGATGAGTTCCGAGTCCGGCGCCGCGGCCGTCGAACGCACAGCCAATAATGACGGCCTGACTGTCCGGGAAATCTACGATTTTGCCAGCACTGCCCCTTTCGAGAGTATTTCCTTTATCCTTGAAGACCGCAGTCTCAATCTCGCTCTTGCCAAAGAGGGCCTGAAGGGAGATTACGGCATGAAAGTAGGCAAGGCCATACGCGAGAACCAGAAAGAGGTCTTCGGTGATGATTTCATGAGTTTCGCCATGGGGATGACCGCCGCGGCATCTGACGCACGCATGGCCGGATGCACCCTGCCTGCCATGTCCAACAGCGGCAGCGGCAATCAGGGAATTACCGTCAGCATGCCGGTCATCGCCTATGCGATGAAGTACGGAGTCGATGACGAGCGTCTGGCCCGCGCACTGATCCTGAGCAATCTGGTCGCCATACATATCAAGAGTTACCTCGGCAAGTTGTCCGCCCTTTGTGGTTGCGTCGTGGCTTCCACCGGTTCCGCCTGCGGAATAGTGTGGCTGCAAGGCGGAAGTTACGAACAGGTGTGCTATGCCATCAAGAACATGGCAGGAAACATAACAGGAATGGTTTGTGATGGCGCCAAAGTGGGCTGTGCCATGAAGGTGGCTTCCGGAGTGTCCTCCGCCGTCCAGTCCGCCGTACTTGCGATGCGTGGTACATGCATCCCTTCAACCGACGGCATTATCGATGACGACATAGAAAAAACCATCAGCAACCTCGGCGCGATAGGCTCCGCCGGCATGAAGGCGGCAGACCGCATGATATTAGACATCATGCTTTGTAAATAAAAGAACTAATCCGTATATTAGCCAATATGAGTGAGAAAAGATTCTATCGCGTAGCAGGATTCGTTTTTGGAGTAGGGAGCCCGGAGGAGGACTTTCTCGACTCTATGACGAATCTCGCTCCGTTCAAGGAAGACGGCGCATCCGGGGAACATATATTCAACCTGGAAATCGTGGATTCTATCCCGGAAAACAGTCCGGAGTTGATGTTCCGTACCGATGATGGTCCGGGTTTTCCGGAAATCAGCATTTTTAACGTGGATGGGGGCTGGCAGATTCGTGTGAAACCTCTTCCGCAACTCCCGGAGGCTTCGGAAATGTGGGTCAAGGAGGATTTTTCCGAGGCAACTCTCCACTTCCTCCGCAAAGAAGACAGACAGTTTGCCCTGAACAATGCCCTGATGCTTATGTTCGCATTCTCCACCGCCTGCCGCGGTGCGTTGGAAATGCATTCTTCCGTGGTGATGAACGACGGGAAGGGATATCTTTTCCTTGGCCGCAGCGGCACGGGAAAGAGTACCCACAGCCGTCTCTGGATAGATAATATCCCGGGAACGGTGCTGCTCAACGACGACAATCCCATACTCCGTCTCATGCCGGACGGTAGCGCCCGTGTCTTCGGCTCACCATGGAGCGGGAAAACGCCCTGCTATAAGGCCGAAGACGTGCCCGCCGGAGCCGTGGTGCAGTTGAAGCAGGCCCCATATAACAAGATAGAGCGCATGCATGCGTTGCAGGCATATGCTACCCTGATGTCTTCCGCTTCATCTTTCCGCCCCTTCAAGGGCCTTGCGGACGGATGGCACCGCACTCTCGAAGGGCTGGTCGGCGTGTTGCCATGCTATATGCTCGAATGTCTGCCGGACGCCGCTGCCGCGGAACTTTGCCATAGCACGATTCATGGATAAACGGACGGTTGCGAACGAGTTGCTGCTGGAAGATGCGGCCATGCTTATGGATGAGGGGCGCGAGGTGACCTTCACCCCCCTCGGCAGCAGCATGCTGCCCTTCATCAAGGGGGGCAAAGACAGTGTCCGGCTGAAGAAAATGCCGGAGGTGGAGGTTGGCGACATTCTGCTTGTCCGCCTCCCGGGTCCGCGCTATGTGCTGCACCGGCTGATTCGGAAGGATGGCTCCGATCTGACCCTGATGGGTGACGGCAATATCGCAGGGGTGGAAACCTGCAAGGCAGGTGACGTGCTAGGCACGGTAACTGCCATAATAAAGGATAAACGCACGGTGGTGCCGGGGAAAGGCCGCATTTGGCGGGCCCTGAAACCGTTTAGACGTTATATACTTGGTATTTACAGAAGAATAGCATTATGAAGATCAAAGAAGGATTCACACTCCGCCAGATTTGCGGCGAGTATGTAGTGGTTGGCGAAGGCCTGGCACAGGTCAATTTCAATAAACTTCTCTCCCTGAACGAGACAGCCGCCTTCCTTTGGCAGAAGGCGGAAGGCATGGAGTTTACCAAAGAAGACCTGGTTGCCCTGCTGCTCGATAATTATGAGGTAGAAGAGGCGCGCGCTTCCGAAGATGTTGACAAACTGCTCGAAATCTGGCAGAAAGAAGGCGTAGTAGAATAATGGAAAGGTCGTTCCGCGCTTGTGCGAAGGCACTATGGAGGATGTCCGTCCCGGTAAGGTGGCGGATGCTGGTCAGCGTGCTTTCAGGTGCGGTGCGGATAGCCGTTTCGCTGGCCTTCGTATGGACGAGCAAGCATCTGGTGGACATTGCCACCAAAGTGTCGGATGCACCGCTGAGTTCCGGAATATGGATGTTCGCCGTTGTGCTTGCCCTGCAACTTTGTGTGGTCCTGTTCGTCAACTGGTGGGATGCCTACAGCGAGGTAAAATCCCGCAACCGCCTGCGCATGGACACCTTCGCAAAGGTTATGAGCAGCCGTTGGGACGGACGCGAGCGTTTCCTCTCCGGAGATACGGTCAACCGTCTGGAGGAGGATGTACGCGTGGTAGCCGATCTGCTGATCGTCCGTATTCCCGGGGTGGTGGTTACATTGCTGCAACTGCTGGCAGCCTCGGCCTACCTTATGGTGCTTGCCCCCAATCTGCTCTGGGTGTTGCTTATACTTATGTTCTCCGCCGTATTCGGATCCAAAATGTTCTTCCGGCAGATACGTTCTCTGATGACCCGTATCCGTGCTCGTGAGAGCGAACTGCAGCAGCATATGCAGGAGAGTCTCCAGCACCGTGTGCTGGTGCTGACCCTCACCAATCTGGACCGCGTCCTTGAGAAGTTCGGGTGGCTGCAGGCAGATATTGAGAGCAATACCCGCAAGCGGCTGAATTATAATGCAGTTGCCCGTGGACTGATGTTCCTGGGATTTCAAGCCGGGCACGCTGCCGCCTTTCTTTGGGGTGCGATAGGAATCATGCACGGCACGGTTACATACGGTATGATGACCGCTTTTCTGCAACTCGTCGGGCAGGTGCAGCGGCCAATAGCCGAATTCGGCCGGCAGGTGCCCGCTTTCATCGTGGCCATCGCATCCGTCGAGCGCATCATGGACCTGGAGGAACTTGAGCAGGAACCGTCTTCCGAAAGCATCGTCCTGCCGGGCGCTCCCGCTGTCGAAATCTCGGGCGTGAGTTATTCATATCCCGGATCGTCGGTGAAAGTCCTGGACAATTTCTCTGCCGTTTTTCCGGAAGGTTCCTTCACGGTGGTGGCCGGCTCAACCGGGGTGGGGAAAAGTACCCTGATACGTCTTATTCTGGGGCTCCTGACTCCGTCGGAGGGGAGCATACTTGTTGGAGGAAAGGCCGCCGGTGCCGCTCTGCGCGGGAATTTTATGTATATCCCGCAGGGAAACTCTCTGCTGAGCGGGACCATCCGCAGCAATCTTCAACTGGCCTCTCCGGATGCCACGGAAGATGAAATGCGTTCTGTCCTGGAGACGGCGATGGCTCAGTTCGTATTCGAGCTTCCTGATGGGCTGGATACCCCCTGCGGAGAGGTCGGAAGCGGTCTGAGCGAGGGTCAGTGCCAGAGAATAGCGATAGCACGCGGTCTGCTGAGGCCGGGTGGTATAATGATTCTGGATGAATCCACTTCAGCCCTTGATGCCGCGACCGAAGAAGCCCTGCTGCAAAACCTTTATGTCAAGTACCATCAGCGGAAAACCATCATATTCATCTCACACAGGAAAGCAGCGGCCCGTTTTGCCGATGCTGTTATAGAGGTGTCGCAGTAAGCACATTAATGCATCTATATAATCAGAATTATTTGAAATCGACTATGAACACATTTAAGAAATCCCTTGCAGTGCTATGTCTGGCACTCATCCCGGTTTTCGTATTTGCTCAGAAGACTTCGAAGTTCCCTCAGAGGAACGAAATCGTAGAGGTTGAAAACGAAAATGATCCATCAATGATCCTCGAGGTGTTCGATTGCCCCGTAGACGGAGTAAGCCACTATTTCCTTTCAGTAGGCCACCTTGGATTCGGTGACGAAGTTGTACAGGTGCTGTTCGATCCCGTCTTCGAACTTTTCTTACCCCTTGGTGACTCGATTTCCGAGGCGCTTGAAACGCTGAAGCAACTGCAGGCTCTCTACAAGAGCGAGCCCGGCGCAAGCATGGAGGTCCAGGGCTGCCTCGCCTTCGGTATCCCTAACGACAAATATGAAACCGTAAAGGTGACATTCCGCAAGGTGCTCCTCACCCGTTTCCTGGAGTTCAGCGTCCAGCGCGAAGGCTATATCCGTGCGGCACATGTTCAGAAGTCTGATTTCGGCTCCCTCGTCACAAGCATGAAACTGCACCATAAAATGTATCCTAAAAAGTAACTGAACAGACTTCCGTTATTTCCATACCTTAAGCGTGGCAATGAGTGGATTTGCTGCCGATGTTGATTCGGGCCGAATCTCAACAGCGCTGCAGAGATGCAGTTCCGCTGCTTTCAGGCGCATTGCCATAAGTATCTCTCCCGCTTCAATCAGACGCTTTCGCGGCGAGGTCGGGCCGAGGAGAAGGATGCTGTCATCTGTCAGTTCGAAACGGAAGGATTCCGCCACCTCAAGCAACCTGGCGGCTCTGGCGATTGCCTCAAGTTGGGCGGACATCACGGTCCCTTTGTGCTCTTGATCCTGCCCTTGGAGGCTTTTTAGAAGGCCCTCCACAGAAACGGAGGGCCTCTTTATGATTTTCGGCCCCTGCCTCAGGGCTTCCATTTTATTCTCAAGATAATTGTCAGCCATAGTGGTATTAACGTTTTGCAGCAAAATGGTCCAGATAGCGATTGGCTGCAACCAGTTCGGGAAGATTGCGTTCCTCAAAAGCGGCACAGTATAGTTCTCGGAAGCGGCACAGCTCTTCCCACATTGCATTGCGGGCATCAGCACTTTCTCCAATCCTCCCGTAACGTATGGTGAGGTCTATGAGTTCCTGAAAACGGACGAAGGCACTTATTGCACGGCTCTCTTTGCCTGCCTCCAATGCTTTCATGACTCGAAAAGTTTCGCTGCCTATGTTAGCCATTTGTTGCGGGAAGGTCAACTCGGCCCAACGACCGTTTTCTAGCTCAAAGTGCTGCATTATTATAAAATGAATTTATCCACGATAGAGCGGATTGCGCTGCGTGTATCAGGGTCTTGGACATCACGAGAGGGATTACCCTGCCATGAACGTATATTGATAAGCGAATCGAATTCTATGAAGTCTTCGCCTTCCTCTTCAACCCAAAGATTGAATCCCCACAGATTCTGCTGCTCTGAGCCATTTGCGAGGAGAAGATGCTCCAAATCGGAATGTAGCTCTGCATCGACAGCCAGAAGACCGTTTTTGACGTCGGCGACACACTTTATCATTTCGACAAAGGTGTTTTTCGCCAGTTCTTTAAGTTCGGACCTGGATATTGGTTGTTGTAGAATCCGCATAATCAAGTATTTTGACAAATATACAAAAAAGAAATAGTTATCTTTGTAACCGATGGGTCTTAAAGAGTTACTGTTTTTGACTGCAGGGTCGCTTGCAATTGCCGTTTCCTGGCGCGATCTGCTTACCGAGAGTGATAGATTAGCCGCTTTGCAAGAGTGGGAACCTGCCACGGAATATGTTATTAAAGCGTTGTCCGCCAAAGATTTGACGGAAGGAGGCAAGTCCTCAGTTCAACCGTAAGATTTCTGAATCTTTGCGAGAGTTATCTTCTCTCGGGAATGCAGAAGCCATCCGCACCAGATGCGAAGAACTATTTGGCGAAGAGGAGGGTTTTGTTGCGGAAGATGTGGCGCCGTATATAATGACGCTTGTTGAGGAACGTTCAAGTAAAGTAAAGGAATTGGGTCTCACTGCCCGCGAACTTGAAGTCATACATCTGAGCAGCGAAGGCCTTTCCGCAGCGGAAATTGCCGAGAGGCTTCACGTCAGCGTCTATACTATCAAAAATCATAAGCAGAATATCTATCTCAAGATGGACGTACGCAGCAATTCAGAGATGCTGCGTTATGCAAATCAGCTTGGAATAGTTTAAAATAGTTCTTTTGTACTATTTTGCGAAGACGGGTTTTACCTATCTTCGCCGACACTGTTTATTCTAGTCAAAATAGATCTTATGAAGAAAGTATTATCCGCCATTGCGGCGTTTGCGCTGCTCGTCTTTCCGGCCTGCACCGAAGAAGAAATCCAGAATGCCCTGAACGGGGGAGAAGGCGGCAAGGAAGTCGCGGCCACCGGCATTACAATTGACCCGTACTCAGCCGAAATGACCGTAGGTGAGACTCTGCAACTTGTTGCTACGGTAACCCCGGAAAATTGTACCGACAAGGTGGAGTGGACCTCGCTCATGGAAGAAAACGCTACCGTAAAAGACGGTCTGGTAACCGCCTTGAAAGAAGGGTACGCTTCTATCGTCGCCCAGGCAGGGGAGTTCCAGGCTACCTGCCGCATAGCAATCCGCGGTGCGAATAACGGGAGTGTAACGGGCATCACTCTTAACAAGACAGCCCTGCAGATGGTAGTCGGTCAGAGCGAAGTGCTCATTGCCACGGTCCTCCCCGAAAACGCCACGGACAAAACAGTCTCCTGGAGTAGTTCCAATTCCCAAGTGGCGGACGTGGTGCTTGGAGAAGGTTATGGTGCGGACGGCACGGTTGTGGTAGGCGGCAGGGTTACTGCCATCAGCGAGGGTGAGGCCGTTATAGAAGCAAAGGCCGGCGGTGTCACCGCTACGTGCAAGGTCACGGTCGGCAAGGGCAGCGGAAACGGCAAGATAGAGGTAACAGAAATCCAGCTCAATAAAACGGAAATTACCGTTGTAACAGGACAGAGCGAGCAACTTGAAGTCGTGAAACTTCTTCCTGAAAACGCCACGGAAAAAACCGTCGTCTGGGAGAGTGACAATACGGAAATTGCGCTTGTTACACCCCGTGACGCAACGGTGGACGGAGTCTTTTACAAGGGCGGAAGAGTGACCGGAAAGAATCCCGGCACCACCACAATCCGGGCGCTTGCCGGCGTGGCGAGGGCAGAATGCAAGGTAACCGTTACCTCCGGAGGTTCCGTAACCATCGAGAGCCTTTCCATCGATCCGGCATCGGTCAGCCTTACCGTAGATGAAGAAAAGATACTGACGGCCGTCGTAACCCCTTCAAATGCCAAGGCGGATATAACCTGGCAGATCGACAACCCGAAGATTGCCGCCGTGGGTTCCATTAACGAGAAACAGGCAAAGGTACAGGGCCTTTCGACAGGCAAGACCACAGTCAAGGCCATTGCGGGCGGGAAGACCGCTACCTGCGAGGTTACGGTTACAGGCGGATCCGGGAATGTGGCGGTTCAGTCGATAACGCTTAACAAAACCACCCTTAAACTTGAAGTCGGCCAGTCCGCGCAGCTCACCGCCACAGTCCTTCCTGAAAATGCCCACGACAAGAGTGTAATCTGGACCACTACGGATCCTCATAATGCATATGTAAATGGCGGGCTGGTTACCGGTTATGGCGTTTGTGAAGCCACGATCACTGCAACAAGCGTGAGCAATCCTCAGGTAATGGCGACCTGCAAAGTAAGCATAGTAGCCGCGGGAAGTGGCGGTGGGGCAGAAATCGAAGCTGTGGACCTGGGCCTGCCAAGCGGATTGAAGTGGGGTTCCATGAACGTTGGAGCTTCGAAACCGGAGGATTATGGTAACCACTACGCCTGGGGAGAAATAAAGACCAAAACAAGCTATACGGGATCCAACTATAAGTTTGGGCCGGTTCAATATAGCGAACTCTCAATGTATTCCAAGTACGAGACCAAATTGGGCGGCGATAAGAAGACTGTCCTGGAGGCTGAAGATGATGCTGCAAGCGTGAATGTCGGCTCGGGTTGGCGAATGGCCACTTTCGCAGAGTGGAAAGAATTGCGTGAGAAATGCACTTGGACGTGGACGACCCGTAACAGAGTCAATGGAATGCTGGTTACAGGCCCGAACGGCAAGAGCATCTTCCTCCCCGCTGCAGGTGTCTTCGAGAGCACCAAGAACAGAGTGGGCTCCTACGGAAGTTACTGGACATCTTCCCTCGCGGAAGCAGAGGGAATGGCGCACGCCGTGGACTTCATTTCCAGCGGAAAGGACAAGGCCCTCATAGGTCGTTGTTATGGACTATCTGTCCGTCCCGTCAAAGATTAAATGGGAATGATCACGAATACCAGCGCGTCCCAGAGGGCGTGGCTGATTACTAAAGCCGGAAGCAATTCCGGCTTTAGTCTGTATATAAGACCCCAGACTGCTCCGGCCACCATCGCAGCCATAACCAGCATGAAGTTGAAGGACCAAATATGCACAAGTGAATAGACCGCGACCGTAACGACCAGGGCTATGTCCGCCGCCCGCTTCGAAGGCAGTGCCTTCGCGAGAGTTCTCTGCACGTATCCACGCCAGAACAGTTCTTCGGCGGGTCCTATCAAAAAGATAAGCAGCAACGCGATTCCCCATTGGGGCAGGCCGGTCTTCATCGCATAGACTGCATTGACCTCCGCCCTCGCAAAATCGAATAGTAGGGCGGATACTTTGTCTCCAATCCAGAAAACGCCCCAGAGCGTCATGGCGATGACGATACCCAGAACTATTTGCAGGAAAGGCTTTTCCACCCGGAACAATACTTTGCGGTCCTTGGTAAATGCAATGCAAAGGCTGGTCAGCACTACGGCCGCAAAGGACATCACCAGCCAGAAATTCGGCCGGCCTTGTGTCCACGGGCTGAACATATAGAACCAGAAAGCGGCCGCCACCAGGACGGAAGCAATCAATCTGCGAAGTTCGCGTGTCATAGCCAGAATGAAATGAACAGGCCGATGGAAAGCAATAAGGAGAACTGGAGTTGCAGTTGCGACGAATGGAAGTCCAGTCCCTTCATGGCCTCGCGGCCGACGCTCGGCCATGTGGCTGCCTGTTTGAAATTCTTATAGGCCTTGGGGATTGCGAGCAGGCAAAGCAACGAAGGTGCCGGAAGCCATCCTGCAATTACGGATGCAACCACGCACAGGAAAGGCAGCACCATGTAGCAGCAATATAGCACGTACGAAGCCTTTTCCCCTATCAGCATGGCGAAGGTCTTGATCCCTGCAGCCCCGTCCGTCGGAATATCCAGGGTGTTGTTTGCATGAAGCACAGACACGGTAATGATGCCTATGGGGACGGACAGTACCAAAGCGTCAACGTGCCATTCACCGGTTATGGCATAGGCAAGGCCTATTACGGTCAGCACCCCGAAAATAACGAATATATCGGCATCGCCGAGGGCGTGATACTTTAAGAAAGAGTAGAGTGCGGTAAGGGCTACAGCTATGACTCCTACTATCAGCACCCCGACGCCGCAGATGGCTACAAGGCAGAGGCCGACGGCAATGCCAAGAACAAACAGGATAGCGCTGAACACAAGATACTCCATGGGCTGGAACTTGCCGAATACCAGATTAGGAACGGCATAGGCATCCTTGTTATCAACACCGCTACGGAAGTCGGCCCAGTCGCTGAGCACATTTCCTGCGGCATGAAGCAGCACGACTCCGAGCAGAGACAAGCCTAGAATCACCCACGGAAGGGCCCCGGAAGGCACCATGCCCTTTGCGAACAAATAAGCAAACGTAACGATAAGCGGCATTGTGGATACGGTGAATGACCAATAGCGCGTAACTGCTAACCACTCCTTAAAGTTGTGTTTTCCCATAATAAACTGCACTTGTTGAAAAAAACGTGCGAATTTACCACTTTTTCTTTATTATTTACACAGAGACTATCCCCTTTGCGGCGGCAGTGGCAACGCACTCGACGATGCTGTCCAGGCCGAACTTGCCCTTGATGCGCTCTTTGTAGCTGTCGACCGTGTTCAGGGAGATATCAAGGGCCGACGCAATCTGGGAGTTGCTGTAGCCGGAAGATGTCAGCTGCAGCACTTCCAGTTCGCGTGGCGTAAGCCCCTGCGGCTTCCGGGAATCGAGATTGTCCCGGCCGTCGAAGAGGCGGAGGATCTTTTCAGAATCGATAGTCTCTCCGAAGAAGAGACACTTGCCTGCGGCCACGTCTCCAATGGCCTCTACAATGGATTCGGGAGAGGAATCCTTGGCCAGATAGGCACAGGCGCCGGATGTGATGGCTCTCAGGATGTATGCCGGGTTCTTGTAATGTGATAGCACCAGCGTTTTCAACGCCGGGAAGGCTTCCCGGAGAATCCCCAGAAGTGTAAGGCCGTCCGTCTCGGACTCCAGGGTTATGTCCACCACGGCGATATCCGTCTCCGGATGGGCGTTGAGGAATGCTACCGCTGCTCCAGGCGAGGCTACCGATTCGACGCTGCCGAAGGCTGGATTGCCCGACAGGGCCAGCTTGAGACCCAACACGAACACGGCGGAATCTTCGATCAGAAGGACGTTTATCATAAATCAATACTTATTTCAAGACCGGCTCCCGGCCTGTTCTGCATCTGCATTGTAGCTCCTAGCTTGTCCAGCAGTTCGCGGGTGATCACCAGGCCGAGCCCGTGGCCCCAGCTGGTTTTCCCCACCTGCAGGCCGGGGCCTTCGTCGGTGATGGTGATATTCGAACCCCTGGCCCTGAGCATCACTTTCCCGCTGGCTGGAGTCACCTTGACGGCATTGTCCAGCAAGTTCCTCAGGCAGGTCAGCAGCATATTGCGGTCGGTACGCACGCTAAGCCCGGTGGGGATGTCCACTTCGACGGTGCACCCGTTCCGCAGGGGTTCTATGGCTTCGGCCGCCAGCCCGGCCAGGTCTTCATCGCGCATTACCGGTTTCAGCATTCCCTCCTGGTCCAGCGACCATAGCAGCAGGTTTTCCAGCAGGGATGAGGTATTGTCGGCCGACTTGGATAGCAGGCCGAGGGCTTCCTTCAGTTGGGCGGCGTCCAGTTTATCTGCCTGTTCCAGCAGCTGCCGGGCCAGCAGGCGGTTGCCCGATATGGGGCCGCGGAGGTCGTGGGAGATGATGGAGAAGAGGCGGTTGCGCATATCCAGCTCCTTCACCAACAGACGCCTCTCCCGGAGTTTGATGACCGTCAGGACGGCCACCAGCGAAACCAGCAGGTAAACCAGCAGGAAGGGCCAGCGCAGCCACAGGGGCGGCGGGACGCGGAGCACCCTGCGGGAGGACTCTCCGTAATCCCATCTTCCGAAGATATCCGAACTCTGCTCCTGGAGTACGTAGCGGCCGGGACTGATGTTTTCCGGGAATCCGGAGAAGCTCCCTTCCGTCCATTCTCCGTCATTCAGCCGGTGCCGCTGCCGGACCAGGCGTTGGAGAGGCAGGTTTCCCCCGGCCCGTATAGACAGCAGGCTGTCGGGATGGAAGACGACGGCACCCGCAGCGCCTCCGAATGCCAGGGATCCGTCCGCGAGGCGGCAGGAAACGTGTTCTCCGTATATTTCGGAGGGAAAGCCCAGTTCCTTGGGGAGGCGGCCGGTGCTTCCGTCGGTATCTATGAAGTAGAGTCCGTCTTCGGTGCCGGCCCAGAGGCGGCCTTTGGCGTCGGATTCTACCGACTGTACCAGCATTCCGTCAAGGAAATGCCTGCCGGAAGGGTTCCACAACCCTCCGCGTGTGGCGGCCCAGACGGTTCCGTCCGGCGAAAGGCAGAGGTCGGTGACATAGTCGTCGGGGATGGAAGAATTCCCACGGTAGTATTTGGTGACCAGCCCGGTTTCAGCGTCGATGATGTTCAGACCGGCGTGAGTGGTGGCATAGACCAGATTCCCGCGGGCATCCTCAATCAGGGCGCTGCCCAGGCGGGAACTGAGGTAGATGTTGGAGTCCAGTTGCGGGGATGGATACCGGAAAGGGCTGAGCCAGCGGGGAGGAAGGCTCCGCCGGGCCTGACGGTCCCATCCGTTGAGTCCGACTCCTTCCCAGCTCACCACCCAGAAATGGCCGCGGCTGTCTTCCAGGAATGCGGAGATCCAGTTGGCTCCGTCCAGGTACCGGGCTTCCCGCTGCTCTTCGGGGAGAGGGCCGCTCAGGCGCTCCTTATGCATCTTCCCATCCTTCCATACCTCCCATCCGGTATTGTTCCAAAGGCCTACGTATATGGTGCCGGAGCTGTCCTCGTAGAGGCAGGATACGCGCTCCTCCGCCGTCCCTATCCGCATCTTCCCGCCGCTTTCCTGCATTATGGCGGTGACGTTGGCCCGCGAGATGACATCCACCATCTGAAGCGCGGGGCAGAGGACGGACAGGCCGTTGTCACCACCCAGCCATAGATTGCCCTGGCGGTCTTCGAATATGCAGTAGAGCTCCCCGGAGGACGGGCTGGACGGGTCGCCGGCCGAGTGGCGGGATACTTTCGTCCGTTCCGGATGGGCTGTGTCCACTATGCCCAGACCGTAGGAGCCTGCGGCCCAGAGACGCCCTTTGCTGTCGGTAAGAAGCCTCGTATGAGCTATGGGGAGCCGGCCGAGGGGGACAGGCTTTTCGCCCTCGCAGGCATACAGGAGCGATGTGTGGTCTTCGAAGGCGTATAGCCTGCCGCCGCTTTCAGCATAGCTTCCATTGCAGAACAGATCCCAGTGGGGGAGCGTGGCCTGCGGCGACTCCCTGTCTGCGACGAACTGGTTGTGGACTAGGCGGCCGGCCAGCCAGAGCTTTCCGTCCGCAGCTTCGTATATCTGATAATACGGATAGTCCCCTTCTGAATCCCGCTTGTAGTAGAAGCAGCGGGCCTCTTCCCTGATACCATCATCGTAGGACAGTTTCAAAAGGAGGGTGTCCCCCACGGTTGCCCATACATAGCCCTCAGCATCGGCGTGCAGGGCCCGTATGTTGCCGTCTATTATGTCGTCACGTACCTTCAGGCCCTTCGATGTCCCTGCCCACAGCCGTCCGCCACGGTCCACTGCAAGGGCGTTCACCCTTCCGTATTCCTTGAATGCCCGGAAACGCCTGCCGTCAAAGCTGGCAAGCCCGTTGCGTGTGCCTATCCACAGCACTCCGCTTTCATCCTGCGCAATGGCATAGACGGTGTTGGAAGGCAGCCCGTCCGCCGAACCGTAGTTCACGAAACGCATCGTTGTGCCCGGACCTTCTTCTGTCGTGTCCGGCACCGACCGGGCATCCAGCCCGGCAAACAAAAGCAGGATCAATATGAAGGTAAAGCGGCGCATAGCTATGCAAAGATATCATTTCCTATGGAAATAACCTTGAAAATCAGAGCCCTGTGGTGTTTTCCGCCACAAGAAGAATCTGGCGATGCTGTAGTTTTGCAAAAAAATATGCTTATGAAAACTAAACTATTAACCATTCTGGCTCTATCTATGGTCATCTTCTCTTCCTGCGACAAGGAAGGGGGAGACGGGAAGAATGCTAAAGCCACCTTCCGCAAAGCGAATATCGCAGACGCGCATATGCTGGCCCTCGCCCAGGGCAGCGCGCCAACCAAGGCCGAAGGCGATATAACCGTGGGCCCCAAGGCCCTTTACACCGTGTCTGAAGACGGCTCTATGGTGGAGGTCAGTTATAATGTGGACGTAGAGGGGGCCGACGGCGAAGTGGCCGAAACCATCAAGGCCAATCTGATCATTTCTCCAGGCTTCGTGTTCCCCGTTGACGAAGGCTGGCTGTGGCTCGCCAACTGCCATTATGATGTAAAGGGCGGATGGAATAATTATCCTACGGACGGCAACAAGGCTGCACATCATGCGCTGTCCAAAATTATGAACGATTTCAGCGCCAAGTACCACGACCGCCACGGCGCCCACTACCTTGTGAGAAAAAGCGACGGCGCCCTGTTCGAGTGGACGCTGGAGGCAGGTGCTCCTGACGGAATGGACGACGGCTTCAAGCAGCCCACCTTCCTCAACGGCTGGTTCCACCAACTGGGTAACGACCTGTTCGTGAGGACCGGCGGCTGGAATTATGATGGCATAAACGGAGGGCTTCCGTCACTTATCTGTCTGAAGGATAACGGCAGCACACTGGATGCCGTCAACGTGCTGGGAGACAATATCACCTGTTGGAAACTCTATCCTGCAGGCGGCAACTGTCTGGGCGGGACTTTCGGTTATCCTGGCGCTAATGGCGGAATGCAGGGAATCATAGCCCCTCCTTCCTATGAACCGGTTCTTCTTCAAATGGAGCCCGGGAAAGAGACTTTCCTTCTTTCCATAGGCGGAAAACTCTATCTTGGAAACAGTTATGATGCAGAAATCCAGGAAGGCGACGGCAAGGAAGGGTCTTGGACAAGGAGCGTATCCAGAACCGATTTCTATAATCTTTCGGTTACAGGGAGTTCTGTCTCTCTGGGCAGCCTTATCTGCAGCTTTGACGGGCGTATGGACGCTAACCGCGTTTACATCTCCACAGCAGACAACCTTACCTGGTGGGGAGGAAATGAATACGACGGAGCCGTGATCTATACCTTCGATCCAAAGGCCGGCACTGTTTCTTCCAGGAGACTGCCGGACCACTATCCCGGCAACGAAGGCGAATATGTAGATGGGGTTGCTTATGCTATTGATGGTACTGTAGGATACTGGGAGTGCGACCTTTCCAAGGATGCGGCAGATTATGTGACGCTCGACTGGAGCAGTGCCGCCGAGTATCAAGGCAAGATTGTTCCAGGAACCCTGAGGATGGAACGTTTCGAGGCGGCATCACTCACCCTTCAGTTCGTTGCATATATGACCAACGGCACGCGGCTGAATTTCTATACCTCCGTCGTGGGCGCCGACCGCGGCAAAATCAAGACCAATGTGGGCAGCGACGGCAACGCCGGTATGGTTGTGACCACAATGGTTAGGCTGAATTAAAAGTAAGAGTATATGAAAAAGCTTCTCCTGATTATCCTGGCAGGCTTTTGCCTTTCGGCCCCCAGAGCATCGGCCCAGCTGGGCTTCGACTTCGGAATGAACTTCGAATTCCTGAACCGCAAGGTTCCGGACGGATTCAAATCCGGCGGATTCGGAATGGGCCCCTATGCCGGTATCATATATGGTATCCCGGTATCTATGTCCAGTATGGTCAACGTGGGCCTCAACTACAAATACGACATACTCTGGGGCGCTCCAGGCGCCTGGGACGATGACAAGAAACTATGCCCCGTATCCCTGGGCAATTTCGATACCGACATCCGTGAGCAGCACGTTCAGATGCCTGTTATGTTCAACCGGCAGAGCGGATTTTTCAATTGTTGTGTCGGCCCTGTGTTCGACTACTGCCTTTCATCGAAAATCTCCAGCGACAATATCGCGTGGCCAAAGGACGCAGATGGAAACAAACAGAAGCTGGACTGCCTGAAGGATTATGGCGTCAAGCCTTTCAATATCTATCTCAAGGCCGGAGCAGGATTCGGAACGAAGGGCTTTTCCTTCAAGCTGACGGCCGCCTACGGCCTTCTGGACCTGTCGCCAGATGGAGGCGGGCTGCGCCGCTGGACTGTCGGCATGGACTTTCATCTTAATCTCTAGTTCCTATGCGTAATATTGTCCTGGCCGCAGTGCTTCTTTTGCTCGGCAGTTTCCAGCTGGCCGGGCAGGCTCCCCAAGAAGGAGGGCTGGACGGTCGTCTCGAAGAATGTGGCCATACCGGGCGTATCCCCGGAAATATGGTGCGGAATAGCCCAGATCAGGAAATCGGACAAGAATTATATCGCCACCCTTGCCTACGGTCCGGTGCGTTGCGACAGGATGTGGGTACTCTCCGAAGGGCTGGTAATCTACAATAAAGGATCGAAGTATTCCGCCCTGTGCCTGGCGGACGGGAAGTGGAAACAGACCCTCAAGGGCTATAACTGCGAGGCCATACCTTTCGGGCACGCGGATGGAGGCAAGGCGCAGATGCTCTCCCGGGGGAAAGACGGTTTCTATAGTTGGATAGACGAGGGAGGGAAGCACCTTGCCGGCACCCCCGACCATTATGAGCAGACCGTGCTTTATAGCCGCAACGATGAAGTAGCCGCCGTCAAGACCGGTGGCAAGTGGGGGGCGGTATCTTCTGATGCCCGCACGGTGGTCCCCATACAGTACGACACCGTCTTTCTCACCGCGCCTCTCCGCCGTTGGGGAGGGAGGTGGGCCGGCGTCAACTGGTTCTACGTGAACAAAAACGGCCTCTGGGGGGTGCGTGGGGATGATGGCAGCGAGGCTCTTCCGCCTATTTACGGGGGATTGTCCTACTGGCCCACGGCTCCGGACAGCTGGTGCTACCATATGCCCGGCGGCAAGTGGGGAATGAAGGAAAGCGGCGGCAAGCAGATTCTTCCGGAGGAATACGATGGCCTCTCCCCCTACAGTTTCAACGCCTCCGTGAGCGGAGCCGGCCGACTCCCCTTCGCAATCATAGCGGGCCGCGGCAAAGGAAGGGCCCTGCTCAATCACAAGGGCCGCGAGCTTCTCCCCTATATGGAGGATGCCGACAAGTTCGATATGCTGGTGATGTTCTATCCCCAGCAGTCTTTCTCCGTATTCGCCTGGAATCGCTATAAACTATGGACCAAGGGTGAATTCGAATCCACCGCGGAATTCGAGGCGAGGCGGAGGGATGCCGACAGGACGGCCGGCTATATCTCCTCGCTGCTTCCTGCGGCCGAGAAGGCCTTCACTGCGGCCATCCTCGGGAGCGATGCCCGGCTGATACTGAGCCGCTACGATGCCGACAGCGAATGCTTCCTCTTCTCCGTGAACAAGATACTGCAGGATACATACAGGATCCGCGTCCCCCGCTCCGATGCCCCTCTGTTCAAGGAGGAGTTCGCCAGCTTTGCGGCCGCTGCCCTCGGCTCGGCCAAGTACTTCATCAAGAATGACATGCTCGCGCTCCGCAGCATCACTTTCACTACTCCGGAGGGGAAATCTTTCAGTTTCGAGAATCCTGAGGCTGAAGGGTATTCCTTGCCGTCACTAAAAGATCTTGACCTGATTCAGAGATGAAAAAGATAATTGCAAGCTTGTTCCTGGCCTGCCTCAGCTTGGCGGCCGGGGCCCAGTCTTCCAAGTTCGACACGGGCACGCGCTCGACTTCGGCGCTGGGTCAGCTGGAAGAAATCAGCGGGCAGAAAGTATCCCGCCCCAATAACGATCACCGCATCGTGATTCCTGCAACACGGGCCGTAAGCGCTGCTAGTTCCGCCCGGCCTTCCTCCGGCGGCAACAGCACTCTGAGCCTTGCTTTGGGGATTATTACCCCTATGCTTTTCAGTGCCCTGGACGCCTTGGAAGAGAGCAGGTCCGCCGAACCTTCTACGGTCGGGACCTATGAACTGGCTCCGAACCCCGTGGCCCCCGACATCATTGATGAGTGTGATGCGGACATTGTCAGCAAATCTACTCCCGGATGCAAGTTCGAGAGGCACTATCCCGTCCCTGGTGACAAGGATTGGTATCTGGAACTTAATATGACCAATGAAAGTTCTGTCGACCACGATTTTACGGTAATCTATTGGGAGAAAGAGGGAAGGGATGGTGTGCCCAGGCTGAAGGTGCTGCGCAGCGGCCTTCCCCAGAACCATATCCACGACCCGCTGCTCGGTATCAGCGTGAACGGGCATTACGATACAGGCACGCTCTCGACCCGTTACAAGATCGAGAAGATCATATATAACGACTGACCGTGTACAATTATTTGCCACCTTTCCTAAAGATACGTTGGCGCTCAAATAGTTATGAGTCAATTGTTTATATAAATCAGCCTGCCATTATATTGGCAGACTGATTTGTGTAATGTGCTGATAGTCAGGCGTATGTCCGCCAAGAGATCTGTGTCGTCCTGAAAAAAGTTTACCAAAAAGAGTAAACTTATGATGATCGAAAGTCAACGTTACAAGTTGCAGATGCAAGCAACGAGCAAGCTGCTCC
>CACWOZ010000009.1 GCA_902762655.1 uncultured Bacteroidia bacterium
ACGATGGAGGCGCTGAAGCCGGATGTGTTCGTGGTGAATGCCGACGGGAGCAATGATGAGAAGCGAAGGTTCTGCGAGGAGCGGGGGATTGAGTACGTCGTCCTCCAGCGCACTCCCGCGGAGGGCCTGAAGGCCCGCTCTTCCACCGATTTGAAGGCGGAGACCTGCCGCATCCCTACGCGTCTGGATCTGGCCGGCACCTGGATCGATCAGCCCTATGTGTCGTATCTCGCGCCGGGATGGGCTCTTACCATCTCCCTCGAGCCGACCTTCGAGGTGCGCGACCGCTGCGGCCTGTCGACATCTACCCGCAAGGTCATCCAGAAGATCTGGCCCATCAAACTGCCGGATATGGAACCGGAGATGCTCGCGAAGCTGGTGTTCTGCTTCGAGAATGACCCCGAGCGTTCGGACGGGATTATCAGCGGGGCACAGGACTCTATCGGCATCTGTGTGCCGGGGCTCTGCCGGCATTACTATAACAACCGCTTCTGGCCGGAAAAGATCGAGACCTGCAGCGATGCGGCCGTGCTCGACTGGCTCGAGAAGCATCTCGTGCTTATCCCCCTGCATCCGCGCAAGCCCGGCTGCTCCGTGGTGGTGGGGAAGGACATCACGGAAGATAAGGTGAATGACTTGGCGGATGCTGCGGATGATTGCTGGAGGGCGATCCTCGCGTGCGATCTGGATCGTTTTGCCGCTGCATATCGGGCCTCGTTTGCTGCGCAGATCGCGATGTTCCCCGGCATGGTGAATCCGGTGCTGTCTGGCGAAGAGAGCCCTCGGCCCGAGAACTCCATCCAGCCTTATATAGATCAGTGGTCTTCTGTTCCCGGCGTCCTCGCCTGGAAGATGCCCGGTGCCGGCGGTGGCGGTTATCTCGCGCTTGTGGTTACGGATTCTTCTGTGTTTGCTGCGGAGCATCCGGAGGCAATAACGCTGAAGATTCGCAGAAAGTAATTGTCATTGCCGGCCTGACCGGCAATCTTTATTTGAAAGGATATGAAACGATACTGCCAAACCCTTGAACTGATGGACGATCCGGATATGATCCGGCGCTACTGCGACGTCCATAAACACGTCTGGCCCGAGATTATGGAAGGCCAGAAGCAGGTGGGAATCCTGGATATGCAGATCTTCCGCCGCGGCACCCACGTCTTTATGATTATGGACACGGTCGATGATTTTGATTTTGAACGCGATATGGCTCGCCTCGCCGTCCTTCCCCACCAAGCCGAATGGGAAGCCTTTGTCGCTAAAGCCCAGGGCGCCGATCCCTCCCTGCCTAGCCACAAGAAATGGCGCCTGATGGAGAAGATTTTCGAGTTGGAGAAGTAGTTTTGGCGTGTACCTGGTGGTTTTGGCGTGTCCCTGGTGGTTTTGGCGTGTCCCTTGCGGTTTAGGCGTGCCACGTAAATCGCTGATCAACAGTTAATTGCTTAAAATGACCTGCTTGATTTCCGGCAGGTCATTTTCATTATCTATCTGATAACCAAACACTTCCATGGCACGCTATTCGCCGACCGCCTAGCCGGCCTCCTCCCTGACACGCGATTCCTGGCCTTTTGCTCCCGCACTTGCAATCTCTCCGAAATCTTCGTAACTTTGAGTCGGTTCCAGCCATCTGGAACACGGGGATTCGCGGACACCGCTCTTGGATAGGAGCAGGCCCGATGCCGGGGAGCCATCCCGGCCCAGATCCAGCCTCGCCCATGCCCGCTTGCGGGGGTGGGGAGTCCTTCCTTTACGCTCTCTGGAGCGCTATCGAACTCTCGCCCGACGGACCGGTCGTCGCCCTGAACATCCCCATCGGCCAGTGGCACACGGTGCGCGCGCTTTAATCCGGCACCGTCATAATGGAAGTCAAGGACGGGCCGTATAAGCCCACGGGGCCGGAGGTTTTTTTGAGCTTATGACAGTGAATGGTGTTTTGAATGCAATCTGGCAATTCTGCCGCTACCTCTTCTGGCCCCAGTGGGGCAGCAAGCGCCGTAAGGCTCAGGAAGAGTATGAGAGGGGGGTGTAACATGACCCAAGACGAACTCTGGCTCGCCAAATGGCAAGAAGCCATCGACTTCCTGGAAACCAACCACCGCAAACCCTCCAAGTTCATCCCGGAGGAACGCAACCTGCGCTCTTGGTGGAAGCACAATAAGAAGTTGATGAATGCCGGGGAGTTGAAGCCGGAGAGGGTGGAGATGTTTGAGCAGTTGCTGGAGTTAGAGGAGAAGTACAAGCATGTGAATCAGTATCAGTAACTAACTTTTAATTATGATAATTGAGAAACTTAAGCTGTTGAATTTTAAGAGATTTCGCAGTCTTGAAATTAAATTTGACGAGCAGTTGAACGTTTTAGTTGGAGATAATGAATCGGGCAAGAGTTCCATCTTACAGGCTATTGATATAGTTATGCGCGGTAGTCGCCACATGGTAGAAGAAATTGGGCTTGATAGGTTGTTTAACATTTCTGTTGTTGATAGTTTCCTCGGTCTTAATCCACGCTCAATAGAGCACCTTCCTATGATGATGATTGAAGTGTATTTGAACGACACAGGAAATCCTTTCTTGAATGGGGAGAACAATTCTGACAGAACTAATCATGACGGAATCCGTTGCATATGCCAGCCGGATATGGAATACAGTGAAGCTATTGCAAATATCCTGGCATCAGATGATCCTGCCTTTCCGTTTGAATATTACAAGATAGAATTTAGTACTTTCCGTGGCGACCAGTATAACGGTCACAATCGTCCCATGAGAGGGGTTTTTATTGACAACTCTATGATTGGAAGCGATTTCGCCATGTTCCAATATGTGCAAGATATCTATAAGGCTAAACTGACGGACGAAGAAAGAACTTTTGCAAAGCACAAGTACCATACGGCAAAATGCCGGTTTAAGGATGATGTTCTTGCTCAATATAATCCAAAACTTGCAGGTTACGCCTTTGCTGTAAAAGACTCTGCTAAAGACAATCTTGATACCGATCTGACCATTCTTGAAGGAGGAATAGATATATCAAACAAGGGAACTGGCAGGCAGTGCTTCATCAAAGCAGAGCTAGCTCTAAAGCAGGCGGATGACCATTTGGATGTTGTATTGATTGAAGAACCTGAAAATCATCTTAGCCATACACATATGCGGAAGATGATACAGACCATAGCGGAATCAAGAAATAAGCAGTTATTTATAGCTACGCATAGTAACTTGATAAGTACAAGATTGAATCTGAAAAAATGCTCTATTTTCAATAGCCAATCGACCTCTTTTGTGCAACTGAAGGATATTTCAGAGGAAACGGCCGCATTCTTTATGAAAGCCCCGGATAATAACTTGCTCCAGTTCATTCTTTCAAAAAAGGCGATTCTGGTAGAAGGTGATGCTGAGTTTATAATGATGGACTTCTTCTGCAAAAAGGTTCTTGGAAAATCATTAAATTCAGCTGGCGTTGATGTGATAGCCGTTGATGGTAAGTGTTTTAAGCGGTACTTGGAGATTGCCTGTGTTATTGGTGTGAAAACAGCCGTTATTACGGATAATGATAAAAGCTATCAAAAGAATATTCAAGATACCTATACCGGGTATATGAATAACGAATTTCCGAAAATTAAGGTTTACTCGGATACCAATGATGATAGGTATACTTTTGAGATTTGTGTATATGCTGATAACAAAGGCATTTGCGATAGTGCATTTGGCGAGCATCTAAGGATCCATACCGTGCTTGAATACATGCTTGCAAACAAAGCTGATTGTGCTTATAAACTGGCGAACAGTGAACCAGATGATTTTGTCGTGCCGGGTTACATTCAGGATGCTCTAAGATGGATAGACGCTTAATACAGTCTGTTGCTGGTTCCGGTAAAACGTCGTACCTGATAGACAGGCTCGATAGAGAGAGGCGTTTCTTGTTGGTAACATACACTATAAATAATACTGAGCATCTTAAGAATTGCATCATACGTAAGTTTGGCTGTATACCGAATAATATCACAGTTTATACCTACTTCGAATTTTTATTGGCGGTTTGTTACCGTCCGTTTATGGCTGATACCATGGGAGCAAAAGGTATCGACTGGAAGATGCCAGATCCAGTTACACTCCGTTTAAAGAGGGACAATAGGGCATTCTACTTCAATTCGCGAGGTTACCTCTATCATAATAGAATTGCTCTTTTATGTGAGCCAAACGCAGAAAAGATAGCAAGAAGGATTGAAAAGTATTATGATTGTTTGTATTATGATGAGGCGCAGGATCTAGGAGGACATGACTTCAATCTATTTCTAAAGATTATTCAGTGTAATATAGAGATTCTGGTTGTGGGGGACTTTTTCCAGCATACGTTCTTTACCAGTCAAGACGGTAATACAAATTCGAGGATATATGACAATCTGGATAAGTACAAGCACATTTGGAGTGACGCTGGAATGAAGATTGATACTGCGAGTTTGATCAAGAGCTATCGTTGCTCTCCATCTATAACGGAATTTGTTAGGAATAATATTGGAGTTAATATCTTCTCTCACCATTCAGAAGGTGGCCAAATATCATTTATCTCGGAGCAGAAAGATGTTGATGTTATTGTAGCGGACAATAGTATCCCTAAGTTATTTTTAAAAGATGCGAGGAAATATCGTTGCTACTCCATTAACTGGGGCGACTCTAAGGGACTTGATGATTTTGTGGACGTGTGCATTATTCTCAATCAAGAAACTCTTAAATTGTATAATAGCGGAAGGTTGTGTGATTTAGCGCCATTAACCAAGAATAAATTCTATGTCGCGTGTACGAGGGCAAGAAGGAATATATACTTTGTCCCGTATACATTGTTGGAAAAGCATAAAGTATGAAATGGATTTTTAACAGAAATGGTCAAGCCGCTGCTTTAGATTGTGGAGATTCAATCTATGACAGGAATGGAAGATTCCGTTTGTGGGTTATTGGACACAACCTTTATTCCATGTGTGGACATCACGTGGGCTGGGCTGAAAATGGCGTTTACTACGATTCTGATAATCTAGTGATAGGCTTCACGAAAGACCATACAGGGCATCTTCCATATTCGCCAGGATATGGTGGAGAACCTGGTATGCCTTTATATCTTAGTGCTAAACCTGCGTTTATGGCTGATTCTGGTGAGCCGGGTCGACCCGGCTATAGTGGGTGGTCAGATATTTTGCTGGAAGATTATATTCAACAGAAGTAGGAAGATTATACTTGGGAAATAGGTCCCATAACCAGTCCGGAGGTGACAGATAGAAAGTTAAAGGGCGCTTTTGAACATTGGTTGTGCGAGCACTCTAAAACACTAGTAATAATGAGTCGGAATATCCTTGAATTAAAGTCCATCAAGATTGCCCCCGAAAAGGTCTAGACCTTAGCGGCAGCAAAGGGGCTCGCAAAGCTGAAAGATTTTGATCTAAAGGAAGAGTACTTTGAGCCGGTCTATCATCCCGCTGATCTGGTTAAGGACATCGCATATTATGAGGAAAGTGTAACCTACATGGCTAATGTGCGAATTGATGCAATAGTCGGGACTACCCATCCAAGTTATTACGGTCTGAACTGGTTGCAAATGTTGGTGAGTCTGGAGCGTCACAAGGATGATATTGATGTGACCAAAGTAAAAGAGGCCATCATCAACACTAAGTCGTGCGAGGTGACGGAATTCGTCTATTCCAGTCCCACTATGGTGTAACGCCTGCCTATGGCCACCTCAAACAAATTGGGCAAGCACCTTTTCGGAGGTTGCTGGCCCAATTTGATTTTACTGGATGGGAACCGGTCTTGTTCCCTTTAACTGGTAGTTGTGGCTTTCATATTTCCAACGCCATACAACTATGTTGAAGTCCAGATTGTTTTCTACAGACAGTAATCTTAGCTGATCAACGATATTTCCGAATCGCAGGCCATTGATCGGGCCGCTGTTCATCATTGTGTCCCAGAGTTTCTGATTGATTAGCATATTCTGGGCAAAAAGATTGGCCTCTCGTTCTTTAGGTGAATCTATGGAGTATGAATCACCGGACACAAAGATTTCATTATCGTCATAGTACATATGCTTTTCAATGTGCCCGAGTTCGTGGAGCACATTGAAAACCAACCTGCTCATATCGTTAAACCGATGTGTGGTGATGATGGCGGGGTGCTCACCAACCTTCATGGAAGCAGCGTCAATAGGAGTCTTTTCCAATTTCGGGACTACTGAATAGGCAATACCATATTTGTTTAAGATATTATGGATTTCAGATTCTCGAAGCTCACCGGAATGTGCGCGAACCGCAATGTCATGGGCGGCCCTTTGTGCATTGCCTTGCTTAAATTGTCCTTTTGGAGCATTTGACCTGGATTCAATATAGGCAAGAGTCAGCCAAGTAGTCTGGTTCCTCTCATCTACGTCGTTTTTGTCGCTTTTCTTGTAGTTATAGCTAAGTTTCTGGGCGAATTCCTGGTTTCTGATTTCAAGCGGCTTGAAACCCAGGAATTTTTCCAGTTTTTGCAGTTTCTCCTGTACATACAGGACGGCACTTATCTTCAGTCGCTTGTAAAGCTCTGCCAGATTCAGGGTACTGGAGAGCATGTTTTCAGCAACGATAGCCGCTTTCTCGTTCTCGTCCCGTACGGCGATGTTCTTGACATCTCTGTCGTACTGGGTCTGCAATCTCATCCAGAAGTCGGCCGGAATGCCTAATGCGTCTTCCAACTTCTGTGCGATGGATGCGGTGATGTTTTCTCCTTTCAACAGTCGGGTCACGTTCGGGGCTTGCATCCCCATCCGTTCTGCCAACTCTTTCTGGGTCATAGACCTTGCCTTGATTTCATCTTTAATAATCTCGGCAGGATGAACAGCCCTGAAAGGGGTGTTGTTTGTTTCATTTGTCGCCATAATGTTCATTGATTTCGATTAGCTTGATACGAATTCCGCAATCGAATTCTTCAAAAATTAGTCTGTACTTTGTGCTGTATCCAATTCTTACACTGCTCAGCCCGCTTTTGTCATACTTGAGCTTCTCGTAGTGTAAGCTTGTGTAGTGTTCAAGATCTGACGTGTTGGTGGCGGCCCTGATAATCGCCATCACTTTACTCAGATCTCGCCAAAAAGTAGCATTACCCTTCAATTTTCGGTAACGCTTGTCGTCGCTCTTGCCGTAGGTAATCACCTCCTCAATTGCGATATCGGCATATTCTATAATGAGTGTTTGAATTTTCATTGAGCAAAGATAATACCAAATTATCAATTTTGATAATCTTTCTGCATTTTTGTTTGTTTATCTCTCCTTTTCCTCTTATCTTTGCGAGTGAAATAACAGAATTCTAAAACGAAATAGTTATGGAATACAAGAAACCAGAAGTATTAGTTAAGAGCCACATCAAGATGGCTGACTGTAAGAAGGGCCCTTGTGGAAGACCTTCCTGCTCATCAAAACCTTCGGGTAAGCATTAATTCTTCGTGCGGTAGCCTAGAACGCTACCGCACTTGGTTATGTCATTTTTCAAGTTACCATATATCTTGTATAGAGATTATCCGGATTTTGGTTATCTGACTGATAATCGGAATTTTGGGTATGATACGGCATCTAAAAGCAGCGTTAAGGTTGGAGATCGTGTTTTGTCAAAAACCGGGAGTGTGTTTTATTCGGTTTTAACGGAAGCCCCTCAAACCGTTGAAGATATTGCTCGTCGTTTACTTGACATTTTCGTTGGGGTTACAGCTGCTGAGATAGAAGAAGATATCAGAGTTTTTTTTCAGACGTTGGCTGAAGATGGCTTTGTGGGATGTGGTGTTTATCCTGTCTCACGAGTTTCCTTTTTCTCATATTCTGATATGGTCCCCAAGGCTGTACGGGAAGAGGGAATAGAGAGTGAGTCTGAAGAAGAGTTCTTTGAAAAGTGGGGCCGAAATTATCATTTATCCCGCGTTCATCTCGAAGTTTCTGCGCCTTGCAACGAGCGATGTGTTCATTGCTATTTCCCCGAGAATTATCGGAAAGGAGTAATGTCTCGGGAATTGTTCCTCCGAATCCTTGGGCAGTGCAAAGAATGTAACGTCTTGAGTATTACCATAAGTGGTGGAGAGCCTATGCTCAATCCGGATTTGCTGTTCTTCATCAAAGAGTGTCGTGAGAACAATATCTCTGTTAACTTGCTCTCAAATCTTATTCTTCTGTCGGATGAGATGCTTCATGAGTTCATCAAAACACCATTGCTTAGTATTCAGACGTCGTTATACTCTATGTCGGCTGCAGTACATGACTCCATTACATCAGTGAGAGGAAGCTATGTGAAGACCAAGCGAGCAATAGAGCTATTACATCAATACAATATCCCCATGCAAATCAATTGCCCAATCATGAAACAGAACAAGGATACCTATCATGATGTGCTTGAATGGGCGAAAACAATGAATATAGAGGCAGATAGCGATTATATGCTGTTTGGCTGTTTTGATGGCTCTTGCAAGAACTTGAAGTGTCGGTTGGATCTGTCCGAGTTAGAGCCTTTTATTGCTAAAGAATTAGACCTTGGCAGAGAAGTCGGGAATCGGAATCATGCTATAGGTAAGAGCGACTATACCATTTGTCCTGTATGCATCAGTTCTCTTTGTGTTTCACATCGTGGTGAAGTATATCCGTGCGAGGGTTGGCAGAGCCATTCTTTGGGGAACATCAATGAACACTCCCTTAAAACGATTTGGGAAGAATCCGAAAAGGTTAATGAGTTAAGAAGTCTTTCCTACGATGATTTCCCCAAATGCCAAGTCTGCAAAGACAAGGTGTTCTGTTCAATATGCCTGATAAGAAACGCGAACGAGAGTCACTCTGGTAGTTTTAGGGAGGTCAATCCGTATTATTGTAGTATTGCGCACTTGAAAGGAAGGCTTGCACTGAAGAACCATGTTTCTGATTAGTAGAAGAATTTATTAATCGGTCGACCTTTGGCCGGAATTTATCCCCACCTGGTCGCTGCGCTCCCTTCCCGCCCATATGGGAAGCGGTCAAGCTCGCGTTCATTCCGGCGTGCGGCCGCTTGCCTTGCTGACGCGACCGTTACGCCTCCAATCACGCCAGCTTGGCTCCACTCCCCTGAGCACCTTTGCCGTCCAGGGGACTTCTGCTCTTACTGCCACGCGCCGGCGAGATGTAAGTGTCTTTTTGGTAAACTTTTTTCAGGACGACACATTTGGCGTGCCACGTAAATCGCTGATCAACAGTTAATTGCTTAAAATGACCTGCCTGATTTTCGGTAGGTCATTTTCATTATCTATCTGATAACCAAACACTTCCATGGCACGCTATTCGCCAACTGTTTAGCCGGCCTCTTCCGGCAGGCCATCGGCACTCCTCCTTACTCTGAAGTGGGCAGTTGCATTGATTATTGCCCTGTGCGTGCTGATAGTGATTGTGAGGCCTTTATTTGTGTGGGGTCTTGGCCAAACTCCCGAATGATATTGCGCCAAATTCCCGAAAAGGGAGGAGAAATGTTTTTCGTTGATACATGTGCGAGAATAAACAAAAAATGTTTATTTTTGCAGATGAAATATCAATAATAACGAAATGATATGGATAGTATAGCAGACTGGATAGACGCAAAACCTCCTCGTGGGAAATACACCTTTACGCGGGAGGAGGTGGTGGAGGCATTTCCGAGAATGAAGCCTGAAGTGATTTCTACAACGCTCTCGCGAGAGGTTAAGAAGGGCAGGATTATGATTCCACAACAGGGGTTCTATGTTATTATTCCGGAGGAGTACAAACTGCGGGGTGTGGTTCCGCAAGCGTTCTATATCGATGACCTGATGCGGTATCTGGGTAGGAGGTATTATGTGGCCTTGTTGAGTGCCGGTAGCTATCATGGGGCTTCTCATCAGGCTCCGATGACGTTTTGTGTGATGACGGAACCTCCGACAATGCGGGAGAAACGCACGAATAAGTATGCCACTAGGTTTTTTTACAGGCAGGAGATTCCGATGGAGTATGTGGAGCAACGGCAGACAAGGACGGGAAGTGTCAATGTGTCGTGCCCGGAACTGACGGCTATCGACCTGGTAACCTATCAGGAGCGAGCTGGGAGCATCACGCGGGCAGCCACGGTGCTGGCTGAGCTGGTGGAGAAAACGGACTTCGGGCAACGGGGGGCAGAGTTTGTGAAAGTGGCTCCAGTGGCTTGTTTCCAACGGTTGGGATACATACTGGAAGAGGTGCTGGAGGAGCCGGAGGCGGCTGATGCGGTATATGGCATGTTGAAGCGTGCTGGCGTGCGTCTGCAGAAGGCGGCCCTGAAGGTCGGCAAGGATGTGTCTGGTGCAGAGTTGAACAGTCGTTGGAAGATTTTGGTGAATGAACAGATTGACATTGACGAGTTATGATAGCACAATCGTATATTACAGAATGGAGCGAGAAGGCTCCGTGGAGCACGAATATACAGGTGGAGCAGGATCTGATTATCTGTCGGGCACTGTGCTCTATATATCAAGATGAGTTATTAGCACAGCATCTGGCTTTCCGCGGTGGTACTTGTGGAGCCTATCGACCGCAACGACCTGGACTTTCTGGGGCGGGAGACGGATTACCTGTTCAGCCACGGGCTCACGGATTTTGCGCTGGCCACGTTCCTCATCGAGGATAGGAATGCCGAGCTAACTCCCTGGAAGGCAGCCCCGTCGTTGCCAAAATGTGTCGTGTGCTTTTATCGCCATAGTCTATGTCCCGGTCTCTTTTTATAGTTCAATCACCGCGTCTTTCCTGAAGGCTGCGTGCTCGTTACTGAAGACGTATCCCAGTTGGTTGCAAAGGAGTTGGGTGCGGCCGATGGTCTCGCCCGAGCCACCCGGGAAATGGGTGTGCCCATAGATCCAATAATCGGCGCCGGAGGCCTCGATGAAGGCGTCCAGGTCCACCTGGAAGGCCGAGTTGAGCGCGCCGCCAGGATAACCGTTGAACGCCGGCCGGAGGGTGGGGCAGTGGTGCGTCACGATGACCTTATGCCCGGCCGTGGAGGCTTTCAATGCCTCTTGGAGCCACTGCAGACACCTCTCATGCAGGCTATCTACGTCGTTGGCGCAGAAACGCTCGCCGTCCAGCACTCCATGGCGGAAGTCGTTCATCCATTGCTGGATGGTATAAAGATAAACAGGGTCTATCCGCGTCCATAAAGTGGTGAAAAACAGTTCGGTATCCTCAATAACAACGCTTGTATTATTGAGGTAGCGCACGTTTTGCCGATAGGCTAACTCGAAGTCCTCCAAGGTCTGCGCAATATCGTATCCATGGTAGAATTCGTGATTTCCCGGAACGATGAAAGTCTCTTTATAATGTGCTGAACACCAGTCGAAAAAGCGGCGCTTGATCATCTTCCTGTCTCCAAGATAGGAGATGTCTCCGGCCAGGACCAGGATGTCCCCGACAGGCTGGATGCCGCCCATCTCGATGTAGTCACGGTTGTCTGCAAATTCCAGATGCAGGTCTGATGCGTATTGAATTTTCATGGTCTATGTACGTTACGGCATGCCGATGATGCCTTTGATAAAGTCGATGGCACGTTTGGAGCCGTGTACCTTTTCCTGTACGACGAATCGTGCTTTGGCAGGGGTGTGGAACTGTATTTTTTGAATGACAACATAGCGTCTTGTCTTTGTAAAGGTAGGCCGACTGAAGTCCGATTCCAATTTCGTCTCTTTTAATAATGTATGGACTGGCTTTGTGGGAGCCGAGGGCTTGGGTGAATTTCTTTTTGATCCTTGAGATAGTAGAGTAGTAGACGGTTTTGGATTCGGCGCATAGGGATTCCATTGCGTCATGCTGGAGGGCTTCGTCGGAGTAGATGGATTCGCCCTATGTTTTGTGAGTCCTTCATCGTAGGCAAATATCCATTATATGATTGGCAAATTCAAATGATTACAAGCTTGTAATCGCTTGGAATTGCTGATTCTTTTGATATGGAGAAGGCTCATTTAATTTGTTAGTTCGCTCGATATTTCGTACCTTTATATCATGATGAAACAAGGTGGCATAGAGGCCAGATTGATTTGGCTTTTTCTCACTTCCGGCGCTTCGGGAGTGCTGAAAGAGCCTGGGGCGGACTATGGGGGGATGTTGGAGCAGATGGAGGCGGATGAGCTTTTGCGCCTGCTGGAGATGGTGCGAGGGCGGCTAAAGGAATTAGGTGTTAATGAGGAATCAAACCAGAAGCAAGAACCAGTCAAACTGTTCATTGATAAGAACTATACCATCAGGATGGATGCCGCGGATGGCCCAGAGATGCCCCTCCGTCCATTGGTGAAGGCACTATTTATCCTGTTTCTGAAGCATCCGGAAGGCATTTTATTGAAACAGAGGGATCTTTATCAAGAGGAGTTGGAGGAGATTTACTCCGTGATTTCTCCTGTTCTTGCCAAGGAGGTGGTGCAGGACAGAGTCTATCGTCTGGTTAACATCCAGGACAATTCGTTCAGCGAGAAAGCTTCGGTGCTCAATGCCCGCCTGGATGATCTGCTGCCGAAGGGCACGGCAGATTGTTATAAGATTCAAGGATATAACGGTCATCCTCGCCGGATCCCGCTTAATCCGCTTCTGGTTAGTTGGTTATAAATAGAAAATAATTGGGATTAAGAAGGATTCACTATTTGAGAAGTTAGTTATCGGGGAAATCAACGGCTTGGGTGCCAAGTTCTATGGCAAGGCCCACTCCGCCCCCTGCCCCTAACCAGTAATCCAAAAATTCTTCCTATCTTTACCAAAAACAAACGGAATAACTATGGAACAGAAGTTTTGTCAAAGTTGCGGTATGCCGCTGACTCAAGAGACAATGGGCACGAATGCCGATGGCACCAAGAATGAAGATTATTGCATCTACTGCTATAAGGATGGTAAGTTCGCCATGGATTGCACGATGGAAGAAATGATTCAGTTCTGTGCCCAGTTTGTGGATGAAGTGAACAAAAATCTGCCTCAGCCCATTACCAGGGAACAGTACGTCGAATCTATGCGCCAGTACTTTCCGATGCTCAAGCGCTGGAAGAAGTAAGGCATGTCCCGCGAAAGCGAAATATCTAAGGTAACCCTCACCGGCAGCATTGTGAATCTGCTGCTGGTGAGCCTGAAGGCGGTTGCGGGGGTGGTGGGGCATAGTGCTGCGATGATCTCGGATGCGGTGCATTCTCTGTCGGACTTCGTTACGGATATTGTCGTCCTCATTTTTGTCCGAATCTCCGCACAGCCGCAGGACGAGGGACACGATTACGGCCATGGCAAGTTCGAGACGCTTGCGACGCTGTTCATCGGCCTGGCACTGGCTGCTGCGGCCATAGCCATAGTAGTAAGCGGGGCCGTCAAACTGGCTCACTGGCTCCAGGGGGAGCAACTGCAAAGCCCGGACATAATCGCTCTTTGGGCAGCACTCATCTCCATAGCGGTCAAGGAAATCCTCTATCAATACACCCGCATAAAGGGCCGCAAACTCGACTCGCCGGCTCTGGAGGCGAATGCCTGGCACCATCGTTCGGATGCGTTGAGTTCCATCGGCGCTGCCGTCGGCATCGGGGGAGCCATACTACTTGGCCCAAAATGGGCCGTTTTGGATCCTCTTGCTTCCATCGTGGTGGGCGCGATGCTGGTAAAGGTTGCCTGGGACCTGCTGGGGCCATCTTTCGGAGAACTTACGGAGAGTTCTCTTCCGGCTGATACCGAGCGGGAAATGCTGGAGATTATCCGTAGCGTGCCAGGGGTGGAAGATCCGCACAACCTCCGCACGCGCCGCATCGGCAATCGCATCGCCGCCGAAGTCCATATCCGCCTGGACGGAGACCTTACGCTACAAGAGGCCCACGAGAAGGCCTCGGAGGTGGAGCGACGTTTTAAGGACCGCTTCGGAGAGCAGTCCCATATCATCGTTCACATGGAGCCTATAAAATCTGCCCGGAAGCCGGTGCAGGCAAACTAGAACAGCCGTCGGTAGAATTCGGCTTTGCGCTCCAGAGGCATGGGATAGGCCCGGGAGGTGGATGGCATGCGCCAGAATTGCAAAGATGCCCGGTCGGGACAAGCAATCTCCACATATTCTCCTATCGTTGGCACTCCGCACCCGAAGCACTCTGCAACAACTCCGGTTGCCTTTTCTCCCGTGGTAATGATCCTCCGGCAGGAGGGGATGCGGGCCAGTAGCGCGGGGATGTCCGTTGGAGTTACCACTTCCAGAAAGGCGTCGGATGCATTGTCCTTCAGGCGTCGCACTTCGCAGGCGGTGTCGTAGAAGGCCAGGCCCTCGCAGGTGCAGAACTGGCGGATGGCTGCCTCGTTGAAACGCTTCTCGGCCGGGATGCAGAAGTGGTCCTTGTCTCCGAAGTGGATTAGCCCCATAATCCGCCAGAAGTCGTTGATCCAGTTAGGGTAGTAGAAGGGAATGGACCAGCGGTGGGGTTGGGGAGGGAAGCTGCCCAGGAAGAGCATCCTTGCTCCGGAGGGCAGGAATGGCTCGAAGGGGTGGCGTTCGGTTTTCGGCAGGGTCACGGTGTCTAGTCCTGATATCGGTTTACATTGATGTCACGAAGATACACCATTTTCGCGACATTCTTATTGCCGTCCCTGCATGAGAGCCCAGTCCGATCTGGAAAGGGGACAGAGAGGCGTGCTACGTAAGTTATTACAGCACAGCGAGATACTTAAAGTAGGTTGTTTGATTAGTTGCCCGTGTAGGTTGGGCTTTTAATCAAATAAACGTTAGAAATCCCAAAATAATTCCTAACTTCGCAGAAATGATGGCCGGCAGTGTGAGCAACTCTGCAACGGAAAGAATGGAAACGGGCAGGCCGCGAGAAGGCCTGCTGGAGATAATTAACCAGTTATTATGAAAGGAATTGTCCTGGCCGGGGGATCCGGCACACGCCTGTATCCTATCACCAAGGGGGTGAGCAAGCAGTTGCTGCCCGTTTATGACAAGCCAATGGTCTATTATCCCATCAGCACGCTGATGCTGGCGGGGATAAGGGATATCCTTCTCATAAGTACGCCTCAGGATCTGCCGGCGTTCAGGCGCCTGCTGGGGGATGGGAGCGATTTCGGGGTGAGGATGCAGTATGCGGAGCAGCCTTCGCCAGACGGACTCGCGCAGGCATTCATTATCGGCAGGGAGTTTATCGGGGATGATTCTGTCTGCCTGGTGCTGGGGGACAATATCTTCCACGGCGCCGGCTTTACCGACCTGCTGAAAAAGGCGGTCGCTGACGCCGATGCCAATCCCGACGCCGACGCCAGCCAGAAAACAAGCCACGCCGCCCCCAAGGCCACCGTCTTTGGCTACTGGGTGAGCAACCCGGAGCGTTACGGTGTCGCCGAGTTCGACAATGATGGCAATTGCATCTCCATTGAAGAAAAACCGCAGAAGCCCAAGAGCAACTATGCTGTGGTCGGGCTTTATTTCTACCCGAACAAGGTGGTGGATATAGCCGCGCAGGTGAAGCCTTCCGCCCGGGGAGAACTTGAAATTACGTCTGTGAACCAGGCCTTTTTGGAGGCCGGTGAACTCAAGGTCCAGACTCTCGGCAGGGGATTCGCATGGCTGGATACCGGCACCCACGACTCTCTTTCAGAGGCTTCTATCTACATAGAAACCATAGAGAAACGCCAGGGCCTGAAGGTCGCCTGTCTCGAGGGGATAGCCTACGACAGGGGCTGGATCAGCCGCGATAAACTGAAGGAAGTTGCCGCGCCTATGGCAAAGAATCCTTACGGACAGTATTTGCTTCGCATTGTGGAAGATGGCGCGCGTTGCATCGAATAATATTGCAAAAGATTTCCTATATTTGCGAGGATTAACCACTGATTCCATTTATGGATCCTATAAGAAAACTATCTAACTGGTTCTTCAGCAAGAAGGTTTTGCCGTACTGGGTGATCCTGCTCGCAGATGCAGCCATTGTTTTTGCTTCGGCAGTATTCACATTCTGGATAGCCAATAATACTCAGACTACATACGACAGGCACATCGAAGTGTTTTTAACTGCGGCGTTCTATGCCCTTCTGAGTTGGGTCGGAGCCCGCATTTTCCGTACATATTCGGGTGTCCTGCGTTATTCCAGTTTCGTCGACCTGCTCAAGCTGACCTATGCGAACCTGGTTTCCATGGGCCTCGCCGTCGGATGCTCCCTTTTGTTCAAATGGCTTGGAGTAGCGGAACTGTCGGCCCTTTCGATCCTGAATACCTTTTCGACATTCCTGCTGGCAACCCTGCTGATGTGGGCCCTGCGTATCTTCGCCAAGATACTCTTCGATGTTACCAATGCCGACAAGCAGGCCCTTCCCGTACTCATATACGGAGCCATCACGGGCGGAGTGGGACTTGCCAAGAATATCCGTTCCCAGAGTCCGGCACGTTTCGAGCTCCGTGGGTTCATCTCCCATGAGCATCGCATCAAGGATATGCATCTCCTTGGTGTCAAGGTATATACCTTGAACGACGACATAGCTGCGATTATCAAGAAGGAAGGGATCAAGGCGGTGCTGGTGAGCCCTCTGCGCACCAACGAATTTCGTTCGAACCAGAAGATTCAGGATATAATCATCGGTGCCGGGTGCAAGATTTTCATGACTTCCAGTGCAAAAGAGGCGAGTGTGAAGGATGGTGTGCTGCAGGAGGATGATATCACCGGCATGCAGATCAAGGAGGTGAGTGTGGAAGATCTTCTGCCGCGTCAGGAGATCCGTGTGGACATGAAGTCGGTAGAGGAGCAACTCTCCGGCAAGCGCGTTCTGATTACCGGTTCCGCCGGCTCCATCGGTATGGAAATCGTCCGACAGGTTGCCCGCTTCAAGCCTGAGAAGATGATGCTCATAGACCAGGCGGAGACGCCCCAGCACGATGTTCGCCTCATGATGGCCAAGGATTTCCCGGATGTGCCCTGCGAGGTGGTTGTGACCAGCATAAGCCGCCGTACACGTATGGAGTACATCTTCAGCTCCTTCCGGCCGGACTATGTCTTCCATGCGGCTGCCTACAAGCATGTGCCGATGATGGAGGACAACCCCAGCGAGGCCATACTGAACAATGTCTACGGCACGAAGATCATCGCCGACATGAGCGTCAAGTACAAGGCGAAGAAGTTCGTGATGATCTCTACCGACAAGGCTGTCAATCCTACCAACGTAATGGGCTGCAGCAAGCGTATCTGCGAGATCTATGTGCAGAGCCTCGACCAGTATCTTAAGTTGGAGGCGATGAAGAACCGCAAGCCGGGAACAAGCAAGATAGAGTATACGCAGTTCGTAACCACGCGTTTCGGCAATGTGCTGGGCAGCAATGGCTCCGTCATCCCGCTCTTCCGCGAGCAGATAAAGAACGGCGGCCCTGTGACCGTGACCGATGAGCGTATCGTGCGCTTCTTCATGCTTATCCCCGAGGCATGCAAACTCGTGCTCGAGGCTGGTACCAAGGGCAACGGCGGCGAGATATTCGTCTTCGATATGGGCGCGCCCGTGCGTATTGCGGATCTTGCCAAGAGGATGATTGCCCTCTCCAATGCCAAGAACGTGGAAATCAAGTACACCGGCCTGCGTGAGGGAGAGAAACTCTACGAAGAGGTGCTGAATGAATTGGAGGGCACCAAGCCCACTTTCCACGAGAAGATACGTATCGCTCAGGTGCGCGAGTACGATTACGAAGAGGTATGCAGGGATATTGATGAACTTGTAGAGATCTCCAAGCAGTTCGACGATATGGCTACCGTCCGCAAGATGAAACAGATAGTTCCCGAGTACAAGAGCAACAACTCGAAATACGAGGCTATCGACAAGGAATTGGCGGAAGGAAAATAAAAAGGTGGGGCCGTAAGCCGGTTTCTGTTTTTGAATCTGTCATTTATCTTCGCAACCTACCCCCCGGCATCGGGCGGGCAGCCCTCATTTGCCGGTATATTTGGTTTTGCAGGCCCCGGTGCCGTACCCGTGCGGCGTCGCCGACGCACGTCGTGAGCTCTTGCCTCGCGTTTTCACCCTTGCTCAGTTGAGCGGTAGTTTTCTGTTACGGCCTCCGAAAGATTACTCCCTCCTGCGCTTTCCGCAGCGGGGTGCCCTTCCCTGTCCGGACTTTCCTCTCATTGTGAGCGACAGATCGCCCCACCTTTATTCGAGACAACAAAGGTAATAATTTTCGTGGGGATTTGCTATCTTTGCCTTTGCAATGCGCAAGTCGATCTTCATACTCTGCCTTCTGCTTTGTTCGGTTTCGTGCAAGGCGGGCACCCCAAAAAGATATAACATCGAGGTTGTGAAGGAGTACACGCACGATACCGGTGCCTACACCCAGGGGCTTTTCTTCCATGGCGGCCAACTCTACGAATCTACTGGCCAGTATGGGGAATCTTCCATTCGGAAGGTGGATCTTCAGACCGGCCGGGTGCAGCGCAAACTAGATTTTTCGCGCAAGTATTTCGCGGAAGGATCAGTTATCCTCGGAGACAATCTCTACATCCTCACCTGGACCAACAGGGTTGCCTTCGTTTATGACGCCGCTACGCTTGAGTATAAGCAAAGTTATTCCTATCCCCGCGAGGGATGGGGCCTTACTACCGACGGCACTCAGTTGATTGCCTCCGACGGTAGTTCGCGCATCTATTTCCTAAGTGCGGATTTCAAGCATCAGAAGACCATCAATGTATCGCTGAACGGGCGTCCGGTGCGTTATCTGAACGAATTGGAGTGGATAGATGGCCGCATCTGGGCTAATGTTTATACCACTGACCTTATCGTGATCATCGACCCTAAGAGCGGGGAAGTGGAGGCGACAGTCAACTGCGGCGGGCTGCTGCCGGATAAACTCCGCAAGCCGGAGACCGACGTGCTGAACGGGATAGCGGTGGATGCCGAAGGTCGCATCTATCTTACCGGCAAGAACTGGCCACGTCTTTATGAGGTAAAACTGGTTCCTGTAAAGAAATAATTGTTATATTTGCTTTCGCAATAGAGGGGGTACCTCCGGACGGAGGTTGAGAGTATACCCATTGAACCTGATGCGGGTAATGCCGCCGTAGGAAAGTTTTATTATGCGAGTCTTTTTATTTGCCGCAGCCGCTCTGTGCTGCATCTCATCGGGCGCTTACGCCCAGGAACAGAAAAAGGTCGAACAACTTGACAGTGTGATAGTTGCAGTTTCACGCGCTGGCAGGAATACTCCGGTTACCTATTCTTATATAGGAAAGGATGCCCTGCGCGATGCAGCGCCGGGGAAGAGCCTGCCCATGATCCTGTCGCTGCAGCCATCGGTCGTGACCACGAACGAAGGAGGCACCGGGCTTGGTTATTCGAAGATGACGGTCCGTGGCTCCAAGGGCAGCCAGATCAATGTGACGCTGAACGGTATCACACTGAATGACAGTGAGTCACAGGAGGTTTTCTGGGTGAACATCCCCGGGCTGGACAAAATTCTCGGGAGCGTCCAGTTGCAGCGTGGACTCGGCACGTCTTCCAATGGTGCAGGTGCCTTCGGCGCCAGCGTTAACATGAGCACGGCGTTCGTATCTCCCGTGCCATTTTCTTCTATCGACCTGAACGCCGGCTCCTACAATACGCGGGGGATGTCCTTCGCTGCGGGCTCCGGCCTTCTGGATAACGGCCTTTATGCGAATTTCGCGGTTTCGCTCTCCGGTACGGACGGATACATCCGCAATGCCTGGGCGGACGTGCGTTCTTTCTTCGGCGTGCTTGGATGGATGCGCGGGAACAACTCCCTGAAATTCACCCTGCTCTCCGGAAAACAGCACACCGGCATAACATGGGAGGGAATTCCGGCTTCTAAGATGGCGGAGGACAGGACCTACAATCCTGCCGGCAAATACAAGGATACTGAGGGCAATACGGCCTACTACGACAACGAATCCGACAATTACCTGCAGACGCACTATCAACTGAATTACACCCACCAGTTCAGCGCACCTATTACCTGGAGCACCACCTTGAATTATACGAAGGGCGATGGCTACTATGAGCAGTACAAGGCTGAAAAAAAGTACAGTAAATATGGCCTTAGCCACGGCGGAGTAGGAGATTTCATAACCCGAAAGCAGCTGGACAACGGTTATGCTGTCCTTAACTCTACTTTGAAGTACAAGACTGATGTGCTTGACCTCGCCGGGGGCGTCTATCTGGCGTATTACGACGGGGAGCACTTTGGGAATGTGATATGGGACACTGCGGATAAGGAGACGGATTTCGAGTGGTACCGCAATAACGGAAAGAAGTCGGAAGGAACCGCGTTCGTGCGCGGGGAGTATCAGGCTCTACCCTGGTTGACGGCCTATGCCGAACTCCAGTACAGATTTATCAACCTGAAGATGTCCGGGCTCGATGATGAGTTCTCGGATCTTGCCTACGACACCAACTGGAACTTCCTGAATCCCCGTGCGGGACTTACTGCCAAATTCGGTGCCCACAAGGCCTATGCATCCTTTGCTGTCGGCCACCGTGAGCCGGGAAGGAGCGACCTTAAGGAGCAGATAGAGTCGGTGAATGCCCTGCATGCTGCAGGACAGCCGGGGGAGGTGACGCTTCGTCCGGAAAGGATGTATGATACTGAGATAGGATGGGAGTACCTGTCTGATAAAGTATCGGCGGGCGTGAATCTGTATTCGATGGAGTACAAGGATATGCTGCTCGAAACGGGCCGGCTTTCGGACAGCGGCTATGCCATAAAGGAGAATGTGGCGCGCAGCTGGCGCAGGGGAGTGGAATTCTCCGCCGCCTGGAAGCCTGCGCACTGGATGAATCTCGTAGGTAATATAACTCTGAGTACCAATAAGATAAAGGATTATGTGTATTACGAGGATACCAACGACAATGCCACCGACTGGAAATTCGTCGGCAAAACCACAGTGAATGCCGGGACCGTTGACATGCTGATGTCGCCATCCGTTATCGGCATGGCCGGAGTGGAGTTCTTCCCCTTGGCTGGTTTGCGTGTAGGGGTGACAGGCAAGTATGTCGGCAAGCAGTATTGGGACAATACCCAGACCGAAGAACTCAGCATCCCTGCTTATTATGTGCTGGATGCCCATGCGGAGAAAGTGTTTGATGCTTGGAAAGGAAAGATGACCCTCGGGGCTTACTGCAATAATGTGCTGAACAGGGGCTACTATGCCGATGCGTGGGTCTACAGGGCACTTTTCGCCAATGGCGATCCGGAGTATATAGAAGAAGGTCTGTTTCCTCAGGCGCTGCGTAATTTTTCTGTAAAATTGCGCTTTGAGTTCTAGTTTTTAAAATATTTTAAAATGTTGATAACTTTTTAAAAAAGTTTTCGTGTTTTTCGCTTGTTAATTAAAAAAAGGAACTTATATTTGCGCTGTGAAATGAAACAACAACTTCTAACCAACAATAATTAACCTTCTTATAAAGGTAATACACTACTAACTAACCGTCAACGCCCGCTGTGATAGCGGGCGTTGGTCGTTATTCGTCGAGGAGGTGGGGACGGAGGCGGCGGGTTCTCTCGAGGGCCTGTTCATCCTGCCAGGCACGGATGAGTTTGGGATTGCCGCTGAGAAGCACATCCGGCACCTTCCATCCGTTGAATTCTACGGGACGGGTGTAGACGGGGGCGGAGAGCAGTCCGTCCTGGAAGGAGTCGCTGAGGGCCGAGGTCTCGTCGGTCAGCGCACCGGGAATCAGACGTACGATGGAATCTGAGAGCAGCGCTGCCGGAATCTCTCCTCCGCTCACTACATAATCTCCCACGGAAATCTCCCTGGTCACCAGATGCTCGCGGATGCGGTGGTCTATCCCTTTGTAATGCCCGCAGAGAATGATTATGTTCTCCTTGAGAGAGAGTTCGTTCGATACTGCCTGGGTGAGAAGTTCTCCGTCCGGGGACATGTAGATGACCTCGTCGTATTCGCGTTGCGAACGGAGCTCCTCTATCATCTTGAAAACCGGTTCCACCATCAGCACCATCCCGGCGTCGCCGCCATAGGAATAGTCGTCGATGTTCTTGCGCGGGCCGAGGCCGTATTTGCGCAGGTTGTGAACCTCGATTTCTACCAGTCCCTTTTTAATGGCGCGCCCCACAATCGAGTGAGCCAGAGGACTTTCCAGTAATTCGGGTACGGCGCTTATGATGTCGATTCTCATATATAAATCAATATTTTCGCAAAGTTACCAAAAATCATTATATTTGTAAGCTACAAAATAAACAACTCTTAATTATGAGCGAAGAAAACATCAAACCCGAAGTTCAGGAAGAACAGGCTACTTCCCTTGCCGACAAGTCTTTGTCTGAGCTGTCGGATGTATTCAAAAACCTGATGGAATCTGCGGACCGCATGCTGCGCAGCAAGGAAGCAGAGTCCGTCAAGTCTGCATTCTACAAGTTGCTTGGCAAACTGAGGAGTGAGGCAGGCGAGGTGGAAGACGCCTTTGCCGATGTCGAAGAGAATTTCAAGAGTCTCTATTCCGACTATAAGCGCGAACGTGCCGAGTACAATAAAGAACAGGATGCACTGAAGGAAGAGAATCTCGAAAAGAAAAAAGCGATAATAGAAGAACTTAAGGCCCTGGTAGACGGACACGAAGATGTCAGCGCCTCATTCCCTGCATTCAGGGAAATCCAGGATAAGTGGCGTGCCACCGGTCCCGTCCCGGCTAATGCGTTCAGGGACATCAACAGCACTTATCAGTTCAATGTGGAGCGCTTCTACGACAAGGTCAAGATCAACCGTGAACTGCGAGACCTCGACTTCCAGAAGAATCTTGAGGTTAAAGAGAAGTTCTGTGAAGCCGCTGAAAAACTCTCTGAGAATGAGAATATCGTGAATGCATTCAATGAACTGCAGAAACTGCATGAGCAGTGGAAAGAGTACGGCCCTGTCGCGAAGGAATTCCGCGAAAGCATCTGGGCACGTTTCCAGGCTGCTACTGCTGTTATCAATAAGCGTTACCAAGCTCACTTCGAGGAACTCAAGAGTAAGCAGAAAGAGAATCTGGCTGCCAAGGAAGCCCTCTGCGTGAAGGTAGAAGAGATTGCAGCCCGCGAAATCTCCTCCTCTGACGAGTGGAATTCTTCTGCAAAGGAGATTTTGGCCATCCAGGCCGAGTGGCGCAAGATAGGCTTTGCAACCAAGAAGGAGAATCAGAAGATTTACGATCGTTTCCGCGCCGCATGCGATGCATTCTATGGCCGCAAGCGCGATTATTATTCCCAGTTCAGGGAAGAGATGGAGGCCAATGTAGAGAAAAAGTTGGGACTCATCAAGGCAGCAGAGGAACTCAAGAGCAGCACGGAATGGAAGAAGACCACCGAAAAGTTCATCGAACTGCAGAAGCAGTGGAAGGAAATCGGTGCAGTGCCTCGCAAGAAGAGCGAGCAACTGTGGAAACAGTTCCGCGCAGCATGCGACGAGTTCTTCTCAGAGCGTGACAAGAACGCAGCCCCCGAGAACAACTACTTCGCGAATCTTAAGGCTAAGAAGAAGATAATTGAAGATATCAAGGCCTATGTGCCTGTGGAAGATGTAACGGCGAATGCCGAGGCGGCGAAAAAGTTCGCGGCCGACTTCCAGGCAATCGGATTCGTTCCTTTCAAGGAGAAGGACAGTATCATGGCTGCCTATCGTGAGGCTATGCATGAGAAGTTCCCCGAATTCGGACGCAGCCGAGGTGATGGCAAGACAACTGAGCGTAGCGTGAAAGACACCCTGATCCAGCAGTACAAGACCCTGCAACAGGAAATCGAGACCTTCGAAAACAACATCGGCTTCTTCTCGGCATCCAAGAATTCCGAGAGTCTTATCAAGCAGATGGAAAGCAAGATAGCCAAGGCAAAGGAGGAACTCAAAAAACTCGAAGAGAAGATTCGCAAGGAGGAGGAAGGAGAATAAAGAATGGACAAGAATTCTGTAACCGGTTTCATACTCATAGCCGTAATACTGTTCGGCTTTACTTTCTACCAGTCTAAACAGGCACGCAAGACTGCCGCATTGCAGGCACAGCAGGATTCCATCGCCCTCGCACAGCGTATCGCCGCCGGTGATACGGTCATCTCCGTGGTGCCCGTCAGCCCGGATTCAGCGAATCCTGACGCTACTGTTATTCCTGGGGCCGCTGTCATTCCGAACGAAGCGAAGGAATCCATCTACAAGGATGCTGCGCTCGAGGCCGCACATGCCGCCGAGGCATCCGTGGTTACGCTCGAGAACGACAAGGTTGTCCTGAATTTCAGCAGCCGCGGAGCACAGCCTTCGAGCGTGATGGTTAAGGACTTTTTCAACTACGACAGCACAGCCCTTTACATTTTCAAAGAAGGCGCCTCCGAATATAACGTGAGCGTCTATACCGGGGAGTTCATCAGCACGAAGGATTTCAACTTCAACATTGCTGAGAAGACCGATACCTCGGTGGTGTTCCGCCTGCCTTTCTCGGACGGAGGTTACATCGAGCAGCGCTATGTCCTGCATGCTGGTTCATATCTGCTGGACAGCGATCTGTCCTTCGTTGGAATGACAAGCATTCCCCGCAATGTCTCCAGCATCGATATCGACTACTCGATGGTCATTCCCAGGATGGAGAAGGGCTACAAGAACGAGGCTCAGTACTCCAAACTTGATATTTATCAGACAGGGGACAAGAAACCTGTCGAGATAGGGCGCAGCCGCAATGGCAGCAAGCGCTTCGATTCGAAGGTGAGTTGGTTCGCGTTCCAGCAGCAGTTCTTCGCGGCTATCTTCCGCGCAAAGGACGAGTATGCTTCCGGCAGTTTCGATGTGACTTTCTTCCCTCAGGAGGATGAATCCCGCAACCTGATGGCCTGCAACGCCAAGATGCGCGCGGACTTCCGCCCCGGACAGGACTTCACCATTCCCTTCGAGATATACCTTGGTCCCAGCCATTTCAAGACGCTGAAGTCTCTGAACCAGAAGTATGAGAAGATTATCCCTCTGGGCGGATCCCTGGTGGGCTGGTTCACGAAGTACGTCATCATTCCGATGTTCGACTTCTTCAGCAAGTTCATAAGCAATTACGGGCTCATCATTCTCCTGATGACGCTTGTCATTAAGTTGGTGGTTCTGCCTTTTACCTATAAGTCTTATGCTTCTTCTGCCAAGATGGCTGCCCTCAAGCCCGAGGTCGAGAAAATCAATGCCCGCTATCCAAAGCAGGAAGACGCCATGAAGAAGCAGCAGGCTACCATGGCTTTGTACAACAAGGCGGGAGCGAGCCCCATGGGAGGATGTCTCCCTATGCTGCTGACCTTCCCTATACTCTGGGCTATGTTCAGGTTCTTCCCTGCATCCATCGAGTTGCGCCAGCAGTCCTTCCTCTGGGCTCATGACCTGTCTACGTACGATTCCATCATCGATTTCGGCACCCGCGTGCCGCTGATCGGTGACCACCTTTCTCTCTTCGCCTTGTTGATGGCGGTCACCATGTGGGTTTACAGCAAGATGACCATGTCCAATCAGGCGACGGCCAACGACCCGAACGCTCAGAGCATGCAGTTCATGAGCGTTTGGATGATGCCTATCATGATGTTCTTCATCTGTAACAGCCTTTCCGCAGCACTCAGTTACTATTATCTGCTAAGTCAGTTGATCAGCATGGTTGAGATCTGGGTAATCCGCAAATGGGTGGTCAAGCCTGAAGCAGTCCTTGCCAAGGTCAAGGCAGCGGAGGGTAAGCCGGTGAAGAAGAGCAAGTTCATGCAGCGTCTCGAAGAGGCGCAGAAAATGCAGGAACAACAGATGCGTCAACAGCAGAAAAACCGCAGGTAATGATTGCATATAATCTGGAATCTATCAATAAGGAACTGCCATCAGGGGTTAAACTGGTGGCAGTTTCCAAATTCCATCCCTTCGAGGCTATCCTGGAGGCATATTCAGAGGGCCAGAGGGCCTTTGGAGAGAGTCGGCCGCAGGAGTTCGCGTCGAAGGCCGTACAACTTCCTCTGGACATTGAGTGGCACTTTATCGGACATCTGCAGACAAATAAGTTGAAGCTGGTGTTGCCTTATGCTTATCTCGTGGAATCGATTGACACGGAGCATCTGCTGGATGCCGTGAATGCGTGGGGAGAGAAGAATGGCAAGACCATATCTGTCCTTCTCGAGGTGCACATCGGTGCGGAAGAGACCAAGCAGGGCCTCACTCCTGCAGAGGTGGTGGCGCTTCTGGGACGGGCTGTGGAGTTTCCTTTTATCTGCTTCCGCGGCCTCATGGGAATGGCTTCCCACACCGATGACGAGCATGCTATCCGCGGTGACTTTGCGAACATTAAGGGCCTGTTTGACGAGTGCCGGCGTCTTTATCCCGAACTTAAGGATTTCGACCAACTCTCAATCGGAATGTCGGATGACTGGCGTATAGCCCTGGACTACGGCTGCACGGAGGTGAGGATAGGAACAGCTATCTTTGGCAACAGGGAGTATTAGAATTTCTGCAGGAAGTTAGTCAGATTGTCTTCCTTCTGCAAACCAAGTTTCTTTCTCAAGCGGTAGCGTGTGGTCTCTACCGAGCAATGACCCTCGTTTGGTACACTCCTACAGGAAATAACGGCGGAAGGACTGACGAGAGCGGTTTGCCCGCCATATATGAAATAGATTATGTGCGCGTGTTCCAGAAATAATAGTTAACTTTGAGGATATGAAGATTCACCGTGTTATTGTCCTGGCCCAACTGAACATCGATCTCGTCACCATTGGCAAGTGGCATCTTGAAAAAGGGGATTTCCGCATTGCCGCAGGTAACTGTTCATTGATTATCAGTTGTACTGAAACAAAGGTTATATGAGAAACAGACTGTTATTTGTTTTAATCATTACGGCATGTTTGTCGGCATGTCGCTGCACTCCGTCTTCCTTGAGTCTCGGGAACGGCAGTGTAAGCACGCTGGATGCAACGGGGGTTACTTCCAATTCTGCAACGCTTAACGGGAAGATTTCCGATTTTGACATCGCCCCACGTGAAACTGGTTTCGAATGGGGATATAGCGGTGACAAACTCGATTATACCGTCCAGTCGCAGGATATCCTGAATGGCGGAAACGGAGATTTCTCCGCAGTGCTGGATGGCCTCAATGATGCAACAGTCATCTATTATCGTGCGTATGCCCTGTTCTGGCAGGATGGGCAGGGGATGTACCGTTTTGGTGAGGTCTTGCATTTCAAGACCATCCAGCAGGAAGATAAACCCGAACCGGAACCGGAACCCGGGCCCGGGCCAGATCCCGGGCAAACGACGTATACGCAGCCTGGATGGTACGAGCTCCCCGTCATGAAGGTTTCGAAGGATGGCAATTATATGGTCGACGCATCCGACAAAGACTGGTATTATACCTGGCATATGTGCGGAGGCGGAGAGAAAGGTCCCAATGGAAAGACAGCCCGCAACTACACCCTTTGCTACAGTGCAAAGCATCATTGTCCGCTATGGGTGGCTGCTCCCCGCCATTCAATGTATAAGGGCAATACCAAACGTACTGATGCATACCGTGTTGACGCATCAATCCCTACTGATATCCAGTATAACTCAAAATCGACAGGAGGTGGTTGCAACAAGGGGCATATGCTGGGCTCTGCGGAGAGGACTTCGTCGAAAGAGACAAACATGGACGTCTTCTTCTATCCCAATATCGCGCCTCAGCTTTCTTCCGGGTTCAATACTGGAGGCGGTGGATGGAATACCCTTGAGGACTGGGTGGACGGACAGGTTTGCAGCGACACGCTTTACGTAGTGATTGGATGCTACTTCGATAAATTCACCGATGGCTATGGCAATACGGTCAGTCCTAAAACTATAAGTTTCGGCGGACGCAACGATGTCGCTTTCCCGACAATGTTCTACTACATCCTGATGCGTACCAAGAGCGGCAGCAGCGGCAAGTCGCTTAAAGATTGCAGTGCCTCCGAAATCAAGTGTGCAGCCTTCGTCCGCGCCCACACTAACGACCTCAAGGGGCAGAAGGTCAGCAGCAGGGAAATTATGAGCGTTAACGATCTGGAGAAGATCACAGGCTTTACATATTTCCCCAACGTGCCAAATGCTCCAAAGGGCAGTTTCAGCGCGTCCGACTGGGGATTGTAATTTTTTTACGATTTTTCTTGCATATACGGAAATATCTTTTTTTATTTGCGGAAGAATGAACGCAATTATGGCAAATAACTGGTGGTGGCGCTTACAACTCTAGAGTCGTAAGTTCCATTGCCGTGTATATAGGAGTTAAGCAGCATATCGGACTTACGATATGCTGCTTTTTTATGCAAATCAAATAAACAACAAAATACCACGTACTATGAAACAGAAAAAATTCATGCTCCCGGAATCCGAGATTCCCACTCATTACTTCAACATCCAGGCGGTGATGCCCAACAAGCCCCTGCCTTTTCTGAATCCTGCCACCCGTGAGCCGCTCAAGCCAGAAGACCTGTATCCCATCTTCTGCAAGGCCTGCGCCGACCAGGAACTCAACCAGACCGATGTATGGATTCCCATCCCGGAAGAAGTGCGTGAACAGTATGCTGCATACCGCTGTACTCCTCTGGTACGCGCATACGAGCTGGAAAAAGCACTTGGCACTCCCGCTCATATATACTTCAAGAACGAAAGCGTGTCTCCTGCAGGCAGCCACAAACTGAACTCCGCACTTGCACAGGCCTATTATGCCAAGGAGCAGGGGGTGACAAACCTGACTACCGAGACCGGTGCGGGCCAGTGGGGCGGTGCCCTTTCATATGCTACGAAGAAGTTCGGCATCGACTGCGCCGTGTATATGGTGAAGATCAGCTATGAACAGAAGCCGTATCGCCGTTCAATCATGCAGACTTTCGGCGCGGCCATCACTCCTTCTCCTTCCATGTCCACGCGTGCCGGAAAGGACATACTGACCAAGAATCCCAACGACAGGGGCTCACTCGGTTGCGCCATTTCGGAGGCCATCGAGCTTGCCTTAAGCACACCGAACTGCAAATACGCCCTCGGTTCAGTGCTGAACCACGTCTGCCTGCACCAAACGATCATTGGCCTCGAGGCAGAGAAGCAGATGGAACTGGCAGGGGAGTACCCGGACATCGTCGTCGCCTGCTTCGGAGGCGGTTCCAACTTCTCGGGCATAGCATATCCTTTTATGCGTCACAACATCCTCGACGGAAAGAAGACCCGCTTCATTGCGGCGGAGCCTTATTCCTGCCCTAAGCTCACTAAGGGCAAGTTCGAGTACGATTTCGGCGATGAGGCCGGCATGACCCCGCTGCTCCCCATGTATACCCTGGGCCACAGCTTCAAGCCTGCTTCCATCCACGCAGGCGGTCTGCGCTATCACGGTGCCGGTGTAATCATGAGCCAGCTTATGAAGGACGGCTATATGGAGGCGGTGGATATCGAGCAGCTGGATTCATTCAAGGCAGGTGTACTCTTCGCTCAGACTGAGGGAATAATCCCTGCTCCGGAATCCTGCCACGCTATCGCAGCCACCATTAACGAAGCCCTGAAGTGCAAGGAAAGCGGAGAAGCCAAGACAATACTGTTCAATTTGTCCGGACATGGCTTCGTGGACATGAGCGCATACGACCAGTACTTCAGCGGAGAAATGCAGAACTATCATGTTTCAGACGCTGATTTAAAAGAATTTATAAAGAGTGCGGATGCGCTTAACAAGTAGTGTTTACCATTATAATCCGAAAGCCCGTGGCCATCTCTGGCAACGGGCTTTCCTGTTTTGATATAATCACTTAAGTTTAGGTTCTATAGCGGGTCTTTGTTTTCCGTATGCAAAGATTGCAATAGAATTCCGCATAAAAAATTAAAAGTGATTTGTGACGGAAATTAGTGACGAAAACACCGTTTTGTAGATTAAAAACAAAATATTGTGACGAAATAGAGATATTTTGTATATTTGTCACTGTTTAAAATGTGACCAAATGCACCATCTTCCCAATAACTATTTCCGCTGGGGAACCGCAGTTCTTTATATGACGGTCTGCCCAGTCTTCTTTTTTGTCTTCGTCCTGCTCTACGAGCCTCTCAGACTCCATAATTATCTTGATATGGGCAGGGATCTCTATTCGATGAATCTTGCGATTCTTTTCAGTATTTCCCTGGTTGTGATTGCCGGACTACGGGTTGCTTTCCACTTCATGAAGAAACTGCGGATTACCTGGGCTCATTATATAACATGGTGCATAGGAGAGGTGCTTGTCGTCGGTATGTTCAGCGCGCTGTACCTGTATCTGATGAACGGGGAAATGCTTTTTTTTTCGGTGCTGATGACGACCGTCGGCTGCTGGTATCTCATTTTCATAATTCCCTATGTGATTCTTACCCTGGCATTTGATATTGGTGCTCATAGGGAGAGGGAAAAAGAGATGATTGCTGCTGCTGCGACCAGGGAAACTGCAGACAATAGCCTTGTCCGGTTCCTGGATATCTATCAGAGACCAAAACTAATCATTGCGCCATCCGCTGTACTTTTCATCGAGGCTCGGGAGAACTATGTCCTTATACATTACACCGAGAGCGGGCGTATCAAGAGTTTCGAACTTCGCGCCACAATGACTTCTCTGGAAGATATTGCTGCCCGCTATTCGTTCGTGCGTTGTCACAGGTCCTTCTATGTCAATCCGATGCATGTGACAGTGCTGCGCAAGGAAACCGGAGGCCAGGTATATGCCGATCTCGACGAAGAAGGTATGCCCAGCATCCCCGTGTCGAAGAAGTATTACGACAGTTTGGCTAATCTGCTCTGATCCCTGCAAAAAAGGCCTGTAGGGCATCACGGGTGCGACGATTGATGGCGAAATCTTCCGGCTTTCCGCCTTGGGCGGAAGTTATTCCTCCACAAATATCCACTCCTGCGACAGGCTTGCCGGACACAGCCTTCCGCAATATATCCAGGAGTTCATCGAGGGTTCCATCACCCTGGTTCCAGTTGGTGCGTGCGAAATCGGGGGAGAGCCAGTCCAGATCGATACTTATATAGATTCGGCCGGCATCCTCCTGAATGAGGGGATTTGTCCTTTTCAAATGTGAAACCCAGCTTCCACATGAAAGAATATCACCTCCGAAAGATGGCTCCTGGTCGTCGGGATGATTGTCAATTAGAAATAGCTTTGCCGGGGCTTTCAGTTTACGCATCCAGAGCTCGGTCAGATAATGGTAATCGCCCCCGTCTATCCAATGTAATATGTTGACAGGGAATGGTTTAAAAGATTTTTCTATAATTATTTCCGACTCGTGGTCGCAGTAGCAGGTAGTGCCTTCCAAGTATGTCAAGTCGAGGTGTGAAGCACCTTCCGGCGACCAGTTTTCGTCGGAAAAAACGCTGCTCATATGCACCAAAAGCGATTCCATCGTTTTCAAAATTAGGAAAAATCGAAAAAAAAACCTAATTTTGCATCACTTAGTTAGTGTTTCATGGCGACAGAACCCACTTTTCCTCTTGATCCTGAAAAGGTCTATTTCTCGATGGACGAGCTGACCCTCGACACCGAGGATGGCTCCAAAACTCTTAAGATGGGCTACTGGATTTCTGTAGATCCTATCCGGATCCACAAAATGATCGTTAAGGATAAGTGCCTTAAAGTCGATGAAATGGAAGTGCTCCGTCCATTGGAGAGCAAACTACGCAAGGCGGACCCGGATTACTATAAACGTTTCGTCGGGCTCAAACTGGTCATAGACTATCCTGGATATAGCACAGGCATAGTTGCCAGCATCCCTTTCGAGAACGATCCGCTCGGTTTCTATAAGTGGTGGCGCAAAGGCGGACATGAAGACAAGGTTTATCTTTCCCTCGGCCGTCAGATCCAACTTTTCCAGAAGGTTGCCATGATGGATCCGAAACTGATTCTCAAAAAAGACCTTGAAGTGCTGCGCCGATAATATTTCGGCGTTTTTCTTTGCTTAAATCGCGTAAATGTGTTAAATTGGTGGTCAATTATGGACAACCAACTTAAAACCACATGTCTCCACGGTGAACATGTCGCCCTTGGAGCTAAAATGAGCCCTTTTGCAGGCTTCGACATGCCCATCCAATACAGCAATATCACTGCTGAGCACAATGCAGTGCGCAATGCCGCCGGCATTTTCGATGTTTCGCACATGGGCGAGATTTTCATCAACGGCCCTCAGGCCACGGAATTCGTAAACCATATTTTCACTAACGATGTCCGCACTCTCGTTCCTGGGCAGATTCTCTATGGGATGATGCTATACCCGGATGGCGGAACCGTCGATGATCTCCTGGTTTACAAGGAATTCGCACCAGACGCATATCTTCTTGTGGTGAACGCCGCCAATATCGACAAAGATTACGAGTGGATGCTTCGCAATGCCGAAGGCTATGAGGTCGGAATCCTTAATGACTCCGACAATTGGGGACAGGTGGCTGTCCAGGGCCCAGGCTCCGAGGCAGTTGTCTCCAAGGTTCTTGGCATGGATCTTTCCGGCCTTGTGTTCTATCACTTTGAGGATTTCGAACTCTATGGCAAGCGCGCCATCATCAGCCGTACCGGTTACACCGGCGAAGATGGATTTGAGATCTATGCCACTCCAGAGGCTATCGTAGACCTCTGGAAAACATTCCTCGCCGCAGGCGTGGTTCCTTGCGGGCTTGGTTGCAGGGATACCCTCCGTTTCGAGGCCGGCCTTCCTCTCTATGGCGATGAACTCTCGGCGGATATATCTCCGGTAATGGCCGGACTTTCCATGTTCTGCAAACTGGACAAGGAAGAGTTTATCGGCAAGGAAGCACTTGTGAAGCAGAAGGCCGAGGGCGTTGCCCGCAAACTTGTCGGCATAGAGATTGCTGACAGGGCGATTCCCCGCGCCGGCTATCCTGTAGTGCTTGATGACGGTACAGAAGTAGGCGTGGTGACCACCGGCTATCACTCTATCTCTCTTGACAAGAGCATTTGCTTCGCCCTCGTGGATGCGGCTTATGCTCCTCTGGGGACGCCCCTCAATATCCAGATACGCCACAAGGTGTTCCCGGGCGTAACAGTCAAAAAAAGATTTTACCAGACAAATTATAAGAAATGAGCAAGATTTTAGACGAACTTCTCTACAGTGAATCCCACGAGTGGGTCAAGGTAGACGGAAACATCGCCATCATTGGCGTCAGCGACTTCGCACAGGAAGAAATGGGTGACATCACATACGTTGATGCTCCCGCGGAGGGTGACACTGTCGCCAAGGGTGAGGATTTCGGAGCCCTCGAAAGCGTAAAGGCTTCCAGCGAACTCTATTCTCCGGTAAGCGGCAACGTAGTCGCTGTAAACGAAGAGCTTGAGGACAAGCCCGAACTCATCAACGAGGACCCTTACGGTGCTTGGATCATCAAGGTGGAAATGAGCGACAAGTCGGAACTGGACACCCTGCTCAGTGCCGCTGCATATGCCGAAATCGCCCAGTAAGATGGCCGGATCCGCATATTTCCCCCATACCGGAGATGACATCCGTAAAATGTTGGAGAGGATAGGCGTCCGGAGCCTGGACGACCTGTACTCCGATGTGCCTGCAGATTTCATCTATAATAAGGAATACGAACTTCCAGATGCTCTCAGCGAGCAGGAAGTTCGTAATTTCTTTGATGAACTCGGAAAGAAGAACACCAGCCTCAAGGTGTTCGTGGGGCAGGGAGCTTATGATCATTACGTTCCCTCGGTGATCCCTTATATCACCTCCCGTTCCGAATTCCTGACAGCTTATACTCCTTACCAGTGCGAGATTTCGCAAGGTACGCTTCGCTATATCTTTGAGTGGCAGAGCATGGTTTGCCGCCTTACCGGCATGGATGTTTCCAACGCTTCCATGTACGACGGGCCTTCCGCAGCAGCAGAGGCTCTCAGAATGGCCGTAGCATGCACCCGCAAGCGCAACAAGGTAGTGGTTTCCACCAAATTGATGCAGAATGTGCTGGATGTTGTCAAAACTTATCTTAAGTATCCCGACATCGAGGTTGTCTATGCATGGGATGTGCTCGAGGAACTTGGTCCGGATGTTGCGGGCGTGATTGTCCCTTCGATCTGCCGTCACGGCGTGATCCAGGACCTTGGCGGAATCGCCGATGCGGTTCATGCTGCCGGTGCACTGCTCATAGAGTATTGCGATCCTTCTGCTCTGGCAGTGCTCAAGACTCCTGCAGAATGGGGCGCAGACATTGCCGTCGGAGACGGCCAGTCCCTGGGTATTCCTCTCTGCTATGGCGGTCCTTATGTCGGATTCCTTGCCTGCAAGAGCGAATACATGCGTAAACTCCCCGGCCGTATCGTCGGCCAGGCCACCGATAAGGACGGAAAGCGTTGCTTTGTGCTTACCCTCCAGGCCCGGGAGCAGCATATACGCCGCGAAAAGGCCACTTCGAACATCTGCTCGAATCAGAGCCTGATGGCTCTTTGGGTTACGGTTTATCTGTCACTGATGGGTCCTGAAGGGCTCAGGAAGGTGAATGAACTATCATGCGCCGGTGCCCATTATCTCTATGAAGAACTCTTGAAGACCGGCCGTTTCGAGGAAGCGTTCCCCGGCAGACCTTTCCTCAAGGAATTCTGCCTCAAGCCTCTTGTGCCTGTCGCCGTGCTCCAGCAGAAGTTGCTGGACGCCGGTTTCTTCGGTGCCCTCGAACTCGATGGCTATGTGACTTTCTGTGTAACTGAAAAACGGACCAAGGAGGAGATCGATGCTCTTGTTGCGGTTGTAAAGGAGATAGCGTTATGAGGTACTACGACAAATTGATTTTCGAGCTCAGTCATCCCGGCCGTACGGGATATTCGCTGCCTTCAGTGCAGCAGTACCCTTTCTTCGCAGAAAAATGCTCATCAGGGGTAGCTGTCGACGCAGCCGTCCCTGCAAATTTGCTGAGGAAATCTAAGCTGGAGCTGCCGGAGGTGAGCGAAGTGGATGTGGTGAGGCATTATACGAACCTGAGCCAGATGAACTTCGGCGTTGATACGGGATTCTATCCTCTCGGGTCCTGTACTATGAAGTACAATCCCAAAATCAATGAGGAAATCGCCAATCATCCCGCATTCGCCGGCCTGCATCCTCTGCAGCCCGCCGAAACAGTGAAGGGCGCCCAGGCCGTAATCGACGGGCTGGATGCTGCCCTTGCTGCCATAACCGGCATGAAGCACTTCACCTTCCTGCCTTGCGCAGGTGCCCATGGCGAACTCACCGGACTCATGCTGATGCGTGAGTATCATATGGCACGTAACGATTCCGCCCGCGTGAAGGTAATCGTTCCTGACAGTGCGCATGGAACCAACCCTGCATCCGCGGCAGTGTGCGGCCTTCAGATAGTGGAAGTCAAGTCCGGGGCTGATGGTCTTGTGGACGTGGAGGCACTGAAGCCTCTGCTTGGCCCTGACGTTGCCGGCATCATGATGACCAACCCTAACACCCTCGGCCTCTTTGAGCGGCAAATAGGTGAAATCGCCAGACTCGTACATGAGTGCGGTGGTCTTCTGTATTACGACGGAGCCAATATGAACCCGCTGCTCGGCAAGGTCCGTCCCGGTGACATGGGCTTCGATATCATGCATCTCAACCTGCACAAAACCTTCTCCACCCCTCATGGCGGAGGCGGTCCCGGAAGCGGCCCCGTAGGAGTAGGGGAGAGAGTCCTTCCTTATCTTCGCATCCCCCAGACATCCGGATTCCATGGAAACTTCGGGGTCATGCTCCGCGCCTATGCCTATATCCTGATGCTGGGCAAGCAGAACGTGAAGATGGCCGGCCCTTTGGCAACCCTTTCCGCCAACTATATAAAGGAGTCGCTGAAGGATTGCTACAAACTGCCCATCCCTACGGTTTGTAAGCACGAATTCGTGTTTGACGGCCTTATCAACGACGGTGCGCGCGAAGGCAAGACCGGCGCGACCACGTTAGATGTTGCCAAGAGGCTGCTTGACTATGGATTCCATGCTCCTACCATCTATTTCCCTCTGCTCTTCCATCAGGCGCTGATGATAGAGCCGACCGAAACCGAGTCTCTGGAAACCCTCGACGAATTCATCGCAGTGATGAAGAAGATTGCAGCAGAGGCTGCCGAGGACCCGGACATACTTCATGGTGCACCGCACAATGCTCCGATCGGACGTCCCGATGAGACCGCTGCGGCCAGAAATCCTATTCTGAAAGCATGAAAAGATTGATGATAGCAGGCCTGATACTTCTTCAGGCCTGCTCTTCTTCTGACAATTATGTCCGCGACCGATTCGCGCAGACAGCTCCCGAAGGGATTCCTGTCGCGGCTGCTCACCGCGGCTGCTGGCTGCGTGAGCCGGACGGAGAGTACTTCATCCCCGAGAACAGCACCTACGGCATAGACATGGCCGCTCGTTTCGGATATCCGGTGGTAGAAATGGATGTCAAATATACCCTCGACCAAAAGATGGTAGTTATGCATGACGGCACAATCAACCGGACCATGCGCAATGCATCGGACTATTCAAAGATCGAGAATCCGACACGTGTAGACGCTCTCCTCTTTGATGATTTGCGCAGCAATTATGTCCTCGAGTCTTCCGATCCTGCGAAACGCACGCCCATTCCTACCTTGGAGGAGATGCTTCTGACCTGCAGGAAAACGGGCATCATCCCTATGCTCCACAGTAAGGTACTGGAGTCTTACGAACTTGCGCATAAAATACTGGGGGATAATTGGATAGCATTTGAGGAGAATTTCAGTGCCCTCCGTGTTGCCCGCAAGATTTCCGACTGCCTCGTGCTCTGGGATCCCGGCCATATGAGTGCCGCGGCAACCATTGCCGGACTGGATGCCATAGGCGGATGGACGGGAATGAGTACGATGAATTATGATATGCAGGATGCTGCTTTTATTGATTCCCTGCAGACAGCCGGCCATCCATGCCAGTCTTCTATCTTCCCGACACCTCATGAGTGCAGGTCGCTCCATGACGGCGTCGCAATAGAACTGTCCGATTTCTTCTGGCATCAGACCGTCGGGCGTACTCCTTCTGCGTCTGTTTCAGAGAAATTGAATCTTGTTGCAGGTGAATCCTGGCAGAGTCCTTCTCTTGAGGCAGGGGAGTTCTCTGCAATGACAATCCATCTTGTTTTTTCGGGCACTTTGGAACTCCGTGTGAAGGATCATATCCTCCGCGTATACTCTCTGCACCATGATACTCCCGGCGAGGAAGTTGTAGGGTTCCGCTTCTACAAAACTGTACCTTCTTTTGTAATTGTTGCTGCGGAGGATTGTATTGTTTCGCTCAAAGCCGAGGTATTCGATCTGTAATCAGTCGATACTCAGTACTGTCAGAGTATCTTCTTCCACTTTGAATTTTATGTTACGGCCTGCATAGCTCAGGCCGTAAATTCTTTCCGGATCGTCGTGGTATGCCGGGCGGGGGTCCTGGGAGAGAATTGCCTCGAGGGTTCCATCGAGCATGCCCGGCTCTGCCCATATGACCTTGAGCCGCCTTTGCGGGGCGTCGGACGCGAAACCGGAACGCACCCCGGGATGGGAATCTGCGTATTCCAAATAGGGTTTGATGTCGAAAATGGGAGTGCCGTCCACAAGGTCTGCACCGAGTACTTCTATTCTGCCTGCAGCTGCGTTGACAGATGAAATCCTGACTGAAGAAAGCCCGATGGGATTGGGCCTGTAAGGGGAGCGGGTGGCATAGACACCCATCTTTTCGTTGCCCCCAAGGCGTGGAGGACGGACTTTTGAAGAAACGGCGGCTTCGGGCTTGTTAAGGCTGAAGCCCCATATCAGCCAAAGATAATCGAAACCCTCCAGGCCGTCCAGCATCTCCGGTTTGAAGCCTCCGCAGAATTCCACCGTTCCGGGTAAATCCGGCACCAGCCCAGCCTGGCGCGGCGTGCCGAATTTCTCTCCGAGAGGAGAACGGAAATACGCGATGGGGTTAATTTCCATAGGTGGCCATTTCTGCCTTATATTTTCTGTAGAGCGAATCGAGTGCAGGGAGATTCTCCTTTTTAATAGGTTCTGCGGAAGGGGATTCGAGTTTAAGAGGATCGACCGGAGTTCCATTTTTCCATACGCGGAAATCCAGATGCGGGCCCGTAGCACTGCCTGTCATGCCAACATATCCTATTACCTGCCCCTGCTGTACGCGGGTGCCGGCCTTGATACCCTTGGCAAAGCCTTTCAAATGGAGATAACCGGTAGTATAAACGCTGTTATGGCGTATCTTGATCATATTGCCGGCCCCACCTTTGCCCCAGCCTGCAGATAGCACAACGCCGTCGCCAAGTGCATGCACAGGCGTTCCGGAAGGAGCAGCATAGTCGACAGCGGTATGAGGACGTACTACACCATGGATAGGATGCAGTCGGTGATAACTGAACTTGCTGCTTATGCGGCTGAACTTCAGTGGAGCCTTAAGGAAGGCTTTGCGCATGGATTCACCCTTCTGGTTCCAATACTTGTTGCCGTTGTCACCCTGGTCGTAACGGATGGCATATAGAGTGTCGGCGCCTCGAGTGTACTGAGCGAAATCTATGCCCTGGATGTCGATTACCTCATCTTCAACCACACGCTGGTGGTAGAACGCACGGAAGCGGTCGCCTTCGTGAAGGCCGAAAAAGTCTACCGTCCAGGCGTAGACATCGGCAAGCTCCAGTATGAGAAGGGGAGATGCACCGGCCGCTATCATGTCGTTCCAAAGTGAACTTTTGATGGTTACGTCGGTGTATTTGCGGATTGTGTCCACCTGTTTGGCAACGTTCCAGACTGCCAGCGAATCATAGCACTTGAAGACAGTGGAATTGACGCGGTCGCGCTCGTAAACCACGTATCGCAGCATCGGAGAGAGAGTATCACCGTAGTAGTATGCATCTACCTTGTTCCCCGCGCGCAACTTGCGCACGTCAAATGTGCTGTCGCATGCGTAGACCAGTTTCTGCGCTTCCGTCCCGCTCATCCCCAGCCGCGTGAACAACTTGCTGAAAACCTCGCCGGAAGCCACCTTGCTTTCCCTGACAAACAGCGTGTCTGTATTGAACCCAAGGGGCCAGACCTTTTCTTCTTCGATATTCTGAGTCGAATTCTTATGGCCACAGGCACAAGTCAAAAGCGCAATGGACAGTATCAATGATAATCTTCTCATATATGCAAATATAGTTAATTTCTCCCCGAAAATCATTAAATTTGTATGATAATGACCAAGTACAATATTGTTATGTCTATACTCGCATCCCTGCTTTTTCTATCAATGGCCACGGCGCCTGCAGATTCGCTCGTTGCACGTTTCCAGGAGCCCGAGAGGGCTGCCAGACCTTTCGTCTGGTGGCACTGGATGGACGGAGAAGTGTCGCTGGAAGGTATTAGGAAGGATCTCGAATGGATGGATGCGGTCGGCATAGCCGGATTCCATCAGTTCGACGCCGGCGGAGTGAATATGCCTAAGGCGGCGCCTTTCAAGAGGCCTTATCTCTCCGACAGTTGGAAGGAGGCTTATCGCTATGCAGTGCGTCTTGCAGATTCTCTGGGGATGGAGATGACTGTCGCAAGCGCTCCGGGCTGGAGCAGCACCGGCGGCCCCTGGGTCACGCCCGAGGATGCCATGAAGAAGCTTGAATGGCAGACGATAGATTTGAAGGGAGGTGCCGTGCATGTTAAGCTGCCGGCTCTTACCATGGTGACGGGTCCTTATCAGGATATTCCCCTGAGGCATGAATCCAAGGCCGCTCCATCCTTCGGATACGATGTGGCTCTGGTTGCAGTGAAACTGCCTGATGCAGAGAAGAGTATGGAAGAATTGGGCGCAAGGGTCAGCAGGGATGAAGACAAATGCATTACAGTGGAATTCCCCAGAAAAACAACCATTCTTTCTTTCAATCTGCAAAGCCTTCCTACCGGAATCCGCCCACGCGAGGGGGACTTTTACGGCCCTAACGAGATACAGTGCAGCAACAACGGAAAGGTCTGGAAAACAATCGCCAGGATTCCCAAGTCGCCCCAGGATTTCACGACCATGAACATCCCTGCCACGAAGGCTCGGTTCTTCCGTGTGAAAGGCGAGCATATCCTTGATTTAAAGCTGTTTACGGTCGGCAGCCTGGAACATGTCGAAGAGAAGGCAGGCTTTGCGAACTGCTACGATTTCAACCGCTTTGACACGCCCGTGGTAGAGAAGGATACCTATCCTGCCCAGGGGGATGTGCTGGTGTTGTCCGGAAAGATGGGTGCCGACGGAGTGCTCGATTGCGAACTTCCTGATGGGCGCTGGCGCATCTACCGTTTCGGTGCATCTCTTACCGGCAAGATGAATCATCCGGCATCTCCTAACGCAACAGGCCTTGAAGTGGACAAACTCGACAAGGATGCCTGGAGCCGATATTTCCATAAGTATATAGATATGTACAGGGATGCAGCGGGGGGAATGCTAGGAGAGAAAGGCATAACGCACATGCTTGTGGACAGTTACGAGGCCGGCCCAGCTACTTGGACGCCATCCCTCCCCGAAGAGTTCAAAACCCGCCGAGGCTACGACCTGTTTCCATGGATGCCTGTATTAACTGGCCAGATTATTGAAAGTTCTGCCCGCAGCGAGCAATTCTTACGCGACTGGAGACAGACCATAGGTGAATTGTTTACAGAGAATTACAACCGTCTCAACGAGATAATCGCCGAGTACGGTATGAAGGGAACATATATCGAGTCTCACGAAACAGGACGTGCTTTTCAAGGAGACGGTATGGATGCGAAGAAGAATGCCAGCGTGCCGATGTCGGCAATCTGGATGACAAACAGTTTCTCTGGTTCCATGCTGGCATCCGCTATTTCGGATATACGGGAGAGCGCTTCGGTCGCCCACATTTATGGACAGAATATCTGCGCAGCCGAATCTTTCACCGTGAATGGCGACGGGAAGTGCGCCTACACGTACTATCCCGGCAATATAAAAATGATTGCAGATGCTGCCATGGCCAGCGGCCTGAACCGTTTTGTCATACACGATTCAGCATCGCAACCATCGGATGATTACCTGCCGGGACTTGGCCTCTTCAAATATGGCCAGTGGTTCCACAGAAATGAGACCTGGGCGCCTTATGCGAAGGTTTGGACAGATTATCTCGCACGCAGTTGCCAGATGATGCAGACCGGATGCAATGTGGCTGATATACTGCTGTTCTATGGTGAAGATACCAATGCCACCTCGGAATATGGGGGAGAGTATCTGGAGATGCTTCCTCATATTCCTGCAGGATACAACTTTGACTATGCCAGTCCTGATGTTATTATGAATATGGTCCGGGCAGAGGACGGTCGTCTGGTTACGGATAGCGGACAGAATTACCGCATCCTTGTCCTGGGTGGTTCATGCAAACGTAATTTGTCCGAAAAGATGAATGCCCGGATTGCATCCTTTATCTCGCAGGGTGTGCCTGTCTGCTATGAGGATGAACTTGCTGAATCCCTTAAACTTGCGGGTATTAAGCCGGATGTGGAGATTGGCTCTGCGTCCGGAGTCTGGAACAATGGCATGATCTACGGCGGCAACGTTGCCAGGAACCACCGTGGCCACGACGCCACTCTCGCCGGCATACAGTTCGTGCACCGGGTCTGTCATTCTGAGCGAAGCGAAGAATCTGCGGATATATACTGGCTCTGCAACTTTACCGGCGCTGACTGGCAGGGAGATGTCAGATTCCGCGACGGTGGAAGCAATGTCGCAATCTTCAATCCGGAGACTGGGGAGGCATTCAAAGCATCAGGCAAAGTGTGTCTGAAGGCCGGCGACGCCCTTTTCTTCGTCCTTACAGACAAGCCCCTTGACATTCCCGATGCTGTTCCTGCATTCAAGACATCTGAAATCCTCACCCTGGACAGATACTGGGATGTGGAATTCAAGCAGAAAGGGGGAGAGTGTGCGCTTGAGACCTTCTCCACCCTTAATGACTGGAGCACCAACAGCGATCCTGTCGTTAAGTATTTCTCCGGGACGGCCAACTACAGGAGTTCATTCTGCGTGCCGGCAGGGAGTTTGAATGGCCTTGATGAATGTCGCCTGGACCTCGGAAACGTGCAGGTAATGGCAGAACTCATAATTAATGGACATAATGCCGGAGTGCTCTGGCGCGGTCCGTACATTTCCGGAAATATCCTTCCATACCTTAAGGAAGGAGAGAATACGATAGAAGTAAATGTTACTAACCTCTGGGTTAACCGTATGATAGGGGACAGGCAGCGCGGTGAGAAGCCGGTTACCAATGTCCGCCGTTTCTACAATGCCGGAGACAAACTCCTGTCTTCCGGCCTGCTCGGCCCTGTCAAACTTATTGGATACAGCGAATAAATGTCTGACGAACTCAATCTTGTACGCGATCTTGCAGTTATCCTTATCTCCGCAGGAATCTTTACTATTATATCAAAGGCTCTCAAGCAGCCCCTGATCCTCGGTTATATCATCGCAGGCTTCCTGATCGGGCCTCATGTAAAGTTCTTCTTCAATATCTCGAGCGCCGAAGCGGTGCATCAGTGGTCGGAGATTGGTTTGATTTTCATGATGTTCGGTCTAGGCCTGGAATTCAGTTTCAAGAAACTCCTCAAGGTGGGCAGCGGGGCTCTTGTTACTGCCGGGACCAAGTTCGTAGGAGTATTCGTAATAGGTTTTATCGTAGGACAGGCCTTGTCCTGGACTGTAATGGAGAGCATCTTCCTGGCCGGTCTTATGTCGATGTCATCTACTGCGGTCGTGCTTAAATCTTACGACGATATGGGCCTCAAGAACAAGCCATATGCCGGGCTCGTTTTCGGAACCCTTGTTGTTGAAGACCTGATAGCTATCTTGCTGATGGTGCTGCTTTCTACGATGGCTGTTTCGAATCAGTTTGCCGGTGGCGAACTGGTGGGCGCCCTCACTAAACTTGTGTTCTTCATCATCCTGGTGTTCGTGGTGGGCATCTATCTGATTCCTACTATCCTTAAAAAAGCCCGCAAGTATCTTAATGATGAGATACTCCTGCTGGTCAGCATAGGTCTTTGCTTCGCCATGGTTTCCATCGCATCAGCAGCAGGGTTTTCATCCGCACTTGGCGCCTTCGTAATGGGCAGCATACTGGCAGAGACAATGGAAAGTGAGCATATCGAGCATCTGGTAAGCCCTATCAAAGACCTCTTCGGTGCCATCTTCTTTGTTTCGGTAGGTATGATGATTGCGCCGGAAATTATCCTGCATAACTGGTTCATCATCCTGATTCTCGCGGTGCTTGTAATCTTAACGCATATCGTTTTCAGCGCTGCAGGTATCCTGCTGACTGGCAATGGGTTTGAGAATTCCGTCCATACTGGCTTCAGCCTTGCGCAACTGGGTGAATTCGGCTTCATCATCGCCAGCGTCGGCGTTTCCCTTGGGGTGATGCGGGACTTCATCTACCCCGTGATAGTTGCCGTGTCAGTGATAACTACATTTACGACGCCTTATATGATAAGGCTGGCGGGCCCTGCCTATTCTTTGCTTCAGAAGAAACTGCCAGAGGGCGCCTTGAACCGCCTGAACCAGATGGAACGCACGAGCAATTCGTCGGCCGCAGAAAGGAGCGACTGGCATAAACTTCTTTCGGCTTATTTCGTTCGCATCCTCCTCTACAGCGTCATCCTGGTTGCATTGATGATAGCTTCACGCACCTTACTGGAGCCGCTGGTAGGCGGTTTGCTGCCGGATCTGAGCAAGTTCATACAAAATCTCATCACTGTGAGCATTACCCTAGCGGTCATGGCTCCTCTGTTGTATGGCCTTGCCGTCAATAAGGGGAGTGCGGATGTGTATGCAAAGAGACTGATGAAGGCTAAACCATCCAACAGCTGGCCTATCATGGGGCTGCTTCTGGGGCGTTTCTTCCTGGCTATCGCATTTGTACTTGTGGTGATTTCCACCCACTTCGACCTTGCTGGATGGACGGCGCTGTTACTGATCCTAGGTGGTGTCGTGTTCTTTTTGATATCAAGACACCGTGTGCGCGAGCGCAGCACTTCGATGGAGAGCAAGTTCTTCGACAATCTCAACGCAAAGGAGACGCTGGCACGCAAGAACGCCCCGGTGACGGCCTCTATCAGGGCCAAGATGGCGGGATACGACGTTCATCTCGACAAGGTGAAGGTTTCGGCCGATTCTTCCTATATAGGGATGATGCTCAAGGAGATACCCATACGCGACGAGTCTGGTGCCAATGTGATCAAGATTACCCGCGGCAACCACAGCATCCTTGTTCCCGACGGAAACGAGAAGGTCTATCCGGGCGATGAACTGCTGACGGTAGGAACCGAAGAACAGTTGGAGGCATTGAGGAAGATGTTCGATGCCTCTCTCGTCGCCACTACCGAAGATAAATTGGAGTTCAATGTCGAGCCCGTAGAAGTAAAAGGGAACTCTTATCTGCAGGGAGTAAGTTTGAAATCCCTCGATATACGCAAGTCAAACTGCATGGTAATCAGCGTGCTGCGTGGCAACGACATGATTATCAACCCTCGCGCTGATATCGTCTTTGAATCCGGGGATGTCGTCTGGATAGCCGGAGACACTGCTTCGGTGGAGTATTTGAAAGGGTAGTTTATAGCAACTTCATCGCTATATATGCGCACGCCTCCGCGTCGGCAAGGGCGTGGTGATGGTTGGTAAGGTCGTATCCGCAGGCGGCTGCTACCGTTTGGAGTTGGTGGTTGGGAAGAATATGGCCGAAATGCCTGCGCGATGCAGCCATGGTGTCGTAGAAGCAGTAATCGGGATAATCCATCCGATATATTTGGAATACAGCTTTAAGACAGCCTTCATCGAAGCGGGCGTTGTGCGACACCAGTGGCAGGCCCTCGATTTTGGGAGCGATTTCCTCCCAGATGTACGGGAACACCGGCGCATCTTCCGTGTCTTCGGGGCTAAGCCCGTGCACCCTCTGGCAAAACCACTGATAATACTCCGGCTCCGGGTGAATAAGGCTGTAGAACGAATCCACAATCTCCCCGCCGCGAACGACCACCACCCCGACGCTGCATACGCTGCAGGGCTGCTCATTCGCCGTCTCGAAGTCTATTGCTGCGAAATCGGTCATAATCTCCTAATCTAAATACTGTTTTTTTGCATACATCTCCCTTAAAATCGCCGGACTTGTATGCAAAACCGGCCATTCTGCATACATCCCCCTTCGAATCAGCCGACTTGTATGCAAAACCGCCCTTTCTGCATACATCTCCCTCTGAATTGTCCGGAGCCCACAAGAAGATGTTCAAAAAAAGCGGCAAGGTCAAAGCCCTGCCGCTTTAAAACTTATTTGTTCGCAAATGCTGCGAGGTTGATGCCGATGCCTCCGTATATGGCGAAGGGGGTGTAGCAAAAGTTGATGCTGAACCACTTGATGGGCTGGACGGAGATGCCGCCGCCATAGTTGAAGTAGTGCGTGCGGGACCCCTTCGTTACATCATAAGGATGATACCAGGAAGGGGAGTCGTCGGTGTCCAGATACATTTCGTCGCCGCGGGTAAGGCCTTCGTTGGTCTGGGCATAGCCGACAAGTGGCATTACCCTGAGCCAGGGAAGAATTGGAATCTGGTAACCAAGATGGACGCAAATCGCCACGTGATCTTCCCAGTCGGTGTCTTTGACCCTGTGATCGAAACGATGCTCGGGACCGAACTTGACCAGATCAATATATCCGCCGTAAATCAACGCATTGGCCCCGGATCCTATGCCTTCATACTTGGTTCCTGTACCCACTTGTCCCAAAGACAAACCAGCCTCTACACGACCGTTGTTGCTGGAAAAATCAAACCACTGTGCATAAGCAGCACTCGTCGACAAAACAAGCACTGCAATCAGTATTATCTTTTTCATCTTCTATTTCAATAAGTTGCCAAGAATGGAACGGGTCAAAGTGCGTGTAGCAGTGCTGGTCGCACTCTTGATAGCCTTGTTGGCGATATCTTTGCCACTGTTGGACTTGGACTTCTTGCCGGTAACGGAATTCGCCACTGCCGTCCCGACGGATGCCGTGACACTGGTGATAACCGCACCGGCCGCAGCTTTTGCTATCTTGCTGAAGATGCTGGTCGTGCCCTTCGAGTTGCCGTTTACCTTTGCGGCCTTCTCGCTCTTGACTTTCTGTTCCTCCACAGCCGCAGCCTGGGCTTCCTGCTCCTCGGCTGCGCGCTGGGCATCTGCCAGCAGAACCTCGAATGCGCTTTCGCGATCGATGGGGTTGTCGTACTTTCCGGCAATCATCGAGGAGTTGATAAGTTGCTTGCGCTGAGCCTCCGTGATTGCTCCGATCTGACTGAGAGGGAAAAGGATCTTTGCACGCTGGACAATCTGGGGAGCGCCCTTCTCGTCAAGGAAGGACACGAGCGCTTCACCGGTGCCAAGTTCCATAATCGCGTCAGCGGTCTTGAATGAAGGGTTGGCGCGGAATGTTTCGGCAGCGGTTTTGACGGCCTTCTGGTCTTTGGGAGTATATGCACGAAGGGCGTGCTGCACACGGTTGCCGAGCTGTCCGAGAATAGATTCAGGGATGTCGGTAGGGGACTGGGTGATGAAGTAAACGCCAACGCCCTTCGACCGGATCAGGCGTACCACTTGTTCAATCTTGTCCACCAGAGCCTTGGGGGTCTCGTCGAAGAGGGTATGGGCCTCGTCGAAGAAGAACACGAACTTGGGCAGATCCATGTCTCCGACTTCCGGCAGTTTGGAATATATCTCCGAAAGCAGCCAGAGCAGGAAGGTGGAGTAGAGCTTGGGATTCTGCATAAGTTTGTCGGCCTCAAGCACGCTGAGAATGCCTTTGCCGTTGTTGGTCTGGAGAAGATCATAGATGTCGAAGGCGGGCTCGCCGAAGAATTTCTCGGCTCCCTGGCTTTCAAGGCTCAGCAAAGCCCTCTGGATAGCTCCGACGCTGCCGTCCGTGACGTTTCCATAGACCGTCTTGTATTCAGCCGCATGCTCGGAAACGTAGTTCACCATGGCGCGGAGGTCCTTCAGGTCGAGCAGCAGCAGGCCCTTGTCGTCCGCAACGCGGAAGATGATGTCCATCACGCCGCTCTGCACTTCGTTCAGGCCGAGAAGCCGCGAGAGAAGCATAGGGCCCATGTTGGAGATGGTCGTGCGCATGGGATGTCCCTGTTCGCCGAAGACGTCGTAGAGGCGCACGGGGCAGCCCGCGAACTGGGGATTCTCGATACCGAACTCGGGCATTCTCTTCTCTATGAAACCGCTGAGAGCTCCCGGCTGGCTGACGCCGCTGAGATCTCCTTTCATGTCTGCCATGAAACAGGGAACGCCTGCCTGGCTGAATGTCTCGGCCAGAACCTGGAGGGTGACGGTTTTACCCGTACCGGTGGCGCCGGCGATGAGTCCGTGGCGGTTGGCCATCTTACCGCATATCGAAATAGGGCCTTCTTGGCAATGGGCGACGTAGAGCCCGCGTGTGGAATCTAGCATAATCGGTTATTTTTCTGCAATATACGAAAAATTATCTTTTCCCATGTTTCTTGTGGCCGTGCTTGTTCTTCTTTGAAACGATGTATCCGGCTGCAAGGGCAACGAGTGCAATTGCTATGATAATGTAGGTCATGGAGTTGGCATTGTCTCCCTTCACGCGGGACCACATTGCGAGGAGTTTGTCGGTATCCTGGCCCCAGTCGTGTTCGAGAGCGCAGCGGTCGATGACGGCCTGGTCAGGATAGAGAACCGGATTGACGCGTACACTGTCGGCACCGGCGCCGAAGAAGTAGCTAAGGTTGATGGGTTCGTACTCATCGTCTATCTGGCTTTCAAGCACCTCGATGGCGCCGTTTGCCGCCACATAGCCGGTCTCCTCCATATTGCGGATTGCGATGTCGGGACGGCACATGAAGTCGATAAAATAACTTGCAGCCTTCACATTCTTGGCATATTTGGGGATTACCCAGCCGTCGAACCATACTGTGCTTCCTTCTTCGGGCACGATGTAGTCGAGGGATACACCTACTTCTGCGGCCTCTTCAATGGCCCATACGGCATCGCCGCTCCAGTTGAGCGAAACGACTCCGCGGTCCTTTGTCATCTGCTCCTTGCCAAAATCGGCTTCCCAGCCCAGGACTCCGTCCTTGACCTGCTTGAGATAAGACTCCACGGCTGCAATCGACTCGTCGGAAGAATCCCACATGAGTTCCTGGAGAGTGACGCTTCCTTCGGCGAGTTCCTTCTGCTTGAGATAGATGAGAACGGGACCGTAGACGTCGCGGGGAGCATCCTTGATGAGAATCCTGCCTGCGAACTTGGGGTTGCGGATGACATCCCATGTGCCGGCTTCCTCGGCAGTGACTTCCTTGGTATTGTAAAGGATGCCGGTGGTTCCCCACATATAGGGCACGGAATAATCGTTCGCATCGAACTTGGGATTGATCTCCCTGAACATCTTGAGCATGTAGGGAGATTTGTTCAGGGCGATGTAGTTGATGGAATCCGGGATGGACGCGAAGTCGAGGGGAAGGATGAGCCCTGTGTTGAGCATGCGCTCGATGATATAGTCGGAAGGGCAGACTACGTCGTAGTCCTCGTGGCCTTTCTCGATCTTGGAGAGCATGGTCTCGTTGACGTCGAAAGTCTGGTAGACGACTTTGATATCTTCGCCGGTCTGGGCCTTGTACCACTCTTCGAACTCGGGAAGCACCGACTCGTCGATATAGTCGGACCAGTTGTAGACCTTGAGAATCTGCTCACGGTTGGAGGAGCAGGATACGGCTGCGGCGATTACGGCCGCGATGGCAAGCAGTTTTTTCATTTCTTATCTGAATTCTTTGATTGACGGATGTTGATTACGAGCAGGACCACCAGGATGACAAGGAAAAGTATGGTCATCAAAGGCTTGAGTTCAGGGGTAAGGCCGCCCTTGCGTGCGTCTGTATAGATGTATGTGGAAAGGGTGTCCAGGCCGATGGTTCCGCGGGTGAAGAAGGTGACCGCGAAGTCGTCCAGACTCATGGTGAACGAGAGGATGAATCCCGAGATCATTCCCGGCCTTAGAGCAGGGATGAGCACCTTGCGCAGGGCCTGTGCAGGAGTGGCGCCCAGGTCCAGGGCGGCTTCGTAGATGTTGGGATTCATCTGGCTCAGCTTGGGCATCACATTGAGCACGACGTAAGGCGTGCAGAATGTGATATGGGCGAGTATGACGGTCGTGTATCCCTGAGATATGTGCAGGAATACGAAGAGCAGGAAGAGCGATACGCCGGTGATAATGTCGGGGTTGATCATCGGGATGTTGTTCAGGAAAGTCATCACGTTCTTCCTTCGTCCTTTCATGTTGTAGATGCCGATTGCAGCGACCGTCCCCAGTAGAGTAGCGATGACGGACGCTATCAGGGCTATAACCAAGGTATTCTCGACTGCGGAGAGCAGCCCCGAGGAATTCTGCATTGAGCCCGTGAAGAGGTTCTGGTAGAGCTTGAACGAGAATCCCGTCCAGTTGCCGAGACTCTTCGCCTCAGTGAACGAGAATACTGCAATGAACACTATAGGGGCGTAGAGGATGATCAGGATGAGCCAGATATAGAGCCTGGCGAATATTTTGCTGCGGGTCTTCATCAGATTATCCCTCCATTCGTTGCTTCCTCGGTGTCATTGCCCTGGAAGAAAGTGGTTATACCTATGATTACAAGCATGATCAATGCGAGGGCGGCACCGTAGTTCCACATGGAGTTGTTGATATTTTCCTGGATGATGGTACCGAAGAGCTTGATCTTGTTGTTGGTAAGGAATTCCGAAATGGCGAAGGTGGATACCGTCGGCATGAAGACCATCATCACGCCGCTGACCACACCCGGCATCGAAAGCGGGAGGGTGACCTTGCGGAAAACCTCGCCCGGAGTGGCTCCAAGGTCCTGTGCAGCCTCCGCATACGACTTGTCCATCTTGTTCAGCACATTGTAGATGGGGTAGATCATGAACGGAAGATAATCGTAGCACATACCGAAGAGCAGCGTGCCCTTTCCGAGGGGAATGCCCGCCATATTGAAGAGTTCCGCAGTGGCCAGCGTACGCATCAGGGCGTTGATCCACATTGGCAGGATGAAGAGCACCACCGTAACCGCGCTGCGGTTCAGATTCTTGTTCGCCAGAATCCACGCTGCAGGATATCCTATGAGGATGCAAAGCAGGGTGTTCTCGATAGCCACTTCGATTGACAATGCAAAGGTGCTGAGCGAATCGCCGTCCGAAAAGAACTTTGCGATGTTGCCCAAGGTGAAGTGCCCGGAATTGTCCTGGAACGCGTAGATGACGATCAGCACCAGCGGCAGGACTACAAAGAGCACCAGAAAGATGAAATAGGGCAGAGCCCAACTGGATCTCTTACTCATTTCCTGCAGCAGGTTTGGATAGTTTTATGTCTTGCGGAAGTATCTTGATGCCGACAAAGTCGCCCTTGTCCCAGATATCGTTGGTGTCTACCCAGATATTTTCACCTGTCTCTGTCTTGACGGTCAGATGGTAGTGGTTGCCCATGTAGAGTATAAACACCACATTGCCGGTCAAATCTGCCCCTTCTTCGTGATCGAGCAGATCTACTTTCTCGAAACGGATGGTCGCAGTGACCTCATCTCCCTCGGCAAAACCTTCTGTTTTGCATTCGAATTCGGTGTCGAGGAATTCCACCTTCCCTTCGCCGGTAACCTTTGCAGGGTAGTTGTTCGCCGTGCGTTCCTTCTTCATCACCTGGATGTCATCCGGATCGATGTAGAGCATGACCTCGCTGCCGACCGGATAGGGATCGTAATCCTGTATCATCAACTCATATCCCGTATCGGTGTCAACCCACATTTCGTAGTGGACGCCCTTGAATGTGCAGGAATTTACCTTGGCGGTGAACTGGCACTTTGCAGGATCTGTGGTGAAGTAGATGTCCTCGGGACGTACCACGACATCTACCGGGACATCCTCCCCGAACCCTTCGTCCACGCAGTCGAACTCGTGCTTGATGAAAGCCACGCGGCGGTCGTGCATCATCCTGCCTTTCAGGATGTTGCTCTCGCCTATGAAATCTGCGACAAATGCGTTGACAGGTTCGTTGTAGATGTCGATAGGGGAGCCGATCTGCTGTATCTTACCTTCATTTATGACCACGATGGTGTCGGAGAGAGTAAGTGCCTCCTCCTGGTCGTGGGTGACATATATGAAAGTGATTCCGAGTTTTTTGTGCATCTCCTTTAGTTCGATCTGCATGTCTTTGCGCATCTTGAGGTCGAGCGCGGCAAGGGGCTCATCGAGGAGAAGCACCTTTGGCTGGTTCACTATTGCTCGGGCGATGGCGATGCGTTGCTGCTGCCCGCCTGAAAGGGTCTCGACGTCTCGGTCTTCGTAATCCGACATGGCCACGAGTTTGAGCACTCTGCGAACCCTCTTGTCTATTTCTTCCTCTGGGGTCTTCTTCAGTTTAAGGCCGAAGGCGATATTGTCGTAGACATCAAGGTGGGGGAAGAGGGCGTAGCGCTGGAACACGGTGTTCAGCGGGCGCATGTGGGGAGGAAGTCCGGCGATATCCCTGCCGTCGAGAGTGATGACTCCTTCATCCGGCTGCAGAAAACCTGCAATCATGCGGAGCAATGTGGTCTTGCCACAGCCCGAAGGGCCCAGAAGGGTGAGAAACTCACCGCGGCGCACATAGAGGTTGATGTCATCGAGCACCTTCTTGTCGCCGAAGGATTTGCTGAGGTGCTCTATGTTGATGATGCGTTCGTCTTTTGCCATTTATTTGCGGGGGAAGTTCAAGTAATACATAGCGCCAAATGAAACATTGACGAGTTTGAGGTCATGATGGTAACCGGCAGAAGCGATGAGACGTAAGTCTTCGCAATTCTTAAGAGGAAGCCAGTATCCATCGACTCCGACTATGAGATCCTTGTTCTTGGTCTCGCGGTTGATCTCTCCGCCCATACGACCCCTGAGCATAAGCCTGTCGCAGGGAGTAAAGGTGATGGAGGGAATCATTGTAAGACCTTTCATTACGACGTTTTCTTCGTCGCCCACAATATTATAAATGTCAAGACCGAAAGAGATTTCATCGGTCAGGGAATATGTTTGTCCTATGGAAATCAGGGGAAGGAAATCTCCTTTGTCACGCTGGACGGCAGCAACCGACCATATATTGGAGAAATCGCCATACTCGCCGCGCCATTCAGCAGCATAATTGAATAGTCCGCTGGTGAAAGGATGTTCCCCGAAAGGAGATGCTGTCATCTGCAGCGAGAGGGTAGTGTTCTCGGCGGAATTGGTCCAGTCGGCCTTCAAGCCCCAATGATAGACTTGCAGACTGTTCCATGCGGTGGAAGCAATGAAGGAGAATGATTCGAAGTCGTATGCATCGAATTCGTAACCGCCAAAAGTCAGGGACTGTTTTCCTAAAGTGAAAGAGAAGTTCCCCAAAGCATAATTCAGATAAGCCCAGTCGAGCCAGTTTACATCGTCGCTGCGTCCGGTGTTGCTGTAGAGAAGGTTGATAGATTCCTTGTCTGCTGCAAGCCAGTGGTTGCAGACGCTGAACGATAGAGCATCGGAAATATTGCCTTCGAAAAGTGAATAGAGAGAAGAATCACCGAGTGTGAAATCGCCATTGTAATTGAATTCGAATCTCGGAATAACGGACAATCCGACACTGCGGCCGGAGTCCTCAGCCCCGGGTGCGGGCGCAAATTCTTGCGCAGGAGCACTCAGGCAGAGCAGCACGGATGCTGTAATAACTACCAGGAATTTCTTCATTTCTACACATAAAAAAAGGTTAAGTGAAACTTGGGTGCAAATGTAAAAAAATAATTCTATTTTTTGTATCTTTGCGCCTTACAAATCACAAGATGATTCAAGTTTACTGCAAAAACACCGGCGAAACCAAATCTTTCCGGGAGGGTACCACCCTTCTTGACATGCTGCCGGAATTTGAGTTCGAGAGGCCTTTCCCAATAGTCTCTGCCAAAGTCAACAACGTTTCCCAAGGGCTTAAATTCAAGGTTTACAACAGCCGCACAGTGGAGTTCTGTGACGCCACAGTACCTAGCGGAATGCGCGTTTACATCCGTTCGCTATGCTTCCTGATGTGCAAGGCTGCCAAGGACCTGTTCCGCGGCAGCCGCATTTTTATCGAGCATCCCATCTCACACGGCTACTTCTGCGAACTGGTCAAGGCGGACAAGTCGCCGGTCACCCAGGAGGATGTCGACAAACTAAAGGCGAAGATGGCACGGCTCGTGCAGATGAATCAGCCCTTCCACCGTTTCGAAGCCCCAATCGAGCAGGTTATCGATATCATGCACAAGATTGGTGCAGAAGACAAGGTCAAACTCCTTGAGACCAGCGGACAGGTATATATGGACTATTATTCCCTGGGCAAGAATAAAGACTACTATTACGGACGTCTGGTGCCTTGTACAGGATATCTCAAAGTCTGGGACCTGATGCTTTACAATGGTGGAATCCTCTTGTTGGGGCCCAGCAAGCATAATCCCACGGAACTTGCACCTTATATCGAGCAGCCCAAGACCTTCAAGATGTTCTCGGAGAACCGCAAATGGAACGAGATCATGGGCCTGAATACTGTAGGTGACCTTAACAAGAGCCTGCTGGACGGAAATGGCAGCGACCTTATCCAGATTGCCGAAGCCCTGCAGGAAAAAAAGATCGTGCAGATTGCAGAGGAGATAAACAAGCGCTACAACGGCCGGAACAAAGTACGCCTGGTGCTTATCACTGGTCCGTCGAGTTCAGGCAAAACCACGGTTTCCAAACGTCTCAGCGTACAACTTAAGGCCTGCGGACTGAGGCCCCTGACTTTCAGTACGGATGATTATTTCGTCGACAGGGAGAAAACCCCTCTTCTGCCCGACGGCACCCCGGACTTCGACAATTTCGACACTGTCGACCACAAGGCCCTGGAGAACGATCTCATAAAGATTCTTGCCGGCGAGGAAGTCGAGGTTCCCCAGTTCAACTTCGTGACAGGAAAAAGGGAATACAACGGCCGCAAGTATAAACTGGAACCGGGCAATGTGGTTGTTCTGGAGGGGATCCATGCCCTGAATCCGAAACTGACATCACGCATCTCCGAGCGGATCAAGTTCCGCATCTTCATATCCACCCTCACGGGCATCGCCCTGGACAATCACAACTGCATCCCGACGAGTGACAACCGTCTGCTGAGACGTATTGTCCGAGACTATAATAATGGCGCTTTCACTGCACGCCAGACAATCAGCCAATGGCCCAAGGTGCGAGCCGCTGAGGATGAGTGGATATACCCTTATCAGGAAAATGCGGACGTAATGTTCAACTCTGCCTATCTTGTGGAATTCGCAGTGCTCCGCAATCATGCCGAGCCTATACTCTCCAGCGTACCCAAGAACTGTCCGGAATACGCCGAGGCTCACAGGCTGCTGAAGTTTATCCACTACTTCGTGCCTGTGCCTGACAAGGAGATTCCTCCGACCTCACTGCTCCGGGAATTTGTGGGAGGCAGTTCCTTCAAATACTAGATTCCCGCCTTACTCTCTCTCCGCCAGACGCTTGAAGGCAAGTTCTTCGTATTTGGTGCCGGGGCGGCCGTAGTTGGCATAGGGGTAGATGCTGATGCCTCCTCTTGGGGTGAAGAGGCCGGTGACCTCAATGTAACGCGGGTCCATCAACTTGATGAGATCCTTCATTATGATGTTCACGCAGTCTTCGTGGAACGCACCGTGATTGCGGAAACTGAAGAGATATAGTTTCAGACTTTTGCTCTCGACCATGCGCACGTCCGGAATGTAGGAAATGCGGATTTCAGCGAAGTCCGGCTGACCTGTAATAGGGCAAAGGCTGGTGAATTCCGGGCAGTTGAAACGCACCCAGTAATCATTCTCCTGATGCTTGTTCACAAAAGTTTCGAGCACCTCGGGAGCATAGTCCTGTTTGTATTCCGTTTTGTGGCCCAGTGATTGCAGGCCTTCTTCTTTGCGAGTGTCCATTTTATTGAATGTCAGCGAGTTTAAAAGGATTATAGGAGATGCCCTTGTCGTAAACGTCGATGCCTTCCGAGGCCTTTACCCTGCGCACGACCAAAGCGGTTACGGGAAGTATGACGATCTCATATAGAATCTTGAAACTGACCTGGAACAGCATCATCGACGCCAACACCTTGGCAGGAGTGCCGATGAATGCGATGGGCATGAAGATAAGGGAATCGAGGAGCTCTCCGGCGACGGAAGAGAGGATTGCACGGACCCCGAAGCGTTTGCCTTTGTCGGCAACCTTCATCTTGCTCAGGACCAGGGCATTCATGGTGGAACCAGCGAGGAAGGCCAAAAGTGAGGCGAATGCCACGCGCGGAGCCATGTTGAACATGTAATCGAAGTGTTCGCCACCGTCCCAGAACGATGCGGATGGAAGCCAGACTACCAATTGGCCGATCAAAACCACGAAAAGGTTGGCAGCAAATGCGGTCCAGATTACCAAACGCGCCTTGCGGTATCCCCAGACCTCGGTAAGACAGTCGTTAAGGATGTAGGAGACTGGGAAAATGATGACCGCACCGGGTAGATTGATGCCCCGGCCGAGGGTGAAAATCTTGGTTGCGAAGAGATTGGATGTAATGAGGCAGACGGTGAACGCCACTGCCATCAGCAGGAATGTAGTTGAGTATTTTTCTTTCATCTTTGCAGTTTTTATAGTGGGTCCTGTTACACTTGTTCCTCCCGGAACTCGCCGCAAAGATACTAAAGAATTACTTATTACGCAAACGCAGGCTGTTGCATACAACACAGACTGAACTGAGCGCCATACACGCTGCGGCTATCATAGGATTCAAGCAGAATCCGAAGAGTCCGGCTGCCATAGGTATCATCAGAACATTGTAGATGAATGCCCAGAAGAGGTTCTCTCTGATAATTCTGTTTGTATTACGCGACAGCACAATGAGCTGCGGCACCTTGGCGATATCGGAAGAGACGATGGTCACCATAGCTGAGTCCATAGCAATGTCGCTGCCACCGCCCATCGCAACACTGAGGTCGGCGGAGGCAAGTGCGGCGCTGTCGTTGATGCCGTCACCAACCATCGCAACCTTGTGCCTGCCTTTTTGCAATTCTTTTATATAGGCCACTTTATCGGCTGGGAAAGCGGATCCTTCAAACTTGTCGATACCGAGTTTGCGTGCTGTGAGACCGGTCGAGGCAGACGTATCGCCGGAGAGCAGGTAATTCTCTATCCCAAGACCTTTGAGTTCCTCTATTACATCTACGGCACTGCCGCGAAGTTCATCTTCAACGGCGAATACGGCCAGCAGGTCGGACTCCGAGCTGAAATAGACCACGGTCTTGCCTTCCTTCTTCCACTGTTCTGCCTCAGGGCAAGAACGAGGGCTGCTGTTACCAATGAAGTAAGAAGTGCTCATGTAGGTTGCCTCTATACCCTTTCCAGGGATATTGATAAAGTCGCTGATCTTCTTCGGCTCCACATCACCTGCCTCGTCCACAAGAGCCGCCGCAAGAGGATGACCTGAATTCATTTCCATTGCCTTGAGAATGCCCCTGGAGAACTCGGAGAACCATATTGAGTGGCTGATTCTGGGTTCGCCTATCGTGAGGGTGCCTGTCTTGTCGAAAACAACCGCATCTATCTTGTGGGCCAACTGGAGAGCATCTGCATTTTTTATCAGTATGCCCTTGTCAGCGCCGTTCCCGATTCCGGCTACTATGGCCGTGGGTGTTGCAAGTCCCAGCGCGCAGGGGCAGGCGATGACAAGTACGGACACCATGTTCAGCAGGGCCTTGGCAAAGCCTGCGCCAGGAACGGTAAGCCAGCCTATAAAGGTGGCGATTGCTATAAGCAGGACTACCGGAACGAAGACGGCGGCCACCTTGTCGACGGTGCGCTGTATCGCCGGCTTGCTTCCCTGAGCCTCGCGGACCATGCGGATAATGCCGGAAAGCATTGTGTCAGAGCCTGTCCTTTCTGCCAGTACTTTAAGGGCCCCATTGCCGTTAAGAGTGCCTGCAAATACTTTCTTTCCCTCATACTTCTCCACAGCCAGAGGCTCTCCGGTCAACATGCTCTCATTTACAAAGGAATTACCTTCCACCACCACTCCATCGACAGGAATCCTGGATCCTGGCTTGACCTTGACCGTCTCTCCGACCTTGACCTTGTCTTTTTTCGGGCGAAGGGCCATCAGTTTGCGTATGGATTCAGTAGTGCCATATTTCGCCCTCTCTTCCAGAACGCGACCGATAAGGATGAAGGCAGTAATCATGGTGGCGGAATCGAAATACAGCGGTGCCGTCCCTCCCTCAGGCGCGAGTACGGAGGGAAAGATGAGATTGAATGTGCTGAAGATAAAAGAGATAAGTGTGGAGATGGAAACCAGGGTATCCATTCCTGCAGAGAAGTGCCGGGCCTGCTTTATGGCGCTTGTATGAAAACGCCTGCCACACCAGAACACAGATACAGCAGCTAGCAGGAAGATTGTGATTCCTTTGCCATGAAAGTCTTTGACGCCCATTTGGATGATGAAAACAGCGATAGCAAGGATAATTGCGAGAATCATATCCCGGCGAATGTTTCTGTATTCTTTACTGCGCAGTTCATCAGCCTTTTCCTCAGCCACAAATTCGGGGTCCTCGCTCTCGGCGTCGGAGTCCTCCTCCACTATAATATCGTATCCGGCGGCAATCACTGCTTTCCTGAGTTGAGCAGCATTGGTTACAGCATTGTCATATTCTACCTGCGCGGTATTCGAGGCAAGACTCACATTGCATTCTTTTACTCCTTCGACCGCCTTGATCGCTCCTTCAACCCTTGCGACACAAGCTGCGCAACCAAGGCCTTCTACAGGGAATGTCCTCTTTATGGTACTCATCTTATAATCTTTTTATACAAAAATATTAAATTTGTAAGTATTTGACAACTGAAACACAAATTATTATGACCGATTTCCACTTTTTAACACCTACCGAAATCGTTTTCGGGAAATCATCCGAAGAGCATCTGACGGGCCTTCTCGCCAAGTACGGAGCCCATAAGGTGCTGATACATTACGGAGGCGGAAGTGCTGAACGAAGCGGCCTCCTGACTAAAATACGCACGATGCTGGGTTCTGCTGGAATAGCGCACGTCGAGCTGGGGGGAGTGGTACCCAATCCGAAACTGTCTCTGGTCAGAGATGGCATAGCGCTTTGCAAAAAAGAGCATGTCGACTTCATCCTTGCCGTCGGGGGTGGCAGCGTGATAGATTCTTCCAAAGGAATCGGTTACGGTCTTGCATATGACGGTGACGTGTGGGATTTCTTCGATGCAAAGGCAACCCCGAAGGATGCGGTGCCGATAGGAGTGGTCCTTACCATCCCGGCATCGGGAAGCGAGATGTCGGACAGCACTGTCATCACCAACGACGAACTGGATCTCAAGAGGGGCAGCAACAGCGATCTGTGCCGTCCAAAGTTTGCAATAATGAATCCGGAGCGCACCTACACCCTGCCTGCATTCCAGACCGCCTGCGGCATAACGGACATACTTATGCATACTCTGGAGCGTTATTTCAGCAAGACCCATATGGACATAACTGATGCAATAGCCGAAGGGCTTCTTCGTACTGTCATGGATGCCGGGAAGAAGGTTCTGGACGATCCTTTCAATTATGAACTCCGCGCCACAATCATGTGGGCAGGGAGTCTCTCACACAACGGCCTGACCGGTTGCGGGGCAATATCCGACTTCGGGACGCACAGGCTTGAGCATGAACTCAGCACAATGTACGGGGTGGCACACGGTGCCGGGCTGGCTGCACTCTGGTGCTATTGGGCAAAATACGTGCACGCTGAAGACCCGTCCCGATTCGAGTCCCTCTCGAAGAATGTCCTCGGGGGAGCCGAACCGATTCAGGCAATGAGAGAATTCTTCCATTCCATAGGGATGCCGGCCTCCATAAGGGAACTCATAGGACGCAGGGCGACTGATGCCGAAATAGAGGAAATGGCTCTTCGCTGCAGCCGTGGCGGAGACTTCAAAGTGGGCAATTTCAAAGTATTAGGACAAAAAGAAATGCTTGACATCTACAAGATGGCGAATGAATGATTTTTTTACTAAATTTGCGAGGTTTAAGAGATTGTTCTTAATATAATTTAAAATATGAAAAAGTATTTCTTTGCAGCAGCATTGCTGCTTTCCCTCTCCGCTGGAGCCCAGACTCTTGGCGAACAGATGTTGGCAAATGCACAGAAGGGTCTCGAAGATGCTCAGGCACGCTACAACGAACAGGTGATCGTTAGCGAAAAGCAGATTGCCTCCAGCCAGAAGACCATCAACGAACTCAAACTCGTCCTTGCAAAGGATCAGTCCACCCTCGACCAGGCCAATGCCACCATCAAGGCCAAGGCTGCTCTTAAAAAGACCAAAAGGGATACCTACAATGCCCAGAAGAAGGCTTTCAAGACCGACAAGACCCTTACCGCCGACGAGCAGTACCAGCTTTCCCTCATCGAAGGAGAAATCAACGTGATTGAATCTGAGATAAAGTCCGACAAGGCTGCTGCCAAGAAACTTCTGGAAGTTGTCAATAAAGACAAGGATCTCATCAAGGCCGAAGAGGGCAAGATCGCCGACAGCAAGAATGCTGTGAAGGCTGCAAAGAACGAGATAACTAATGCGAAGAAGCTTGTCGCCGCCAGCGAGAAGCAGATCAAGGCTGAGGCCAAGACCGTTGCCGCTGCCGCCAAGGCCGCAGGCAACCACGAGGTCGAAACCGAGATTCCTGCACCCGCAGAGCAGCCTAATATAGCTCCTGTAGCCGCTCCAGAGCCCGTCGTAGTACCCGAAGCACCTGCAGTTGAACCTGTAGTGGTTCCGGAACCAGTTGCCGAGCCTGTGGCAGTTCCTGAGCCCGTAGTGGTTCCCGCTCCCGTTGCTGAATAATAAAACAATTACGATTGTCGGCGCCGGTGCCTCCGGTTGCTTCTGCGCAGCGCAGTTGCACGAGGCTCTACCCGGGGCCGACATCCGTATTATAGAAGCCGGTCCGCGTCCCATGGCGAAACTCGCCATTACGGGAGGCGGTCGTTGCAATATCAGCAATAACTTCGAATCTATCCGCAGCCTTGAGGAAGTATACCCCAGGGGTGCGAATTTTATGAAAAGAGCACTCGCGGAATTCCCTCCGGAACACTTGCTTGACTGGTTCCGCAAAAGGGGAGTGGAATTCATAACGGAGGACGGAGGGCGTATCTTCCCGGCATCACAGGATGCAGGAGAAATAGTCCGCGTGCTCCTCAAGGCCATTACAGGTGTCAGGATCGACTGCAATTGCAGGCTTGATTCTCTCCCCGAAGATTCCGGTTTTATCGTCGTCACTACAGGAGGAGGAAAGGGAATGGAAATCCTCGGGGATCTCCCCGTAAAGATTGTTCCGCCCGTGCCTTCGCTATTCACCTTTAATCTAAGCGATACCCCAGATGGTAACAGGAGCTCTCTGTGCACTCTCATGGGCACTTCGTGTGAGGCCGGCCTTTCGATCCCGGGCACAAAGTTCCATTCGGAAGGGGACCTTCTCGTTACGGACTGGGGGTTAAGCGGCCCTGCAGCCCTCAGGCTTTCATCCTATGCCGCACGTCATCTTGCAGAGCACCAATATCGTTCTCCTGTTACTGTACGATGGATGAACTGTCCCGAAGAGACTTTGAGGACGATGATTACTGGAATCAAAGAAAGAAATCCCCGGAAGATGCTGAAATCCGTACATCCTGAAGGCTTAAGCGCAAGGCTTTGGGAGTATCTCTTGAAACAATCCGGCCTTAGGGATGACATGCTCTGGGCAGAACTGGGAAGCAAGGGCCTTAACAAGCTCGTTCAGGTTATATTGGCGGATAATTATTACATCAGTGGCAAGACTCGCTTCCGTGACGAGTTCGTAAGTTGCGGCGGAGTAAGCCTATCTTCTGTCAACATAAAAACTCTTGAAAGCAAAGAGCGAGAGGGCCTGTTTTTTGCAGGCGAAATCCTGGACATTGATGCCGTTACGGGCGGATTCAATCTGCAGGCGGCCTGGTCTACAGCATATATTGTGGCAAAAACAATTATAAACAGATATGATACGCAAGATTTCTGATTCTATCATCTACATTGGAACCGATGATTTTTCCGATCCTTTGTTTGAAAACCAGTACGAAATTCCTGACGGGATGTCGTATAATTCATACCTCATAAAAGACTCCAAAACAGCTATTCTCGACTCATCTGACAGCCGGACCGCCGAGGAATGGAAGGAGAACCTTCTGGGTGCCCTGGAAGGCGCACAGCCCGATTATTTCGTGCTGCATCACATCGAGCCCGATCATTCCGCTCTTATTCCCTGGCTTGCCAAAGAATTCCCCGCGCTGCAGTTTGTGGCAAGTGCGAAGGCCTTGCAGATGGTTCCCCAGTTCTATCCGGAGGTAAACCTAGAGGGGCGTTCGATTGCAGTTAAAGAAGGGGACGTACTTGAACTCGGTGCGCATTCCCTCAAATTCTTTATGGCTCCTATGGTACACTGGCCGGAGGTGATGATGAGTTATGAGCAGAAGGAGAAGGTTCTCTTCTCCGCCGATGCATTCGGTAAATTCGGCGCTCTGAGCCGCAGCGGTTTCGATTCCACCGAAGAGGAAGACTGGGCCTGCGAAGCCCGCAGATACTACTTCAACATTGTAGGGAAGTACGGCGGGCCTGTCCAGACCGTCCTTAAGAAACTATCCGCACTCGATATTACTGCTATCTGTCCCTTGCACGGCCCTGTGCTGAAAGACGACCTCGGCGAGTATCTGCGCCTTTATAACATCTGGAGCACCTATGGGGTTGAAAGCGAGGGCGTTTTCGTCGCCTGCGCATCCATACACGGCAACACGCTCAAAGCAGCGGAGAAGTTTGCCGAAATGCTCCGTGAGAAGGGGGTCAAGGTTGCATTCTCCGACCTTACCCGCGACGACCAGGCCGAGGCAGTGGAAGACGCCTTCCGATATGGCACTCTGGTGCTGGCAGCATCTTCTTACGACGCTGGCCTTTTCCCTCCGGCTGCCGAGTTCATATCTCATTTACAGGACAAAAGTTGGCAGAACCGTCGAGTCGGTCTCATCGAGAACGGATCCTGGGCGCCTACTGCCGGACGCGTAATGAAAGAGAGGTTCGCAGCGATGAAGAATGTCACCATACTGGAACCTCTCGTAACTATACGCAGTTCTATGAAGGATTCAGACCTTCCTGCTATGCAAGCGCTATCAGAATCAGTAATTGAGCCACTAAAACTCGCATGAACATGGCAAGCGGGTATACCGTAGCGTAGTTCACCGAAGTATAATTGCTGTCATATGCCCCCTGTGCGAATGCAAGCACGGGGGGATTTGTTGTAGAGCCAGTGATAAGACCGCAGATCTGGAAGAAGTTCAAGTTGCAGATGAAGCGGCCGATAATCATCGTGATAAGGATGGGCACGATGGTGATGAGTGCACCATAGAGAATCCACATGTAGCCGCCGCCGATAAGCGAACTGACGAAGTTTTCCCCAGCCCCGAGACCTACCGCTGCAAGGAAGAGATTGATGCCGATCTCGCGTATCATCATATTGGCACTCAAGGTAGTATAGGTGGTTATCTTGAGTTTCGGACCGAAGTGACCAAGGAGGATCGCGATGATCAGCGGACCGCCGGCAAGGCCGAGTTTGACAGGTTGTGGAATGCCTGGGAAATGGATGGGGATGCTGCCGAAGATGACACCCAGGGCGATGCCTGCAAAAATGGGTACGAGATTGGGGTGCGACAGGGTTTCGGGCTTATTGCCAACGACTTTCGCGACGGAGTCGATAGCTTCCTTGGTTCCAACCACCTGGATACTGTCTCCCATCTGAAGGACAAGATTCGGCCCTGCCACCAGTTCGAGGCCGGAACGCATCACACGGGTGACCGTGACCCCATAGGTGGAACGGATATGCAGATTCTTGAGGTGCTGGCCGGTAAGGGAAGATTTTGTAATGCTCAGGCGGCGGGAAACAAGATTCACGTCCATCTTTTTCCAATCTTCCAGATGCATGGGGACTTCCTCTCCGAAGATGATGCGTATAGTGTCGACATTGTGCTGCGATGTGACAATGAGTACCTTGTCGCCCTTCTGGAGGATAGTATCAGGGCCGGGAACGGAGATTGTGCCGTCGCGCATCATCCTGGAAACCACGAACTCGTCAGTATGTCCGGCCATAATGCTGCCGAGGGTCTTGCCGAATATCGCAGGATTTTCGACCTCGCAATGCATGCGTCGGGCCGCATCGGTAGATGCCTCCTCATTGTCGAGAACCTCACGTTCCTTGTCCACATCTACCTTGAACACCGACTTGTAGATAATCAGCATCATGATTACGCCAAGCACGCCCAAAGGATAGGCGACAGCGTATGATGATGCGAGTCTGGAAGCGGCATCGGAGGCTGATTCAACACTGATACCCTCGGCGACAAGGACATCCGAAAGCGTCTGCTGGGCGGCACCCAGTCCGGGAGTGTTGGTCACTGCACCGGACATCACTCCGACCATGGTGTCGAGACGTTCTCCGGTAAGATAGTGGATCAGGATAGCCATTCCTCCGGCCATCAGCACCATGCCTACAGCCAGGAGATTCATGGTCACGCCTCCTTTACGGAAGGAGTGGAAGAATCCTGGGCCTACCTGCAGGCCTATTGAGAAGACGAAGAGGATAAGGCCGAAATCCTTCATGAAGGAAAGGGCCGTAGGGTTAGCCCTGAAGCCAAAATGGCTGAGGATGATTCCCACGAAGAGAATCCAGGTCGAGCCGATGGATACACCTTTTATTTTGAAACGCCCCAGGAATAATCCGAGGGCGATTACAACTGCAAACAGCAGGATGGTATGGGCTATGCCGTAACCAGTGAAGAGATCTGCCATACTACCATTCGTATTCGAAACGGATATCTACCGGAATCTTCTCGAGACGGATGTTGATGAAGTCAGCCTCCAGGTCCTTGCCTACAGATGAATACTTGCGGATGAAATCGGAAGCAGCGGCTTTGTTGCCCTCTGCCTGGATTTTCAGCAGTTCACCTGCGAGAGATGCTACGGCCTTTTCGGCATTATCGTAGTTGACCGTGTAGTGGCCGTTGGGGTTACGGTTGAACGATCCGTTGGCTGCCAGATAGTTGTAGCAGATGATATTGGCGCGACCGAGAGCCTCGGCGTTGCCGAAACGGCCGGAACGGATGAAACTCGTAAGGGCAGTGGTAAGGGCGTCCTCCCTGGAAAGGGTAGCATTGAGTTCGTGACGGTTGATCATCTGGGTCGCGAGGTAAACGCCTAGGATGTCGGCTTTTGCCTCTTCGATGGTCTGTGCTTCGTTACCGAGTGCTTCAGCGACGGGGGAGCCCTTGATGGTGTTCTTGACACCCAGCCCGTGTGCGATTTCGCGGAAAGCGATATTCCAGAAGAATGCGTTGGCATCGACATGGGCGCGCTGGTCGACATCTATGACGACATTGCCGACAGGTGCCACGATCTCATTGAATTTCAACTTGATGATGTTTTCCATGAGGATGGTGCGGGAGCCGCGTTCCTTCTGCACACGCTCATCGAAGGGAAGATTGATGGCGATGACCTTGACGCCGGCATTTGCTTTGCCTCCGTAGTAGAGTGCGTCGCAGGAGAAGATATC
>CACWOZ010000010.1 GCA_902762655.1 uncultured Bacteroidia bacterium
GCACGGTTAAACATATATACTGACAAGAACTGCCGTCATCTCATAGTGAGGTGGCGGCGGTTTTGAATATGCTATGGATAGTGGGCTAAAAAGGTGAAAAAAAACGGTTTTTAGCCCGTTATACGAGAAGATGGTCCCAGTTTTGGTCCCAGTTTTCTGGGCTCAAAAAACTGGGACTTTTGCTTCTCAGCTCTAGTGTCAAAAAAGGCATTAGAGGGCATTAAAATGGAGTTTAATTTCCCAAAAAGTGTGAACAAAAGTGTGAACAAAAAATAAAACCCGCTCGGTCTGAGCGGGTTACAGTGGTGCTGGGAAGAATCGAACTGCCGACACAAGGATTTTCAGTCCTTTGCTCTACCATCTGAGCTACAGCACCATTTTGCTTTTGGGATTGCAAAGATATATAAATTTGGCGAAGTCGCAAAAAAAAATTTATCTTTCTTTTTGCTTGTTGCAAATTCTCGCAATAATGATTATTATTGCATAATGAAATAATGATTGCAATCGTATCAAACCAATAAATTATTATTAAAGTTATGAAAAAGATTCTTGCATTTGCACTCTGCGGAGCTCTCATCTTCTCCAGCTGCTCATCCATGAACAAGGCCGGTAAGGGCACTCTGTTCGGAGCTGGCGGCGGCGCAATCGCCGGTGCAGCCCTCGGTTATCTCATCGGCGGCGACCTCAAGTCCGCAGCCATCGGTGCAACCGCAGGCACTGCAGTAGGTGCCACCACCGGTGCCGTCATCGGCCAGAAGATGGACAAGAAGGCAGAAGAACTCGCTGCCCTGAACGCCAAGGTTGAGACTTTCGAGATCAACGGTCTCGAGGCAATCCGCGTCACCTTCGACAACGGAATCCTCTTCAACACCAACAGCACCACCCTCAGCCCTGAGGCTCAGAAGTCCATCGAGCAGTTCGCCGCTGCAATGGTAGACCTTCCCGACACCGACATCACCATCTGGGGCCACACCGACAACACCGGCACCGCAGCTGTCAACGAGCGCATCTCCAAGCAGCGCGCAGCAGCCGTCGAGAAGTGCCTCGCACAGGCAGGCCTCAAGAACAAGATCGTCGCTGAAGGCAAGTCCTACGATCTTCCCGTTGCAAGCAACGATACCGCTGAAGGCCGCGCCCAGAACCGCCGCGTCGAGGTTTATGTGACCGCCAACGAGGCCATGATCAAGGCAGCTGAAGCAGGCACCCTCAAGTAACAGTGTCCGCACAGCACTATATCAAGGTAATACTCCCACTCCGCCTGGAGTGGGAGCCTTGTTATATTACGGACGCTGACCTCCGGGCCGGGGACCGCGTAGCTGTAATTTTTGCTGGCAGAAGAGTCATTGGTGTGGTTTCTGAAGTTGATGTCACCCCTGATATCGCCATCTCCCGCATCCGGCCCATTCTTTCCGTTGAAACAGGACTGGACCGTATCACTCCTGAGGAAATCAGCCTATGGAGGTTCATTGCGGAGTATTATCTCTGCACCATAGGCGAAGTTTACAAAGCAGCCTATCCCGGACTGAAGACTGCGTCGGAAGAAACCAAGGTCCGCGTCTCCCGACAAAAAGCGATGCTGGAAGAACGGACGATAGCCGTCTGGCAACAGCGCATAAAGCGTCTTAAAGAAAGGCTTGACGTCAAGGATGCAGATCTTGCAAAGAAACACGGTATCACTGTGTTGAGGAGGTTGGAAGAACAGCGCAAGGCCATCGCTTCGGCATTGCAGGAAGCAGAGGCCCGCCTCGCATCTCTAAGTGAGCGACTCTCTATTGCCGAAGGTGACTATTCCTCTCTGCTGCAACATCTTCCCCATATCTCCATCTCTCCCCTTTTCCAGCAGGTTCTGGCAAACGGGAAACCGGTTCTCTTTAAATCTGCTGCCAGAGAAGAGATGTATCTGTGCGCATGCACCGGACAACTGCGTAAGAACCGCAATGTGTGCATTCTGGTTAATGAGATAGAACTTGCCGGCAGGCTCCGGGACAGATTGGAAGGGGCTTTCGGAGAATTGCTGCTGGTACATCACTCTCAGATGACACGTGGCGCGCAGCGGCGCATTATGGATGATATCCGCTCAGGAAGACCCTACGTGCTTATAGGCACACGTTCTGCTGTTTTCCTGCCGCATCGCGAACTCGGCCTGATAATCGTCGATAATGAAGAATCCCCCTTCTATAAACAAAGCGACACGGCCCCGCGTTACAATGCCAGGGACTGTGCCGTACAACTCGCCCGCATCCATAATTGTAATATAATTCTGGGCACCTGCTCCCCTTCCCTGGAATCCACCTTGAATGTCCGCTCCGGCAAATACTGCCTGTTCGACCAGACTTCGGACGGAAGGGAGTTGCATCCTGGATGCCGTTACACCCTGGTTGATATCCGGGCTGAAAGAAAGAAAAACGGCATGCAGGGTCCGGTGTCCCGCATTTTGTTGGCCGCAATGGCCAGGAGCCGAAAATGCGCCCTGATACGCGGTTTCGAGAAACCGGAGGAACTGGAAGGGCTGCAAGCCGACATCTTCACAATTCCCCAGGCTGCGAAATCGGAACTCAGTGACTATGACCTGGTTGCCATGCTGAATGCGGATGCCCTTTTCGATGCAGGAGATTTCCGTTCCGACGAACATGCTTTCCAATATCTGGAGAGACTTCGCCACATCTGTCCTTCGGTCATCATACAAAGCGCTCAGGCCGCTCATCAGGTGTATCACATGACTTCTTCAGAAAGCTTGCTGGAAGAGCGCAGGGAGTTTGGTCTTCCTCCCTATTCGAGACTTGTCGACCTGAGATTGAAAGCCATCGCATCCGCTTCCACACTCTGTGAGTCGATAGTCTCTTCCGGATTCCGATCCATGGAGCTGGCTGATTCTGTCCGTGTGGTTCTACCTCGCGACAAGCAGCTCCAGGCCAATAAAAAGAAACTCCGGAAAATCGTGGAGACTTTCCGGAGCAAATCTAAATCAGACGTCATTATCGACGTCGATCCGCTATAATTTAGTTGGCAAGTTTGTAGATAACAGGGAAGGTGTAAGAAACTGCTACAGGTTCGCCGTTCTGCTGACCAGGGGTCCATGCAGGAGAAGATGAAACAACGCGTACAGCCTCTGCATCGAGTTCAGGATCAACGCTCTTGATAACCTTGACGTTCTGAACGGTGCCATCTTTGCCGACCTTGAATTTGAGAACTACGCGGCCTTCGGTTCCGGCAGCCTTTGCAGCCTCGGGATAAACGATCTGGCTGTTGACCCACTTTGTGAAAGCAGCAGCGTCACCACCCTCGAAACCGGGCTTCTGCTGAACGAGGATGAAGGGGATTTCCTCTTCCTCTACAACTTCTTCGACTGCTTCCTGAGCGGCAGCTGCAGCGTCAGCAGCCTTCTGGGCAGCCTCTTCGGTAATCTGCTCGGCAGCGGCATCTACGATTTCTTCAGCCTTGTCTGCGGTTTCAGCAGCAGCTTCATCTACAGCAGCTTTGGCAAGAACAGGAAGTTCAATGCCACGGAGTTTGAGGAGAGCATCGATTTCTTCCTCATCAACACCATTGTCCTCAAGGGCAACATCGAAAGCATCGGTAAAGATGGAATCCAGTTCGTCCCCGTCTTCGATTTTCAAGGTCTTGAGAACGGCTTCCTTGTTAGCGAGAGCTTCCTTGATAGCTGCATCGTCACCGGATGCAACGGCCTGGACAAGGGCATTAGCTGCCTTTGCAGCCTCTGCAGAAACGGTTTCAGCGGAAGGCTTCTTTGTGTTGCATGCTACGAGAACAAGCGCAGCAATTGCAAGCAATGAAAAGATTTTCTTCATGATAAAATAGTTTATAAATAATAAGGTTTCATTCGATTTTGCAAAAATATCAAATAATTCTTTAAGTTATTCACTTAATCCGCACAGGTTGTTCATCATAAAGCAAAAAACGTTTTGCCTTGCGAATCCATTTCTGCTCTTCGCTCTTTACATGCTCCTCGACTATATCGAATGTGATACCGCCCTTCAGGTACTCCGTCATTACAGGATCGGCAAGTCTTCCGTACAGGCTATCCGAAATACGGAACTGGGAATATCGCCCGGAAAGGAAGTGCATCAGCCTGATACTGTGGAGCAAGGAGTGATAGTGAGCGCCCGGGGTCAGTATGAACTGCCATCCGAAGCAGGTCTCACCCTCATATATGCCGGATAACGGGATGAAAGAGCAAGGTCTGGCCAGTACACCGTCCGGCACGGGCACTTCATTGCCGTCAGTCTTGATGAAGGGGGCACCAATCATCTCGTAGGGACGCACGGTACCGAGACCGGGATTCACATTGGTGTCAGTCCACAGTTTGCCTCCGCAATAGAAATACGGAGTGAACACCCCGGCGAAATCGGATGCTGGCGGAATCATCCACGGAAGCAGGGTCCTTGCGGTAGATGCGACGTCAGCGGATATAACATGCATGGCTATCTTCGCTCCGGTGTCGCTGACATACATCTGAGCCAACTCCCCGAGCGTCAGGCCATGCCTGTGCACAGCGGCAGGTGTCCATATATCCGTGTCTCCCGCGGGAAGAGTGCCTTCTACCTCCCTGCCTGCGGGATTCGGATGGTCCAGGATATAGAGGGCAGGAGGATTCTCGAGTGAATCCAGAGTAGAAATCAGACGCAGGACATCAATCGTAAAGGGGAAATACCTTGAACCAGCGTCCTGAATCTCCACGACCAATGCATCCAGGCCCTTGATTTCTTCGATATCGAAGGAGATATGGGCGGTGCCGGGAACGGATTCATCCCCGGGCAGGAATATGCGTTCCAGATTGCCTCGGCTGCGGAAGACGTCATAAAGGTAGACAGATTTCTCCGCATCCCAGCAGGCCTGGGTGCAGAAAACACCGACCCTGCCTTCCAGCAGGGCCCTGTCCAGTTGGTCAACTATGGGTGTTGTGCGGAACGAAAACATCAGCCTATGATCTTTTTGGCCAGAGCCACCACTTCGTTACCAAGCGCTTCGGCCCTTTCGGCCGTGGGAGCTTCGGAATAGACACGGATGATGGGTTCTGTATTGGAACGGCGCAGGTGCACCCATTCGCGGGAAGCCTCGAAATCTACCTTGACGCCGTCAATGGTATTCACCTTCTCATTCTTGAAGGTCTCCTTCATCGCACCCAGAATCTTGTCTATCAATGCGCTGTCGCTTAGATCGATGCGGTTCTTGGCTATGAAATATTGTGGCAGAGTTTTCTTATACTCGCTGACTTTCAGCCCGTTATGGGCAAGTTTACTCAGGAATAAGGCAACCCCCACCATGGCATCGCGTCCGCAATGACTGGCAGGATAGATGACTCCCCCGTTGCCTTCCCCGCCTATCAGGGCATCCACCTCATGCATCTTTGTGGTAACGTTAACCTCTCCCACGGCCGACGCATAATAAGTGCCCCCATGAGCCTCCGTCACATCGCGCAGGGCGCGGCTGGAAGAAAGATTGGATACGGTTGCCAGATTCTTGCGTCCTTTCTTCACTGCCTCGTCAAGCAGGTAGTCGGCAACAGCAACAAGGGTATACTCCTCGACGAAAGGTTCCCCGTTTTCGCAGATGAAGGCAAGACGGTCCACGTCCGGATCGACGCTGATGCCTAAGTCAGCCTTTTCACGAACGACGGTTTCGCTCAATTCGACAAGGTTCTTGGGGAGAGGCTCAGGGTTATGGGCAAAGTCTCCCGTAGGTTCTCCGTTAAGCGTAATGCACTCTACCCCAAGTTTTTCCAATAGCCTGGGCATAATTATGCCACCGACCGAATTGATGGAATCCAGCACTACCTTGAAGCCGGCCTTGCGCACCGCCCCGGCATCTACTGCCTCGAGAGCGAGCACGGCGGCAATGTGTTCGTCGGTAAAGTCATGTTCTTCTATTTTGCCGAGGTCATCGACTTCCGCAAAATCGAAATCTCCCTTCTCGGCGCAGTCGAGAATGGCCTGTCCCTGTGCTGCCGTGAGGAACTCCCCTTCTTCGTTAAGGAGTTTGAGGGCATTCCACTGGCGCGGATTGTGGGATGCAGTGAGGATTATACCCCCGTCCGCATTTGAGAAACGCACTGCAAGTTCGGTGGTGGGGGTGGATGCGAAACCGCATTTCACTACATCCACACCGCATGCGACAAGAGTTCCGCACACGAGATTCTCGACCATCACGCCGCTGAGGCGGGCGTCACGGCCGACAACGACTTTGTATCTGGCTGCATTAGGTGCTTTGCGCTTACGCAATTCACTGCAATATGCATATGTAAACTTAACGATGTCTACAGGGGTGAGGGCCTCGCCGGGCGCGCCTCCTATGGTACCCCTGATTCCGGAAATAGATTTGATAAGTGTCATAAGCACAAATATACAAAAAAAGCGATGACCTTGTCACCGCTTTTCGTTTATCCTGTAAAGAATTACTTCTTTCTAGCCTTGTATCTCTGATAGAACATATCAACACGGCCGGCGGTGTCGACGATCTTGGTCTTGCCGGTGTAGAACGGATGAGAGGTGTTGGAGATCTCAACCTTCACGAGGGGATACTCGACTCCGTCAACAGTGATGGTCTCCTTGGTGGTGGCGCAACTCCTGGTGATGAAGATGTCCTCGTTTGACATATCCTTGAAAACTACAAGACGGTAGGATTCGGGATGGATTCCTTTCTTCATTTTACTAGTAATTTAATAGAAATCTGGTAGTGGGTAGGAGAATCGAACTCCTATTGCGAGATTGAGAATCTCGAGTACTAACCGTTATACGAACCCACCGTTAGCATTTGGGACTGCAAAGATAGACATTTTTAGAATACCTGCAAATTTTTTTATTATTTTTGTAAATATGAAAACTGTTAAAAAGATTCTTGTTATTACCCTTGTAGTACTGCTGCTGGCAGTCGGGGTTTGGGTATTCATCCATTTCTTCTGGGTATTCGGCACCGGAGTCAAAGCCGGAGAGCTTAATCAGGTAGTTTATAAAGGCTGGGTATGGAAGACCTATGAAGGCCGCCTGATCATGAGCGGCTTCAAGAATGACAAAAAAGGGTCCGGCCTGCAGAGCAACGAATTCACGTTCTCGGTAGACAAACATGCCGAAGGGCGTAAGGCGAACGGAGCGGTTTATTCAGTGGCCGATTCCCTGATGCGCTGCAGTGGCAAAATGGTACAGGTCAAGTATAAGGAGTACCGGGGCGCACTACCATGGCGAGGCATACAGAAATTCGTGGTGTTCGATATCCTAAGCGTCACGGACCCGGCCAGGGTAAATACCATCCCCATAGCAGCCGACGAATAATGACAACGCTGTTTCTGGCAGTTCTGCTGCAAATCCTTGCCTCCCGTCCGGCACAGACAGATGGCAAGGTCATAACTATGCATGACGCCGTACTGGGAGGACGTCTTTATCCCGCAGGTAAGGCCTGGCATTGGGAAGGGAATGAACTTAAGGAGGGCCGCGGGCGACTTGAAAACAAGACCTGGACACTTCCGAAAGAAGACGGGGATGGCATAGTAATAGGCGAAAGCGTGTCCCGCAACGAATTCGGAATAAGCGGAGGAGTCTTTCCATCCCCTTCCGGCAGATTCCTGGCGGTATATCGCAAAGATGAGAGCGCTGTGACGCAATTTCCTCTCCTTGATATCACCACACGCACGGGAAGCCTCGAACAAATCCGCTATCCTATGAATGGAATGGCCTCCGAGCATATCTCCCTGCTTGTATGCGATACTCTCGGGAACGTGCTTTCTACCATCACCCCTACCGAATTCACGGAGGAGCGCTATCTAACCTGCGTCACCTGGGGCCCGGACGATAAGAACATCTTCATACAGGTACTCGACCGCGAACAGCATCACATGGTGCTTAACCAGTACAGGGCTTCAGACGGCTCCTACGTGCGCACCATTCTCTCGGAAGAGAACCTGGCCTGGGTAGAGCCGCAGGAGCCCCTGCACTTTATCAAGGGCCGTTACGAGTTCCTCTATGACACCGACAACCGCGACGGCTTCCGCAATATGTATCTCTGCGATACCCTGGGAAACATCCGCAGGCTTGCCACTGCAAGTGCAGACCAGCACTACGTTGCCAACGACGGCCGCTGGGTATACTACACTTCGGCGGAAGTCTCCCCTATCGAGAATCATCTGTTCCGTATAGACTTGGGCAAGTACCGTTCGGTGAAAAAGGCGAGGTTCGGAAAGCCACAGCGCCTTACCTTTGAGGAAGGATGGCACAGGGTGAGTCTTTCAGACGACTGCAGCCGCTTCATAGACAGCTGGAGTTCCTTTAACGTTCCAGGAAAGGTGGCGGTCCGCACTACCGACGGCAAGTCCTCCGAACTACTGTATGAGGCGCCGGATCCTCTCTCGGACTATTCCAGTTGCGAGGTAGAACTTGGAGCTACGCCTTCTGCCGACGGCAAGTTCCTCAACTACTACCGCCTCTACAAACCTCTGAACTTCGATCCTGCAAAGAAGTATCCTGTAGTCGTATACGTGTACGGAGGTCCTCATTCGCAGATGGTGCAGGATACCTGGCTCGGAGGAGTGCGGATGTGGGAGATGCTGATGGCACAGAAGGGATATGTGGTGTATGTGCAGGACAACCGTGGGACCTCAAACCGAGGGGCGGCCTTCGAGAAGGCCATCAACCGACAGTGCGGACAGGCCGAAATGGCTGACCAGATGGCAGGGCTTCGCGAACTTTTGAAGCAGCCATGGGTTGACACGGACCGCATAGGCGTTCACGGCTGGAGTTATGGCGGCTTCATGACCATCTCACTTCTTACCAACTACCCTGATATCTTCAAAGTCGGCGTAGCCGGTGGCCCGGTCATCGACTGGAAATGGTACGAAGTTATGTATGGCGAACGCTATATGGACACCCAGGCCACCAACCCTGAGGGCTTCGCAAAGACCTCCCTTATAGGCAGGGCCGCTTCGCTCAAGGGCAAGCTTCTGATATGCCAGGGTGCTATCGACAATACAGTGGTGTGGCAGCACAGCCTCAGTTTCGTGCAGGAATGCATTGCTAACGGAGTGCAATTGGACTATTTCCCCTATCCACGTTCAGAGCACAACGTTCGCGGCATCTGGAGGGTACATCTTATGGATAAAGTAACTGATTATTTCGACCTATATTTATGAAAGAATATATCGAGCAGAACAAGGAACGCTTCTTCGAAGAACTGTTTTCCGTATTGAGGATTCCGTCTATCAGCGCAAAAGCTGCGCACAAAGACGATATGCGCCGCTGCGCGGAGAAACTCGCCGTGCTGCTGGTGGAGGCCGGGGCCGACGAGGCCCAGGTGCTCTCCACAGACGGCAATCCGGTGGTCTTCGGCAGCAAGATCATCGACCCAAAGGCAAAGACAGTGCTCGTATACGGGCATTATGACGTTCAGCCGCCGGAGCCACTCGAACTCTGGCGCACAAATCCCTTCGAACCGGTAATCGGACCGGATCCCGCCACCGGCAAGGACGCCATCTGGGGGCGCGGGGCAAACGATGACAAAGGCCAGCTGTTCATGCACATCAAGGCCTTCGAATACCTGCTTGCCAGCGGCAAGCTCAGGCACAACGTCAAATTCCTCTTCGAAGGTGAAGAAGAGATAGGTTCCCCTTCGCTTCCCGCCTGGATGAAAGAGAACAAGGCGCTGCTCAAGGCCGATATCTGCCTGGTTTCCGACACCACGATGATTTCGGACAAGGTGCCTTCCATCAACTGCGGGATGCGCGGCCTGAGTTATCTGGAAGTCAAGGTCACAGGCCCTGACAAGGACCTGCACTCCGGGCACTACGGCGGTGCTGTGGCCAACCCGATTACCACGCTCTGCGAAATGATAGCCACCCTGCACGACGAAGACGGACGCGTAGCGGTTCCCGGTTTCTATGACAAGGTGGTAGAACTCTCGAAGGAAGACCGCGCCCAGCTCGCGCGCGCGCCCTTCAATCTTGAAGAATACAAGGCCTTCCTCGATATCGCCGAGGTTAAAGGCGAGAAGGGATACACTACCCTCGAGCGCACCGGAATCCGGCCCTGTCTTGACGTCTGCGGCATCTGGGGCGGATATACCGGTGAAGGAGCTAAGACCGTACTCCCTTCAGAGGCACACGCCAAGATCTCTATGCGTCTGGTTCCGAATCAGCGGAGCGCAGAAATCACCAAACTCTTCGCAAAGCACTTCAAGGCGATAGCTCCAAAATACGTAAAGGTAGAGGTCAAGGAGTGCGAAGGCGGCGACGGTTTCCTCATACCCATCAGTTCCGATGCCTATAAGGCCGCATCTAAAGCAATGGCTGAAGTTTACGGAATCGAGCCGGTTCCCGCACGCGGAGGCGGCAGCATAGCAGTGCTTGCCGAAATGCAGAAGATCCTGGGCATAGATCCGCTCCTGATGGGATTCGGCCTCGAACGAGACACCATCCACTCCCCCAACGAAAGCTATCTTCTCAGTCAGTTCTTCGCCGGCATGGAGTCGATAGCAAAGTTTTACGAATACTATTAATAAAGTATGAAAATCCATCGAATTCTGCTTGCAGGCCTTGCCTGCTGCCTGATTTCTTTCGGCGCCCAAGCGCAGGAAGAATTTCACCCTATTGCAAACAAGGACGCCCAGGTGGTGGCGGGGAACGCCCGCTTCACCATCCTTACACCAAGATTGATACGTATGGAATGGGCGGAAGACGGCATCTTCGAAGACAGGGCGACTCTCGGAATTGTCAACCGAGACCTTCCTGTACCGTCATTCAAGGTGCGTCAAAGCGCAAAGCGCACCGTAATCACCACGGATGCCGTAACCATCACCTACACAGGATCCGGCAAGTTCGATGAAAAAAACCTCACGGTAGATTTCAAGATGGCAGGCCCCACCGACAGGAAAGGTCGCCCGACCACGCTGAAAAAGAGCTGGCACCCCGGAATGGACGATTCCGGCAATCTCCTCGGAACAGCCCGCACCCTGGACGGCTTCGATTACATACGGCCCAGGGAATCCGGACAGTATACCAGGGATCCCTTCGACAAGGGGGTGGCATCCCGCGACGGCTGGGCACTCATCGACGAAAGCACACGCCATCTTTACGAAAAAACCGATTCAGATTGGAAATACTGGGTCGCAGAGCGTCCGGAAGGCGACCGCATCGACTGGTATCTGTTCACTTACGGGCACGATTACATGGCCGCAGTCAGCGACTTCACCAAGGTGGCCGGCAAAATTCCGCTTCCGCCCAAATACGCATTGGGATACTGGTGGTGCCGTTATTGGCTCTATTCCGACTACGAACTGGTAGATCTCGCCAGACATTTCCGGGATTTCAGCATTCCCGCCGACGTTATGATAATCGATATGGACTGGCATGAGACCTGGAAGATGGGAGGACGTCCAAAAAGCGAAAACAGGGACTATGCGGGCGAGAGCAAGGGTTGGACGGGATATACATGGAAAAAGGAACTCTTCCCCAACCCGGCACACCTGCTGGAAGAGCTTCATCTTTATGGATTCAAGACATCCCTTAACCTGCACCCGGCATCTGGTATCCAGAACTTCGAAGAGCCCTACAGACGTTTCGTAAGGGATTATCTTTCAAGGACTGACGACCACGACATCGTGGAGCCCTACTCCCCCTTCCGCATCGATCAGGAAGCATGGGCGGACGCATATTTCAACTCCGTTCTCCACCCTATGGAGAAGATGGGTGTGGATTTCTGGTGGCTGGACTGGCAGCAGTACCGCAACAGCAAATATATCAAGGGCCTGAGCAATACCTTCTGGCTTAACTACACCTTCTGGAACGACATTGCAAGACGCAGCGCCTCACTCGGAAAAGATGCCCCAAGACCCATCATCTACCACCGCTGGGGAGGCATCGGAAGCCATCGCTACCAATTGGGCTTCTCCGGCGACACCTACGCCACCTGGAAAGTGCTCAGTTATCTTCCCTATTTTACGTCGACCGCGGCTAATGTAGGTTATGGATACTGGGGACACGACATCGGAGGCCACATGCAGCCCAAAGGTGTACATGAAACCGATCCTGAACTCTACACACGCTGGCTTCAGAACGGAGTGTTCATGCCGATATTCAAAACACATTCCACCAAGGACATGAGCATGGAGAAGCGTTTCTGGGTTTTCCCGGACCATTTCGACCCCATGCGCGATGCAATACGCCTTCGCTACACGCTTTCCCCTTATATCTATAACGCCGCGCGCCAGGCATACGATTCTGGCATCTCCATATGCCGTCCCCTCTATTATTATTATCCTGAAGATGATAGGGCCTATACATGCAGGGAAGAGTACTTCTTCGGGGATGATATCATCGCCACCGTCCTTTGCGAAGCAGCTGACAGAAAGACAGGTCTCACAGCCCGCAAGCTCTGGTTCCCGGAAGGCAACGACTGGTACGATGTTTCCACCGGCAAGATGTATGAAGGTGGCACGGAGACCACCGCGCACTACACCATACACGAGAATCCCTGGTACGTACGAGCAGGGGCCATTATCCCTATGGCATCTCCGAAGATAGCTTCTCTTCAGGAACCCAGCAACGAGAACTGGTATCTGCTGGTGCCCGGAAAAGGTTCTTCCAAAGCTATTCTCTACGAAGATGACGGAAAGAGTCAGGCCTATGATTCAGACTACGCCACTACAGCAATCAGCCGTGACGATGCTGACGGACGTCTGATGGTGCAGATTGCTCCACGCCAGGGCAATTACAAAGGCATCTCCCCCACCCGCAAGGTACGCATAGTTCTGGATGGGGCGACCGCTCCCGAATACGTTAAAGTCAACGGCAAGCAACTGCCATACGAGAGACATGCTGCCGTCAAGGCCGCTTCCGGCAAATATGCCTGCTGGGGATACGATGGAGAGGAACTCCGCGTGACCATCTACCTCTCGGAAGCTCCTGCAAGTTCTCAGGTCAGTATAGAATGCGACAGCCGATTCGCCTTTACAGGTGGCCAGAAAGGGCTTCTTAAGAGGATGCGCCGAATCACTCCGGAGGCAAAGACCATCTTCGCGACAGCCATCAGCAGCAATCTCCAGCTTACCCCGGAACTGCTCCGCTTTGCAGGCACCGCAAGCTACATCACCGAAGACCCGAAGAATGCCGAAAAGTATCTCGGGGAACTGTCAAAAGAAGCCCTGCAGGCAGATCTTGCACAGTACAAGTTGCCGCAGGACTTCCTCGATAAGCTCTTCGCCTGGACAGGCGTAACGGATTAGATCCGCTTGAGTATTTCTTCTGTCTGTGCTTCGTAACCCGGTTTACGGAGCAGGGCGAACATATTCTTCTTGTAGGCCTCCACACCGGGCTGGTTGAAAGGATTCACACCAAGCAGATATGCGGAAACGCCGCAGGCGAACTCAAAGAAATAGAAGATTGCACCGAGGTTGTACTCATCGATCTTCTCGACCGAAACCTCCAGCTGCGGAACTCCGCCGTCGATATGGGCGAGTTTGGTGCCAAGTGCCGCCATTGCATTGCAGTGCTCGACGTGCTGGCCTGCAAGGTAATTCAGCTGGTCGAGGTTCTGGGCGTCGCTTCCGATTACCACGCTGCGCTGAGCCTTCTCGACTTTGACAACGGTCTCGAACATCACGCGGTCACCTTCCTGGATGAACTGTCCCACGGAATGAAGGTCGGTGGTATTGTTTACAGATGCAGGGAAGATACCCTTCAGGTCCTTACCTTCGGATTCTCCGTAAAGCTGCTTCCACCACTCGCCCAGATACTGGAACTTGGGATTGTAGTTCACGAGGACCTCGATCTTCTTGCCGAGCTCGGAATACAGGAGGTTGCGCATTGCGGCATACTCGACTGCTGCGTTCTTCTCCCCTTTCTTGAGGAGCTCGGCACGCTCATCGGCTGCGCCTTTAAGCATTGCACGCATATCGAAGCCTGCTAGAACAATTGGAAGGATGCCTACGGGAGTAAGCACTGAAAAACGGCCTCCTACATTGTCGGGGACAACGAAAGTGCGATATCCTTCCTGGGTGGCAAGTGTCTTGAGTGCGCCTTTCTTCGCATCGGTGATAGCCACGGTGCGGGCAGCGGCCTCAGCCTTGCCGTATTTATTCTCGAGATATTCCTTCACGATGCGGAAAGCGACTGCAGGTTCGGTGGTGGTGCCGGATTTGGAAATGACCACGCATGCGGCATTGCTCTTTTCCACAAGATCCATAAGTTCAGCAAGATAATCCTCGCTGAGGTTGTTGCCTGCAAATACGACGCGAATCTGTCCTTCAGGGCGTACGAACTGATGCGACAGGGCCTCTATTGCACAGCGGGCGCCTAGATAACTGCCGCCGATACCGATAACGACCGCAAGGTCGACGCCACGTGCCTTCCAGTCTTCCTTGATGGCTTCGCAGTCTGCGATCAGGCTTTCGGGAGTATCTACGGGGAGTGTCTTCCATCCGAGGAAGTCGTTTCCTGCACCCTTTTCGGATTCAAGTACATCGAAAGCATCGAGGGCTTTCTTTACATATTCTTTGTAAACAGATTCTTTTACGAAGGAGCCACAGCCCCCCAATTCTACTTTTACCATATAATAAGTGTTTAATTTTCAACGAACGGGCACAAAATTACTAAAAATCTTCTTACTTTTGTAGATATGACACTGAAAAACATCTCCGTCATCGCAGCAGCAGCGCTGCTGGCCCTGACATCATGCGCCGGCGGCAAGACCGGCTTCCCTAAGATCGATCAGAAAGGCAAAACCGCAATCGTCGCACACAGAGGATACTGGAACTGCGAGGCTGCCGGCTTTGCCGAAAACTCCATCGCATCACTCAAGGCTGCACAGGACAATGGATTCTGGGGTAGCGAGTTCGATGTGCACATCACTACCGATGACGTCATCCTTGTTTTCCATAACAACGACGTGGAAGGCGTCCGCATCGATACCAGCGAATATGCCGCTTTTGCGGAGCACCGCCTGGCCAACGGAGAGCCCATCCCTACTCTCGACGATTATCTCACCCAGGGTGAAAAGTCCGACAAGACCATCCTGGTTCTCGAACTGAAGGAAGAGATTACATTGGAGAGGGAAGACGCCCTGCTGGACCTTAGCGTAGAAGCCCTCAAGGCTCACAATCTTTTCGATCCCAAGCGCGTGGTATTCATCAGTTTCAGCAAGTACATGTGCGACCGCATCGCTGCTGAATATCCCGAGTTCATCAACCAGTACCTGGAAGGCGACTTTAGCCCCGAAGAACTTGCTGAATGCGGAATCAATGGTTTCGACTACAATTCGAAGGCTGTGTTGAAAGACTCTACGATCGTTGAACGCGCTCATGCCCTCGGAATGAGCACAAACGTGTGGACGGTGAACAAGCCCGAGAAGATGCAGAAATTCATCGATCTCGGTATAGACGCTATCACCACCAATGAACCGCTTGTGCTGCGTGAACTCCTTGGCGAAAAGGAATACAAACTGTAGCAAGTTTTCTTTACAAATAAGCCGGCACCCGTTTGGATGCCGGCTTATTGTTTACTGATGAAGCAGTTCAGGTTCCTCCGGTACGATCAGCCAGGCAAGAATGTAGGCAAAAAGGCCGCCACCTGCAAAGAACAAGGCAACTACCCATGCCAGACGGATAATGGTAGGGTCTATATCAAAATAATTACCGAGTCCGCCGCAAATGCCGGCAAGCTTCTTGTCGGTTTTGCTTCTGTAAAGTCTTTTTGTCATATTATTTGGTGTATTAGTATCATAGTACACTGCAAAGATATATATTATTTCTGAAGTTGCAAATATTTTTCGGTATAATTATCTTTGTATCTATGAAACGCACCCTGATAACCATTCTATTGTGCCTGTTTGCCGTTTCGTCCCAGGCCAAATCCAATAAAGTATCAGCAAAAAAGATAGACAGGCTGTTCAACTGCCCTGAAATGCAGTACAGGCCCTATGTGAGATGGTGGTGGAACGGCGACCGCGTGGAGCCCTCCGAGATTATCAGGGAACTCGGCGTCATGCACGACGCCGGCATAGGCGGCGTGGAAATCAGCCCGATAGAGTTCCCATCCGGAGCGGATACGGTTGGCAGGAAGGCGCTGGACTACCTGAGCGATGAATGGCTGGAATGCCTGCAGACCGCTTTCGATGAAACCCGTCGGCTTGGAATGGGCTGCGACCTTCTGGTAGGTTCCGGATGGCCATTTGGAGCGGAAAGCCTGCCGAAAGAAGACAGGGCTTCTGTGCTCATTACGACTGCCGATTCCTTAACTGTCAGGCATCTGGAAATATCGGAATTCGCCCTCATCAAACAGGCGGATCCCCTCACCACTGTAACCAACCCGAGGCGCACGGCGGAGATAATGAAGGTGATGCTGGTGCCCCAAGGCATAGGATCTCTCGGTGATGCCATCGACGTTACCGGCAGTTTCCGTTCAGGAGTTCTGGATATCGACATTCCGGAAGGTGTATGGTGGCTCTACAGCCTGATCCGTTTCGATTCTTTCGCCAGCGTGATCAATGGTGCACCGGGAGCTGCCGGCAGCCAGATAGACTATATGAACGCAGGTGCCATCCGGCGTTACCTCGACAATATGGCAGGCACCATTGAGACGAAGACAGGCCCCCTCAGCGGGCATCTGCGCGCATTCTTCGTCGACAATATGGAACTCGAAGGATGCAACTGGACCTCCGACTTCGCGGAAGAGTTTCTAAAGCGCAGGGGCTACGACATCATGCCCTGGTTCCCCTACATAATGTTCAAGATGGGCAGGCTGGGAGATGTGTCCGAGTACCGTTTCGGTGCGGAGAAGACCCCGGCATTCGAGAATCTGGTTCAACGTGCACGCTACGATTTCGAGATCACCCGTATGGAACTCAACTATGAGCGCTACACCCGCACCTTCCTTGCCTGGTGCAAGGAGAAGGGCGTGAAAGCCAGAGCACAGGCCTACGGACGCGGTTTCTGGCCTCTCGACTCATCCCTCGGCTACGACATTCCGGAAGGTGAATCCTGGACTACGAACTGGCTCAGGCACCGCCTGGGCGAAGAGATGGGCGACGATGACTACCGCCGCGGCCGGGGTTATACGATGGTGAACAAGTATGTGAGTTCGGCTGCTCACCTCGCCGGGAAGCGGATTGTCAGCTCAGAAGAGATGACCAACACCTACAAAGTGTTCAACGTGCCACTGGAATTCATAAAAGTCGGTTCCGATATGGCCGCTTTCTCAGGCATCACCCACTCCGTCTGGCACGGATTCAACTACTCCCCCCTCGACGCACCATTCCCGGGCTGGGTACAATACGGAACCTTCCACAATGAAAGGAACACCTGGTGGCCGTTCGTGAAGAATCTGAACGACTACAGGGCACGCCTGAGCGCAATCCTGCAGAATACCGACATGGTAACCAACATTGCGATACTGCCCGCTAACGGAGACCTCTGGAGCGAACTCGGCGCCCAGAACGAGCCCTTCCCGGTGGAACTCAACACCCCTTATACTTCCATGATATGGGAGGCCGTGCACAAGAACGGGGGTGGCGCCGACTATGTCAGCGAAGGGATACTCCGCGATGCCACAGTAAAGGACGGACGGCTCTGCTACGGGCCTAAGGCCTACAGGGAACTTTTCATCGTGGAAAACAAGGGAATTGACGAGGGCGCCCTTGCCAGGATAGAATCATTCGTCCGGGACGGAGGCAGGGTGTTCTGCATAGGTTGCCTGCCGCACAAGAGTCTGGGGCTCAAGGATTTCAGTACCAGGGACGAGGATGTAAAATCAAGGGTGCTGGCTCTTCAAGGTGCATTCCCGGAGAGATTTGTCCTTCTGCCCAAAGCAGAGAACAACGCCTGGCTCGAGTGGTATACCGATGTCCAGAGCCGTTATGGACTTCCCCACTCCGTCAGCATATCCAATCCGGACAGATTCCTGCTCCAAAACCATTACAAGGCCGATGACGGCTCGCACTGGTTCCTGTTTGCAAACGCCAGTTTCTCCGCCAGGCAGAGCACTCTGCTGGAATTCGACCCTGCAATATGCAAAGGGAAAAAGGCCTGGGTTTACAATCCTGCAGACGGCAGGAAGTATGCTCTCAAAATGGACGGCAACAAGGTGCAACTGGAATTAGGGCCGTCCGAAACCATAGTCATATCTTTCAACAAACTGGGCGGTAAGGCCCAGGAATGGAAACATCTTCCTCTCCGCGATGGATCCGGCACCAATGTGGACTCCTGGACCGTAGAATTGCGTAATCCGCAGGTTGATACGCTGATACGTTTCGAATGTGACACTCTCTCCGACCTCAAGGACAGCCATCCATCTTTCATGGGTACAGCCACCTACAGGACAGTCATCCATCTGGAGGGGACACTTCCATCCTGCATCGACCTGGGCAAGGTCTGCGACATAGCCGAACTGCGCATCAACGGGCAGGACGCAGGCCTGCGCTGGTGGGGTGATTCCATCTTCGAAACCGGCGGACTTCTGCATGAAGGGGACAATACCATCGAAATCCGTGTAACGACGATGATGGGCAACTACGTCCGCTCTCTAGGTAACGACAATTCCGCCGCCAGACGTTTCATCCTTAAAAGAAATCATCCTCTGGTGTCCGCAGGTCTCCTCGGCCCGGTAGTGTTATATTAAAGCGCTTGCAGCCAGCGAGTTATAAGGCTCACCCTATCCGCAAAAACCGGATAGTCGAGTGTTTCGCATGTATCTCCCTCACGGTTGGTATTCAGGGTGATCCCGGAAGTGAACATCAGCACCGGCACTCCCCTGTCGAAGAAGACCTTATGGTCGCTGACCTTGCGATAGAAGAGATCCGTAAAAGAACGGCTTCCGTAGTAATTATAGTAGAGGTGGAGGGCTTTGTCCGAGTTTAGTCGGTCGAAACTCTGCTGATATGGAGCCCCGCCGAGTATAATCAGATAATTCTTCCAGAATTTGTCCGGCGGAGCCAGGGTACTGCCGAGAATGTCGAGATTCACGACCATCCTGAGCCGCAGCTTCGCAGTCGCCATTTTCAAGGTCTCTGCCCCAGCCATATTGGCATTGTGTCCATCCACAAAGGCAAAAATGACATCGTTCCTGTCCTTAAGACTTTCCGCGAGTGAAAGCAAGGCTGCAACCCCGGAAGCATTGCTGTCGGCACCTGGATAAAGACGGGAGCCTATCTTGCCGAGTCCGTCGTAATAAGCCATAATGAGCACGGCTGCCTTGTTTCCTGAAAGGGACCCGGCAATCAGGTTCCTCCCTATTGTACCCGCGGGAGTCTCGAAACTGTTGACAGTCACATCGTAACCCATATATTCCAGGCGGTGGATGATATAGAAAGTTGCTGCGCTTGCACCCACACTGCCTGTCTTGCGGCCGGCGCACAGCGTGTCGGAAAGGAACTCCACATCCATCTTCAAGCCGGATTCCAGCAAGTCATTCCTTTCCGGTGCCGCTGAAAAAGCAGTCAGCCCCACAAAAAGCAGGAAGAGAAAGCAAAATAATTTTGCACCGCGTGCTGAAACAGGCATAATAAATGTTATATTTGCTAGACTGTGAACAAAGCAGTGCAAAATTAATGAAAAAGTTCGGGCTGGCAATACTCTTTTTAATCTGTCTGGCATCATGCCCGGCAGGCATGCTGCATGCGCAGTACGACAAAGATGTCTTTTTCCTACGCGGCAGGCAGGCCTTCTCGGACGGCAAATACGCCCTGGCCATCGAAAATTTCAACGTGCTGGCCAGGCTGGATACGACAGACTACTGGAACTTTTTCTTCCGCGGTATCTCGAAATACAACCTGGGAGACATCCGCGGAGCACAACAGGATTTCGACCGTTCTGTGCGTCTGAATCCTGTTTTTACCAATGGATACCATTATCGCGGCATAACCAAGAGCCGTCAGGGCCAGTACGAAGAAGGCCTCGAGGACCTCAACAAGGCGATAGAACTGCGTCCCGGATTTGTCGGACTTTACTACAGCCGTGGCGTCACCTACTTCCTCGCCCAGCGATTCGACGAAGCGGTCACCGATTTTGACCGCTATATCAAGAAGGAGCCCAAGGATCCAGGTGCCTACCTCAACCGGGGTGCCTGTTATCTTTTCCAGAAAGACACAGTGAAGGCCCTTGCAGACTATAACAGGGCCATCAAACTGGACCGTTACGACCCTGAAGCATATATACGGCGTGGCCGCCTGAATGCGGCAAGGCAGAATTTCGACCTTGCGATTGAAGATCTCGACCATGCGATCAGGCTTGACACCACAAACACTTTCGCCTATTTCAACCGGGCCTTGATGCACGCGGAAAACAATAATCCGAAGGGTGCGATGGCCGACCTGGACCGCGTGCTGAAAGAAGAGCCGGGCAATGCCCTGACACTTTACAACAGGAGCCTGCTGAAGGCCCAGGTCGGGGATTACGAAGGTGCGCTGGACGACATGGACCACGTCATCGGCATCAACCCGGGCAATGTCCTCGCCTACTTCAACCGGGCCGGATTCTTTATTGAGATGGGACGCTGGCAGGATGCTCTCGAAGATTACAACATGGCTATCGCGCTATATCCGGATTTCGCAAAGGCCTACATGAACCGTTCCTACGTCGAGAACATGATGGGGCGCTACAAGGCCTCCAAGGCAGACTACGACATCGCTCGCAGGAAAGTCGCCGAATATGAGAGCAAGAATGCCCACGGACAGGCCGACTTTGCCGACACCACCAGGAAATACAGCTCCCTGCTTGCACTGGACGCAGATTTTGCGAAGAAGGATTTTGACAACGAACTCCTGCAGCACAGGGATATAGACATACGGCTGAAGCCTCTGTATAAGTTCAAGATTACGGGTGACGAGAACGGTTATTCCACACCTCTTCGAAGGGAGTTCGATAGTCCCCTCATAGAGCGCTTCACTTCGATGGTGCCCATCCCGGTTTCCATCACTAACGAAGAGATACAGGCGGTCGCGCTTAAACGCAGTCTCGGCAGCATCCTGGCAGGCGACACCAGCAGTGGTGCGACAGGCACCAGGCTGACTCCTTCCGAAGTCAGTTTCATCCAGGGCATCAACGAGGTACGGAACAAACAGTACAATGCTGCGCTGACATGCTTCGACAATGCCGTCAAGCAGGCGGAAACCGACGTCTTCCGGGATAGATACATACGCTTCTACAAGGCCTTCTACCTGATGAACCGCGGAGTGCTGAGGGCCGAGATGATAGACTTCATCGCCAGCATGGAGCGCAACGTGCAGACTCTCACCATGGACGATCAGGGCACTATCAGAGCCCGCGTCAGCGACCGAGTAGACCGCAATTACGACTATTCCGAGGCCATTGCAGACATGCAGGAGGCCATCAGCATTCTTCCGGACATCCCCTATCTGTTCTACAATCTGGGGAATCTCTACTGCCTGTCCAGCCAGATGGTGGAAGCAATTGACAATTACGGAAAAGCCCTCAGCATCTACCCATACATGGGTGATGCCTATTTCAACCGGGGGCTTGCCCTCATATTCATCAAAGATAAGGAAAAAGGATGCATAGACCTTTCCCGCGCCGGGGAACTTGGCGTGGCCGATGCCTACAGCGTCATCTCTAAATACTGCAAAGAGGATGATCAGCAATAAAATAGTATTCCAGTCCCTGTCCAGCGGGAGTTGCGGCAACTGTTACTTCCTGCACATGGATGACGGCGAAGGAGGGGCCGGAGTCATCATTGATGCCGGGGTCAGCATGCGCCGGCTCAAACAGGAACTGATGAAAAATGGTTTTACCTACGATGATATCGACGCAATACTGATCACACACGACCACATGGACCATATCCACAATCTGGGTCCCTACTGCAAGCGGCTCCTGAAACCTGTATGGATGACAAGGAAACTTCGCAATTCCCTTGCAACCCATTGGATGACAGGAGAATACCTCGGGCCTGTGGTTAAGAATCTCAAGGATGGCGACTGGTCGGAGATCGTGCCGGGGAAAATCCGAGCCAAGTATTTCATTGTCCCCCACGACGCTACCCAGACGGTTGGATACTGCATAGATATCAAGGGATACATCTTCGTGATTATGACGGATATAGGCCGTATGACGGACGAGGCTCTCAGTTATGCGTCGCAGGCATCCACGGTAGTGATAGAATCCAACTACGACCTTGATATGCTTCGCGGAGGTTCATATCCGGTTGAACTGCAGAACCGCATCTGCGGAGGTCACGGCCACCTGTCTAACGAGGAATGCGCAGACGCTATACGGGATTTCATGCATCAGGGGCTGTCGAACGTATTCCTCTGCCATCTAAGCGAGAACAACAATAATCCCCATAAAGCCTATGAAGCCAGCGCCACCGCTGTTGAAGGCACAGGAGTAAGGCTCATCGCACTTCCCAGGCAAAGTGCCTCTCCTATGTTCATATTGTAATTTTGATTATCTTTGTAAGATAATATATGAAAGCATTCTGGAACATGCTGAGGCGCTACGTAAGTCCCTACAGCAAATATCTCGGAGGATCGGTGCTGATGAACGTGCTCAGCGCCGTATTCAATATATTCTCCTTCACCCTGATCATTCCGGTCCTCAAAATCATCTTCCAAATGGAAGAGTCTGTCTATGAGTTTATTCCATGGGGTACAGGGGATTTCAAGGAAACACTTATCAATAATTTCTACTGGTACGTTTCCCAGTACATGGCCTCGAACGGCCCCATCGTCACCCTCCTTGTACTGGCAGCGCTCCTGATAGTCATGACGGCGCTCAAGACTTCCTGCTATTTTGGATCGACGGCGGTCATGGTACCTCTGCGCACCGGCATCGTGAAAGACCTCAGGATGCAGATCTACAATAAGATAATAGAACTGCCGCTGGGCTTCTTCTCTCAGGAAAGGAAAGGAGACATAATCGCGAGGATGAGCGGGGATGTGCAGGAAGTCGAAAACTCCATCACCGGGTCGCTCGACATGCTCATAAAGAACCCCATCCTCATCATTTTCTACCTTGGCACCCTGATCTTCATATCCTGGAAACTCACGTTGTTCGTGCTTGTTTTCGCCCCTCTTATGATGTGGCTGATGGGAGTAATCGGACGCAACCTCAAAAAGAAATCCACTGAGGCACAGGCCCTCTGGAGCGACACCATGAGTCAGGTGGAGGAGACTCTCGGCGGTCTGCGGGTAATCAAGGCTTTCCTGGCGGAGAAAAAAATGTCTGCACGCTTCGACAAGGTTACCGGCTTAATGCGGAAGAAGAATGCCAGGGTGGCCACCAGACAGGCACTGGCCCACCCTGTAAGCGAGTTCCTGGGCACAATGATGATTGCCATAGTTCTTTGTTTCGGAGGCTTTCTCATAATCAAGGACGAGTCTTTCATCGACGCCCCTACCTTCATCTTCTACATGGTCATCCTCTACAGTGTCATCCAGCCTATCAAGGATTTCTCCAAGGCGGCATACAACATCCCCAAGGGCCTTGCTTCGATGGAGCGTATCGACAAGATACTGGGCGCACGCAACGACATCAAGGAAAGCGAGGGAGACAAGAGCATAGACAAGTTTGAGGGAAGCATTCGTTTCGAAGGTGTCAGCTTCAGTTACGATGCATCCAGGCAGATACTTCACGATATCGACCTGGAAATTCCCAAGGGCTGGACGGTGGCTATCGTCGGCGCTTCCGGTGGCGGAAAGTCCACTCTGGTCGACCTGATCCCACGTTTTTACGATGTTGATTCCGGCAGGATAACCATCGACGGCACCGACATACGCGAATTCAAACTGGACGGCTTGCGTTCCCTTATGGGCAACGTCAATCAGGAGCCTATCCTCTTCAATGACACGATCTTCAACAACATAGCCTTCGGGGTCGAAGGCGCGACCGAAAAGCAGGTGATTGAAGCGGCGAAGATCGCAAACGCCCATGAGTTCATCATGGAGAAGGAAGAAGGCTACCAGACCAACGTGGGTGACCGCGGATGCAAACTCAGCGGCGGACAACGCCAACGCATAAGCATCGCCCGAGCCATACTTAAGAACCCGCCCATACTCATTTTGGACGAGGCTACCGCCGCCCTGGACACAGAGAGCGAAAGGGCTGTGCAGGAGGCTTTGGAGCGCTTGATGAGCAACAGGACCACTATTGCTATCGCCCACAGGCTCAGCACCATTAAAGATGCCGACGAAATCATCGTCATTGATGACGGACATATTGTCGAACGCGGAAAGCACGATGATCTTATCGCATTGAACGGTTATTACCGCAAACTTCACGACATGCAGGCCCTATGACGACTCCTAAAACCATATTGGCACGAATCCTTTTCTTCCTATATCTTGCAGCCGTCGCCTTTCTGTGTTTCATGCATGTGGACAAGCTTCCTGAAGTGCAGAAGTTCATCTTTGGCATCCCTACTGACAAAGTGGCTCATTTCCTGATGTTTTTACCATTCCCCATCCTTGCTTACCTTGCATACGACCATCTCACCAACAAACTGAGTCACGCCGCATTGTTTGCAATAGGAACGCTCATCCTTGGATCTTTGCTCGCATACGGGACCGAATACATACAGGGGAAACTCCCATACAGGTCGATGGACTTGAACGATTTCAAGGCGGATCTCCTGGCTCTCGCAATCAGTTGCGTATTTGTTTTCATCATCGACATCACCCATCTGAAAGTCAGAAAGAACTAGCCGCTCTATGTACCGCAGACTGATACTGATTGCCGCCACGATTCTCGCAGGACTTTCTGCAAACGCCCAGAAAGCAATTCTGGATGCCTTCAAGCCCGCAACCGACTCGATTACCGTGCTGGCAAAGGAGCATTTCAGGGTCAAATCCTTCATCAAACTGAACAAGGCGATGAAGCGGGGGAACAATCTGGACCTGTATTTCACCAAGGAACTCGGGGACTATCCGTGGCGCAAGGCCGACCTCGCCTGGTTCAAGGCAAGGCTGCGCGAGCAATGGCCGGATGAAGTACGGTCTTATCAACTGGGCGGAATCTGGTGCGAATCCGTTGACTTGGAGGATCTTGCGGTACCTGCTCTGAATAACAGCGGCATACCTGTGGATTATCGTTTCCGGCCGAAGAGCATACCCGCTCGCTCACAGTTCATCGAGCAGGTGGGTCAACGCCCCTTCGATGCCGGGCTTCAGGGGCGCAATATTGCCCTCTGGCAGAGTCATGGCCGCTTTTTCGACAACGGGATGGGTTCCTGGAGCTGGCAGCGTTCCCCGAACTGGCGCACGACAGAAGATCTTTTCACACAGAGTTACGTCCTCCCCTACCTGATTCCCATGCTGGAAAGGGCCGGAGCCTATGTGCTGACTCCACGCGAAAGGGATACAGGCTACACGGAAGTAATCTGTGATAACAACGCCCATTTCCACTCCCCCGGCTTTCCTGTCCGCACTCACGGCAATTATAAGGAAAAAGGGCCGTGGAAAGATGCAGGAGAGGGTTTTGCCGACAAGAAAGAACATTACGTCAAGGATGACAATCCGTTCACCATGGGCAGCGCCAGGCAGATAGCCGCGGTTTCCGGCAAGGGCAATGCCAACGTGCGATGGAGTCCCAAGCTCGAGCGAAACGGCCGCCATTGCATATACATCTCGTACAAAAGCCTCCCAAACAGCAGCCGAAGTGCCCATTACACGGTATCACACCTTGGAGGTACCAGCGAATTCATAGTCAACCAGAGAATGGGAGGAGGCACCTGGATTTATCTTGGAGAATTCGACCTTGGCCCTGATTCCTACATAATGCTGGACAACGGTACACCTGCCGGACGCAGTTTCGAGAGAGGGACCGTGATTACGGCAGATGCCGTCAAGGTTGGCGGCGGCATAGGCAAGATCGCCCGCGGCAAAGGCAGCGACAGTTCAGATTGGCAGATATCCGATGTGCCCGCATATCTGGAGGGGGCAATGTATTGGGAGCAATGGGCCGGTATGCCATACGACCGCATCTATCAGTGGAACACGGACTACACCTGCGACTATGCTTCGCGCGGAGAATGGGTGAAGATGATGAAAGACGACAAAGGCATCCCATTCGATGTCTCGCTTGCCTTCCACACCGATGCCGGAGTCACGCCTAACGACTCTATTGTCGGCACTCTGGCAATCTATACCCTCAAGGCTGACGGCATACGGAAATTTAAGAACGGCGATGACAGGTCCGCCTGCCGGCTCCTCACGGATTTCGTCCAGACGCAGATTACCGATGACCTCCGTTCGGACTTCGACTCCCTCTGGACAAGGCGCCAGATCTGGAACAGGTCCTACTCAGAATCACGCACCACCGACGTGCCGGGGATGCTGCTCGAACTACTTGCACACCAGAACTTTGCAGATATGAAATTCGGCCTGGACCCGAGTTTCCGCTTCGCAGCCTGCAGGGCCGTTTACAAAGGCATCCTGAAGTTCCTGAGCACTTATTACGGGCAAAACTACACAGTCGCCCCCCTGCCTGTCAACAGTTTCGCTGTCACCTTGGGAGAAGACAGCAAGGCAGAACTCAGCTGGGAGCCGACCGAAGATGAGAAAGAACCTACGGCCATCCCCGACAGTTACATAGTCTACACCCGCATCGACGACGGAGCATTCGACAGCGGCAGAGTTGTGAAGGGTTGCAACACACGCATCCCTATCAGCGCCGGCCACCTTTATTCTTTCAAGGTTGAAGCCTGCAACCGTGGCGGAAGGAGTTTTCCGTCAGAGATTCTGAGTTGTGGCATTTCTTCAGGTGAAGCCAGGGAAATCCTCATTGTCAACAACTTCGACAGAGTCAGCGCCCCTGCCTGGTTCGATTCGGACAAATACGCCGGATTCGATTCCAGGATGGACGGCGGTGTTCCTTATATGAAAGACATCTCCTATGGCGGAGAGAGCTACGAATACAGGAGGGACAAGGCTTATATCAACAATACTGCCCCGGGATTCGGCGCAACGGAAATAGATATGGCCGGCTTCCAGCCTGCAGGCAACAGTTTCGACTACCCTGCCGTTCACGGAAAGGCCCTGCTTGAGCTCGGGTACAATTTCTCGTCCGTCAGCAGCAGAGCATTCTCAAAAGCCCAGGCAAGGCCTTGTTTCGCATTGGACATTATCTGCGGCAAACAGATAAGCACCCTGATCGGGAATTCCCGCAAGGCGGCACGTTTCCAGGTGTTCCCTTCCGCATTCCGCAAGGCCATCAGGGCTTCAGCCGCCGCGGGTTGCAATATACTCATCTCCGGCGCATACATCGCAACCGATGCGTGGGATGAGATTTATCCCATCGGTGATGCGGTATATCAGGAAGAGGCACGCTATTTCATAGAGAACAACCTCGGATACCGCTGGTCGACATCGCGCGGTTCAGTCAACGGCAAGGTCACATTCGACGGGGAAAGCTTTAGTTTCCGGCACGAACTGAACGAAGATACTTACTGTGTTGAGATGGCCGGAGGCATTCGCCCTTCCTCCGGAGGCAAGATTATCGCCAATTACACCAACCGCACCGGAGCAGGAGTCTACCACCCCTTCGAAGGATACAAAGTGGTGGCCTGGAGTTTTCCCCTGGAGCTCACAGAAGGCAAAGATAAACTTAAGACAATAATAGACAAATCATTGAAATACTTTGAATAACACTATGGAACAAACAAAATTCAGACTTGAGTCAGACCTGATTGGCGAACTTGAAGTACCTGCCGATGCCTACTATGGCGTACAGACACAGAGGGCCATCAACAACTACAAGATTTCCAACACTCACATGAGTGACTATCCGGAGTACATCATTGCAATGGCCTTTGTAAAATGGGCTGCCGCTTCGGCCAATGCAGAACTCGGAGCTCTCGACCCTAAGATTGCAGATGCCATCTGCAAGGCCTGCGAGGAAATCGTGGGTGGAAAATTCCACGACCAGTTCCCCGTCGATATGATGCAGGGCGGCGCCGGAACATCCGTCAATATGAATGCGAACGAAGTGATTGCCAACCGCGCCCTGGAGATTATGGGACACAAGAAGGGCGAGTACCAGTTCTGCTCCCCTAATGACCACGTAAACTGCGCACAATCAACGAACGACGCTTATCCTACGGCTTTCCGTTACACCTTCGTCCGTATGAACAAGCATCTTGTAAAGGCCCTGACCGACCTGATCGACGCTTTCCGCGCTAAGGGTGAAGAGTTCAAGGATATACTCAAGATGGGGCGTACCCAGCTTCAGGATGCAGTTCCTATGACCTCCGGACAGGAGTTCATCGCATTCGCGGACAATCTTGAAGAAGAACTTGCGAACCTCGAGCGCAATGCAGTGCTGCTCAAGGAGATAAATATGGGAGGAACAGCTATCGGAACCGGCCTGAATGCAGTTCCCGGATTTGCAGAACTCTGCACAAAGAGGATGAGCGAACTTTGCGGAGACGAACTTATTTCGGCCCCCGACCTCGTTGAAGCCACTCCTGATACAGGTGCCTATGTGAGTTATTCAGCAGCTCTGAAGCGCCTCGCAATCAAACTCAGCAAGACCTGCAACGACCTCCGCCTGCTCGCCTCCGGTCCCCGCTGCGGCCTCCATGAGATCAATCTTCCTCCTATGGCTCCCGGTTCCTCAATCATGCCCGGAAAGGTTAACCCTGTTATCCCCGAAGTCACCAATCAGGTGTGTTTCAAGGTAATAGGCAATGACACAACCGTAGCGTTCGCCGCTGAAGCAGGCCAGTTGCAGTTGAATGTCATGGAACCTGTTATTGCAGAATCCATTCTCGAAAGCATCACCTGGCTCACCAATGCAATGAACACCCTTCGTGAGAAGTGCATCGTAGGCATCACCGTGAACAGGGAACACTGCTACAATATGGTGAAGAACTCCATAGGAATCGTTACGGCACTCAATCCTTATATCGGATACAAGAATTCCACCAAGGTCGCCAAAGAGGCTCTTGAAACAGGCGGGAGCGTGTACGATATAGTGCTCGAGAAGGGACTGATGACAAAAGAAGCACTCGACGAAGCTCTGGATCCGTCGAGAATGATTGCCTCTCACAAATTGTAGAAGTTGAATCTACTTGTTTTTAAGGCGCTGGTATTCTTCCTGCGCCTTTTTTATTTCATCGGGGACGGGACGTCCTGTGACTTTTTCGATGGAAGCGAAACTCCCAAGGTCGTCCCACGGCCAGTCTGCGAGGATGCACCATACATGGGGAGATTTCTCCATCACCGCATAGTCGATAGAAATCTTCTCGCAAGTCGGGAAAAGTTCAGCAAGTGCGGCCTCTTCGGACGGGGTATAAAACGAGGGTTCCAGGGCATCCATAACCTCTGCGATCCGGGGAGCATGGGCACGTATCTCAGACTCTACAGTAAGGGTGTTCCAGACGAAAATACCGGCATTCCAAAAGTAATTTCCAGCCTCGAGATAGCGCTTTGCCGTTTCAACGTCAGGTTTTTCACGAAAAGACTTAACCTTTATAATATCTGGCTCATTATCAATTGTTTGCATTTCGTCAAGTGACGAAATTTCAATATATCCATAACCAGTGTTAGGGTTAGATGGCTTAATGCCCACACACACAACAGACGGCTTGCCAGAACTCGTAAATTTAAGGGCCTTTTTTATCGTAACTGCAAATAAATCAATTGATGAAACAAATGCGTCAGATGGGCTAACAACTATGTTACATTGACCAAAGCGAGCCTTTATCTTCCAAATTGCATAAGAAATGCATGGAGCGGTGTTTCTGGGCACAGGTTCAGCAAGTATCTGGTCGTCCGGAATCGAAGGTAACTGCTCCTTTATCCAATGAATATAATCCCTTGAAGTCACCACCCAGAAATACCCTTCCGGATCGACAGCCTTGAAGCGCTCGTAAGTCATTTGGATAAGCGTCTTCCCTGTCCCCAGAAGGTCAAGAAACTGCTTAGGTTTCTTGGCGGTGCTCAGAGGATAGAGCCTGGTCCCCTGCCCTCCTGCCATTATAACGAAATGATTGGTCATAGTCTATTATTTATTCTGCTAATATACGGAGTTTTTCTGAACGAAAAAAAGTGAAAAAATATTTGGATTATTAAAGGTAAAGTTATACCTTTGCAATCCCAAATCGGGGACTCGTTAGCTCAGTTGGTAGAGCACAACACTTTTAATGTTGGGGTCTCGGGTTCGAGCCCCGAACGGGTCACAACTCTTTGAAAAGCATGCACCCTTAGCTCAGTTGGTAGAGCAACTGACTCTTAATCAGTGGGTCCAGGGTTCGAATCCCTGAGGGTGTACCAAAAAAGAGTGGCATTTCTGCCACTCTTTTTTGTTTTCATATCTTTTAAGTACTAATCTGTACCTTCCAGCCAAAGATTAGCGTAAGCATCGCTGGGCATACGCCAGTCCCCTCTCGGAGACAGTGAAACACTTCCAACCTTCGGGCCGTCCGGCAGACAGCTGCGCTTGAACTGCTGGCTAAAGAAACGCTTGCAGAAAACCTTTAGCCACTTTGTAATAACTTGCTCGCTATAAGCATTTTCAAATGCCTTGCATGCAAGGAATAGAACTTTATCCGGAGTGAATCCCCAACGCATTATATTATATAGGAAGAAATCGTGGAGTTCATAAGGGCCGACCACATCTTCGGTCACCTGGAGAATGGTGCCGTCCGAAGCGGCAGGCAGCAGTTCCGGCGAAATTGGAGTGTCGATGATGTCGGAGAGCACATCCTGGGCGCCACCGAAGTGTTCGGAAGCAGCGAAGGTTACAAGCGCCCTGACAAGGGTCTTGGGCACCGAAGCATTTACGCCGTACATTGCCATATGGTCTCCATTGTAGGTACACCAGCCGAGGGCGAGTTCTGAAAGGTCGCCCGTGCCTACCACGATGCCTCCTTCCTGCCCGGCCACGTCCATCAGTATCTGGGTACGCTCGCGAGCCTGGGCATTTTCGTATGTAGTGTCATGACTTTCAAGCGGATGGCCGATATCGGAGAGATGTTGTGTTACGGAAGGCACTATGGATATCTCCTTCGAAGTAATTCCCAGTTTCTCCATAAGGATTTCCGCATTCCCCTTTGTGCGCCCGGTAGTGCCGAAGCCGGGCATGGTGATGCCTACAATCCCCTTCCGGTCTATACCAAGTTTATCGAAGGCCAGAACCGTTACCAAAAGAGCCAAAGTTGAATCTAATCCTCCGGAAATGCCAATTACGGCCTTTTTGCAGCCTATATGTTCAAGCCTGGTGCAAAGCCCGAGCACCTGGATGGAAAGAATCTCCTTGCAACGATCTTTCAGAGCTTCGCCTGACGGCACGAAGGGGTGGGTCTCCAGCCTCCTCAGGAGAGTTTTTCCAAAATCTGTCGCGCAGGCCTCTCCTGCCTGGACAACGCTGAAGGTATCCGACCTTCTGGACAGAGCATCCCGGAAATTGGGGCTCTTCGCCCTGATGGTATCGAGCCTTTCTACATCGACATCGGCATAAATGGCCGAAGACTCCATCTTGAACCTTTCATTCTCTGCAAGAAGGACTCCGCATTCATAAATGACGGAAGACCCCGCCCACACAAGGTCTGTAGTAGATTCGCCGTAACCGCAACTACAGTATACATAAGCAGCATCAAGCCTTGCAGATGTGGAAGATACGAGCATCTTCCTATAGTCGTTCTTGAGAAGTGATTCATTGGAAGCAGAAAGGTTTACGATAATGTTCGCACCTGCGAGGGCGGCATGACTGCAGGGAGGCACAGGCACCCACAAGTCCTGGCAGATTTCCACCCCAACCACAGCCTTGCCAACAGCAAATAACTGCCTGGCAGATAATCTTGTAGACTGTCCTGCATAAACTATTTCTTTATCTACTGTGGCTCCGCTCTCAAACCATCTCATCTCATAGAACTCGGCCGAATTCGGGAGATAAATTTTGGGCACCAAACCCAGAATCCTGCCGCCTTTGATCAGGACGGCGCAGTTGTAGAGGCGACCCGAGCAGAATACCGGGGCGCCGACTGCTATCAGCAGTCCTGAAGGGAGCCCGGCTCCTGCAATATCGGCGACAGCCTTCTCCGCCCCTTCCAGAAGTTTCTTCTGGCCAAAGAGATCGGCACAACTGTAGCCAGTCGTACACAATTCGGGGAAAACCACTATCGAGGCCTCCTTGGAGGCAGCCTCCTCTGCCAGGCGGATTATTTCCGCACTGTTCCTGACTGTATCTGCAAGATAAACTCTGGGCGTGACAGCAGCCACACGGACAAATCCATAGTCTTTTTGGTCAAGGGCTTTCATAAAAACTTCTTTAATCACACAAATTTAATTATTTTTGTACACTTAACGAAAAAACCTGAACCAATGAACAGAGAAGAAATAAAGACAATCATTCCCCACCGGGCTCCGATGCTCCTCGTGGATGAGACCAATCTTTTCGAAGACGGACACGTAGAATCCAAATACACAATCCCCCAGGACGCATGGTTCGTGCAAGGGCATTTCCCCGGATATCCAGTAGTTCCCGGAGTCATCATGTGCGAAATCATGGCACAAGGCAGTGTGCTGCTGATTCCCAGGGAGATGCTGGCAGTGAACACCGCAATGTATGCAGGTCTGGATGGCATCAAATTCAAGAATTCCGCCTTCCCCGGCGACACCGTGGAGGTCAGTGCCAAATTGGTCGACCTGCGCCCCCCGCTCGTGGTTGTAGATGCCCAGGCAAAAGTGAACGGAAAACTATGTACCAAAGGTACGCTCAAGTTCTTCCTCGTTCCAAAAGAAAACCTGAAAGGCATTGAATAAGATGAGCGCCCCCATAGTAGAACAGCACCTGCGCATCAACAGCTACGAAACCGACTTGAATGCAAATATCAAGGCGAAGAGTCTGCAGAATCTGCTGCAGGAAGTGGCATACAGAGGGTCTGAATTCTGCCAGTGCGGCCCATCGGTAATGAAAGACAGGGGCATTTTCTGGGCCCTCAACCGCATTCATTTTCACATTTACGATTATCCAAAATGGGGTGATGACGTGGTGCTGCAAACCTGGTCACGCGGCCAGGTCGGGCCTCTCTGGCACAGGAATTTCCGTATGCTCAAAGGTGGCTCTGCAGCCGTACTTGGAACCTCGGCGTGGACAGTCGTAGACCTGAAGGAACGTAGCATCTACCGTGGAGACCTTGGCTTCGACCCTTCGTTCCATTATCCCGAAGATACTCTCCCCTTCTGCAGTAAGATTATCGTTCCGCGCGAAATCGAGCAAGTGAGCGGAGGGACCCATAAGGTTCAATGGTCCGATCTGGACACAAACGGGCACGCCAACAACTGTGCATACACACAGTGGGCCCTGGACCTGCTACCCATTGAGTATGTCAAAACCCATCTTCTTCGGGATGTCCAGGTCAATTATCACCGCGAGGCGCACTACGGTGAGCAGGTAGACTTATTCCTCTCACACGACGAAGACAAATGGTTCATAACAGGCAAGACGGGAGAGCTCACCTGTTTCGTGGAGTGTCTGGAATTCGATTAGAATTCTACCGCCTTTGCAAGTATTTCGACAGGATTGAGCACAGTCTTCCCCGTGCTCATTTCTATTTGCCACTTGCAAGTCTCGCAGTCAGTAGCAACGATATCCGCTCCGGAATCCTCCACATCGGCAAATAGTTTGGATCCTATAGCCTGGGAATAACCGTAGTTCTCCTTTTTGAAACCGAAGGTGCCTGCAATTCCGCAGCAGTTCTGGTCGAGAACGGTCAAATCCAGTCCTGGAATCATCTGCAGCAAGGCGATGGAGTAAATCTGCCAGCCCATCTTCTGCATATGGCAGGCGGTATGGTAAACGACCTTCATCTTGAAGTCTTTGCGGAAATTCAGATGAATCTCACCTGCAGAGAGTTTGGTATAGAGCCATTTGGTAGCGAGCATCAGGGAATCGCGAATCTCCGAATTGTCGAGCCCGAGAACATCGGGATACTCGTCCCTCATGGTAAAAGTGCATGTCGAAGATGTGGTCAGCACCTGTTCTCCGGCCGAAACAGCCTTGCGCATAGAATCCAGATTGACCGTCCCCTGCTTGCGGGCCTTATCGGCGAATCCATTGCTCATCAGGGCCACACCGCAACATTTCTCCTTATTAAGCAAATGCACTCCATATCCGGCTGCATTCATAAGACGGACGAAGTCCTTGCCGAGGTCAGGATAGTTGTAGTTCACATAGCAACCGTGGAAATATGTTACGAACCTGTCGAATGCGGACTGGTCCTGCTTGCGAAACCAACTTACGAACTTCTGGCGGGAATACTTTGGGAAGGTCCTGTGCTTGTCTACTGCCAGCACTGCGTCCATCACGGCTTTGACCGGCCTGGTGCCCAGTACGCCGTTTACAAGGGGTGCAACAGGGCTGGAGACAGTCCCCACGAGGTCGGTGGATGCTAGGGTCCAGTCCCTAAGACCGCGCAGGCCCTTCTTCTTTGCCTGCGAACCGTATTTTATACGTGCAGACTGTATCATATCGCCAATATGCACGTCTGACGGGCATGCGACCTCGCAGCGCTTGCAATTCAGGCAATACTTGAGTGCATAATCGAAGAATGCCGGATCCTTCAGCCTGTACCTTTCTCCGTCCGGACCGGCCTTCTTTGGGCCGGGATAATCCGGATTCACCTCCATCATCGGGCATACCAGCGTGCACAGATTGCACTTCAGGCATTGTTCGAGATTAACCGATCCTGTGCTCATATTCCTCTATAAAACTGTCAATGTCAAACTCTTTGCTCCCTGCAGACAAGATTTCTCCGGCTGCGTAAAGATTTACCACGCTATTCCCTCCTGCGAGTACGTGCCCGGCTTCATCCGTCAACACCCCGAAGTCCATGAACGGCTGATGGGCGAAAAATTCGGAGTCGGCCCATTTAGTCCGGTCGGCGTCGTAACTCACATCCGCACCGAACACCGGTTCCCAGATATGGTTCATATCGGAAAGCAGGCCGCGTGAGAAGAACTTTCCCGTTGCCAACACGAAGACATCGGCCTTCAGGACGGTATCCTTGCCCAGATTACGTGTAATAACGCCAGTCGCCTTGCTTCCGGTAATGATGCCCTTAATGGCCCGGTCTCCGCGGAGTACGGTTACCCCTCTCTGCTGAAGTGCCGCAAGGTGGGAGTAAGGTGCATTATTCCCGGCAACTGCGAGCGAAAGCCCCTCCGAGACAATGCATACTTTCATGCCTGCCAAGGCCAGCCGGTCCGCAACACTGCGTCCGGCCCATCCTCCACCAATTATAATAACATCAAATTTCATTCCGGTTGACCTTTTGCATATACTCCGCTTCCCTCAGGGTATCTCCCCACAACACGGGTGTAATCCCCTTCCAGCGTTCCTGTAGATAATCGTGCACAAGTCCCTCGGGATCAACACCGAGTTCCCCCGCAAGGACCTCTGCCACTTTCTTTATGCAGAACGAGCCCTGGCAGGTTCCCATGCCAATTCTCGTGTGCCTGCGCAAGTCGGATACATTCCTTACGCCGAACTCCTTGACAGCATACGCGATTTCGGCTCTCGTGACATGCTCACACTCGCATACTATCTCTCCGCCGTTGTCGAAATCCATCCTGGCCACCTCTTCGCCATGACGGCCTATGGCTGCACGGATATTGAACGGGTCAATAAATCGCGGTTTACGGCCTTCGGAACCAGGAAGATGGCGTGCAGCGGTCTCGCAGCGGGCCTTGGAGCCGATTTTTTCGCAGACAAGATCCGTCGCCATCTCCGCCATAAGGCGGGCGGTGGTGAGTTTCCCCCCGGTGATGGTTATGAGTCCCGGGACCCCGTCTCGTGTCTCATGGTCGAGCAGGACTATGCCGCGACTGACATTACGTCCGTCTCCAGCAGGATCAGCAACCACCAGCGGACGTACGCCGGCGTAGGCACGTATGATTCTGGTATGGGCAAGGCTCGGGACCAGCTGCTCGCCTTCGCGCAGCAGCAGTTCTACCTCCTGCGGTGTGGCATGCATATCGTCGCATGTCTCGATAGGAACTTTGTCCGATGTCGTGCCAAGGACGCTGACAACATCTCCTGGAACAAGTATATCAGCGTTGGCAGGCTTGCGGCAACGGTTGATGACATGCCCCGCGACCCTGTGTCCGAAGATGATCAAGGAGCCTTTACTGGGCATCATGCTTATGTTTACGCCCGCTTCGCGGGCAAGCCCCGCTGTCCATATGCCTGCCGCCAGGACGACTTCCCTCGCCCGAAAGACATCTCCCTTCGACGTACGGACACCGATTACACGGCCGTTCTCCTTTACCAAGCCGGTGACAGCGGTAAATTTCAGGATGTCCGCCCCGTGGCGTCTGGCGTCCAGGATATTGGCATCCACCAGACGGAAAGGATCCACGGCTGCATCAGGCACTTTGACAGCCCCGATTATCCGGGGATTGATCGCAGGCTCCATCCTCAGCGCCTCGGCCGGATCGATTGCCTGGGCGTCGATTCCGGCTTCGCGGCATTTCTGAATGAAGTTCGCCTGATAGTCCAGACCATCTTCGGGAAGCGATATGAAAAGCCCTTCGGTAGGCTCTACGCAGTTGGAAGCTATCCTGCGCAGGATGCGGTTTTCACGTATGCATTCCTCGGCACCTTCCCTGTCGGTAACAGCATAGCGTGCTCCGCTGTGAAGCAGACCGTGATTCCTGCCGGACGCACCGTCGCAGATGTCTCCCCTCTCTATCAGAAGTGACGAGAGACCGCGCAGCGCACAGTCTCTCAAAGTGGCTGCGCCAGTGATGCCGCCTCCTATTATTATTACATCATATTCTTTCTGCATCCGTCTATCTCCCCTTGTACATATCGTCATAGTACTTCTGGTAGTCTCCGGAAGTCACATTATCCATCCACTCCTGATTGTCCAGATACCAGCGCACGGTCTTCTCTATGCCCTCTTCGAACTGGAGGCTGGGCTCCCATCCGAGTTCTCTCTGAAGTTTGGAAGAATCGATAGCATAACGGAGATCGTGGCCGGCACGGTCCGTCACATAGGTTATGAGGTCCATATCGGCACCTTCCGGACGCCCGAGCAGACGGTCTACCGTGGCGATCAGGACCTTGATGATGTCGATATTCTTCCACTCGTTGAAACCGCCGATATTGTAGGTATCTCCCACCTTTCCCTCATTAAAAATAAGGTCGATGGCGCGGGCGTGGTCTTCGACATAGAGCCAGTCACGCACATTCTCGCCCTTTCCATATACCGGAAGAGGCTTACGATGACGTATATTGTTGATAAAGAGAGGGATAAGCTTCTCAGGAAATTGATAAGGGCCGTAATTGTTCGAGCAGTTGGTTACGATCGTCGGCATGCCGTAGGTGTCGTGGAATGCACGCACGAAATGGTCGCTGCCGGCTTTCGCTGCGCTGTACGGGCTGTGAGGCTGGTACTTAAGGTCTTCCGTGAAGAACTTCTCGCCGTATGCAAGATGGTGCTTGCCGGAAGATGCTTTGGTAGTGAAAGGAGGCTCCAGTCCTTCAGGATGAGTCATTTCAAGTGCGCCGTACACTTCGTCCGTAGATATATGGTAGAAGCGCTTGCCCTCGAACTTTTCAGGAAGGCTTTCCCAATATAGTTTCGCGGCCTGGAGCATGCTGAGGGTACCCATCACGTTCGTGCGTGCGAAAGTAAAGGGGTCCTTGATGCTGCGGTCTACGTGGCTCTCGGCTGCAAGATGGATTACTCCGTCAACCTTTTCCTCCTGCATCAGGGCGCAAATGGCATCGAAGTCGCAGATATCCGCCTTCACGAAGCGATAATTGGGAGCATTCTCGATATCTTTCAGATTGGCCAGATTACCTGCGTATGTCAGTTTGTCGACGTTGATTATCCTGCAATCCGGATACTTGTTCACGAACAGGCGCACTACATGGCTTCCGATGAAACCGGCACCGCCTGTAATGATTATTGCTTTATGATTCATTCTGAATGTGATATATTTCTACAAATATAGTCAATTATTTTGTTTCCTTCTCATGTACAATTCATAGGAATTCACGAGATTATGCCAGATGGCGTACAGCCCGCCCGCCACAGATGTTACTGGCGTCATATAATTGAGTCCAAGCCAGATAATGAATCCGGTGTTTTTCTGCCCCAGGGCCTGGCCGGCCGTAATGGACTCCACATGGCCATAATGCCTTGCCACATTGCGTCCAAGCCAGAACTGGAAAAGGCAGCAGACGAGCGACACTGCGGCTATGCCGAACACCACCGCCACGCTTATGCCGCTTGTTACAAGAGCCCCTGTAGCCAGTGAAATGGCCAGGACCAGCCCCATCGCCCAGACATAAAAAGCCCATCCGGCATAACGGGCAAGCCAGCGCTGGAGGCCCGGGAGGAAATACCGGATAAACCAGGCGAGCAGGCAGGGCAGGACAAGGATAGAGAATACTTTCCTTATAATAACAAAGAAATATGAAAGGAAACCTGTTCCCACAGTAGGGTGCACAAGCGGAATCATCAGTGGAATCAGCAGGGATGCCAGCAGGTCCGCCAGCACTGTGTATGTCATAATCCCCGGCAGACTGCCTCCTATTTTGGAAGTGATTACCCCGGCGGCCGCAGCAGTAGGGCAAATAAAACAGAGCATCGCGCACTCGGTCAGTATACGGATCCCTCCATCCGCCAGTTCAGTAGCCATGAACGCGAAAGCGGCAAAAAGCACAGCCTGCACCGCTATCAGCTCGAAATGCCATTTGTGAAACTTCAGGTCCGACGGCGCTACCACATTCAACTGCAGGAAAAGCATTATACTGACGAGAACGGGCTGCAGTTTCTTCGAAACCGCCATATAGCCGTCTTCACTGAAAGACGGAACGAAATGAAGTATAAGATAAATTGCCGCCCCGGTCGTCATCGCGATGGGCAGCATCCAGTCCTTTAAGAATGTCTTTTCTCTCTCCAGCATAATTCTTGCAAAAATAATGAATAATATACATTTCTTGGATTAATATTTGCAATAATGGAAATATTATTTACCTTTGCAGTGTAATAGTGGACTAATACACTATGTGAAACGATGATGAAAAAGATATTTTTACTTATTGCACTTACTTATTTTACGGTTTTTGCCGTATCCGCCCAGAACAGGATCGTGGGCAAAATCGCTGATTCCCAGACGCACTCCCCCGAACCTGGTGCGGTAGTCCAGCTGTTCGCAGGCCCTGCGGAGAACGAGAACATGAAAGGTTACGCAATCAGCGATTCCCTCGGCATTTTCAGCATATCATTCGGAAACATCATCCCGGATACCGATTATACAGTCCAGGTAGTCAATATGGGGAGGAAGGCGGAAACACGGACCTTCCGGCCGGAAGGAGCTCTGACAGATCTGGGCACCATCGCACTCGAAGATGATGTCCAGGCCATTCAGAGTTCAAAAGTAACAGCCGCCAAGCCCCTTATCAAAATGGAAGCCGACAAGATTGGATACGATGTCGAAAGCGATCCGGATTCCAAGGCCAGCACCGTTCTCGATATGCTCCGCAAAGTGCCCATGGTCACCGTCGACGGCCAGGACAACATCACGGTGAACGGCAGCAGTTCCTTCAAGGTTTATGTGGACGGGAAACCCAACCAGATGCTGAGTTCCAATCCTTCAAAGATTTTCAAGGTAATGCCGGCATCTTCCGTTAAAAATATAGAAGTAATTACAAACCCCGGCGCGAAATATGATGCGGAAGGCACGGGTGGCGTCCTCAATCTGATTACGGCCACCACTGAAGCCGGCGGCAGCGCCATTCCAGATGGTATCAACGGCAGCATCAGCGCCGGGACAGACAGCGATAGGAGATACAGCGGAGGGCTCTATCTGAACGCAAAGAAAGGGAAATTCACCATTGGCGGCAATCTTTATGCAGGCGTTCAGAACCATAAAGATATATCTCAAACCACGACTCAGCACCTGGATGGAGGCATGGACATCACCAGTGGTGGAGATAATATCGAACAGCACAATCCCTACCTCTTTGGCGACATCAATGCAAGTTACGAACTCGACACCCTCAACCTGTTCTCAGCATCGCTGGGATTACGCAGCTGGGCATACGACCAGCAGGCTTACGCTTATGCCGAGGCCTTGTCTGGAGGTTCTTCAATCTACAACTACTCTGGCACCAATAATGCTTCCGGAGGTTCCGCCGGCATGGATGCCAGTTTCGACTGGCAGCACAATTCTGCCAGGATCAAGGAAAGGATGATAACACTCTCCTACCGCTTTTCAGGAGATCCGGAAAGATCATTCTCGGAATCCGTCTATGACAAGATGACCGGCACGACAGTATATAATCGCAGGGTGAACAGCAGGAACGTCTCGCAGGAACACACCCTCCAGGCCGACTACACCACTCCGATCGGCAAGGGGCAGACGCTCAGCAGCGGTCTCAAGTATATCTTCCGGAATAATCATTCCGACGACGAATACTATCTTGATATGGGTTCGGGCTATGTGCTTCAAAGCGTGCCTGATTCCAAGTATCAGCATTACAACAACATAGCCGCCATCTACTCAGAATACGCCGCTTCGCTCGGGATGTTTTCATTCAAGGCTGGACTGCGTTATGAATACACCTGGCTCGATGTGAAATATGCCGACGGCACATCCTACGACGGACATTACGACAATCTGGTCCCGAATCTGAGCCTGCAGTACAATCTCGGCCAGACTTCGAATCTCGGCCTTACCTACAATATGCGCATCAGCAGGCCGGGCATAAGCTATCTGAATCCTTTCATAGACAGGTCCGGCACCACCCAGATCTCTTATGGCAATCCCGACATCAATCCGGAAAAGACCCACAGTTTTGCACTCAAATACAACTTCTTCTCTCCCAAGATAATGCTGAGTGCAGGAGCGTCGTACCGCTTTGGCGACGGAGGAATTGCAGGCTACCAGAAATTTGCCCCGGATCCAGAAGATGCTTCCGTAATGATAATGCATTCCACCTTCGGCAACATTGTTGACAACAGCACGCTTGGTTTCAACTACTTCATTAATTGGAACCCGCTCAAAGACACAAGGATATATTCCAGTTCAAACTTCGGATACAATGTTATCTCGAGCGACATCCTGGGACAACGCAACAGTGGTTGGAACGGGCAATTTATGATTGGTGGCCAACAGACGGTTTTCTGGGATATGCGACTTAGTGCCAACTTCTTCGCCAACACTCGCAGATACTCTCTCCAGGGTTGGAACAGCGGTTTCAGCGGAGTTGCCTTAGGCCTTAGCAAGAGTTTCCTTGAAGAAAAACTCAATCTTACAATCCAGGGCTTCTCCAATCTCAGCGGCGGGAAAAAAGCCCGTTTCGAGGGTCACAGCTCCGGAGACGGTTTTACAGTGGACAACCAGTTCGCAATTCCCATCCGCAGCATAGGGCTGGAAATCACCTACAACTTCGGGAAGAACAATTTCCAGGTGAAGAAAGCAAGCAGGACAATCACCAACGACGATGTGGTGAATGCCCAGAATGCAATGCAGCAGCAAAATGCACAGACAAACATGCAGCAATAACATGACAAAAACTATCAAATTCCTTCTGGCTGCTGCGGTCGCCCTCGGGACGGTCGCATGCAACGCCCCCATGCCCAGGGGCAACTGGAGCAAGGCTCCCTACGATGCACTATGCAAATTGATGAAAGAATGCAAAGTTGAAGCCGATGCGGCAGGACACAATGTCAACTATGCGGTTTTTGACTACGACAACACCACTGTGATGCAGGACGTCGAACTCGCAGCCATGAGTTGGCAACTCGAGAATCTCCGCGTCAGGTTCACTCCGGACGAAGTCTGGAGCATCTTCACCACCCACATCCCGGACCTGGATTCGGTATTGGTGGAGGCCGGGGCCGAAGGCATCACTTCCAGAATGCTTATAACTGATATAGATAACGATTACCGCGCCATGATGCTTAAGGCCGGTGTCAATTGCGGCGATGACCTCAACGCCGGGCAGCTTGCTGTTATACAGCAGATGCCCGAGTATCTGGACTTCCGCGTCAAGTTATGGGCTTTGTACGAAGGAGTTTACCATACATTCGACTACAGGGAAGGATTCTTTACCATTGCCGCCCTGTTCCACGGTTTCACCTATCCGGAGGTGGACGCCCTCGTAAAAGAGGGTGTTGCCGCACAGGTGGCCAAGAAGTGCATAAAAGATATTGTATGGGAGAGCCCGGAGATGGGCGCCGCCGGCAAAGTATCCTATGTCATCCCGGACGGTCTGGCTCTCAGCGATGAGATGCGAAGCCTCTACAAGGCCCTCCAGGCAAACGGTGTCGACGTGTATGTATTCTCCGCATCCCTCGAGGCCGCCGTTGAGGCTATGGCGTGCGACCCTAAGTATCTCGGGCTGGATACGTCCCGGGTATTCGCCCTCCGCTTGCAACGCGACGATACCGACCTGGTGCTTCAGGAATACAAATCCGGTTACGTACGCCCTTACAAAGACGGCAAGGCCAAGGCCATACGCGCCTATGTCACACCTTTGTATGACGGCAGGGACCCTGTCCTGATCGGCGGCGACAGCATCGGGGACTACTGGATGCTTACCGAATTCCCCGGAATGCGAGTCGGGCTCATCATCGATAAGAATCAGAAAGGGCCTCTTGGCGAACTCAGGCAGCAGGCCCTGGATGCAGAGGCCGGCGGAGCGCCTTCACGGTATGTGCTTCAACGGCGCGGGGATCCTGAACCCAGATTCAGCAGGAAGTAAAAAATGAGGGCGCTCAAGCGAGCGTCCTCATTGCATTCAGCACTGCCAGGACCGTTACACCCACATCTGCGAATACCGCCAGCCACATGGGAGCAAGGCCGAATGCGGCCAGCACCAGCACCGCGAGTTTTACCGCGATAGCGAACCAGATGTTCTGCCTTGCTATGCCGACGGTCTTGCGCGCTATTCCTACAGCTGTACATATCTTCTTAGGATCATCATCCATCAACACCACATCGGCCGCCTCTATCGCAGCGTCCGAGCCAAGTGCGCCCATCGCAATGCCGACATCCGCACGTGCCAGCACCGGCGCGTCGTTGATGCCATCCCCCACGAAGGCAACGCTCTCTCCCGACTTCTTTTCGGAGAGAATCTTCTCTAGACCGGCGACCTTACCGCCAGGCAGAAGTTCTGCCTCGAAGGCATCCAGTCCCAATTCGGAAGCAACTTCTTCTGCCACGCCGCGTGCATCTCCAGTCAACATGACACTCTTCTGCACTCCCGATTTACGGAGTGCGGATATCGCTTCCGCCGCCCCTTCCTTGACCTTGTCCGAAATGACGATGTGCCCGGCATAGACGCCGTCAATTGCAACGTGAACCACAGTTCCCGTGTGCTTGCACTTTCCACACTCGTGGATCTCTATCTGCAATTCGTCCATCAACCTGGCGTTGCCTGCGCAAACCGTCCTGCCGTTGACCTCGGCTTTCACACCTTTTCCGGCGATCTCCGTAATTCCGGAAACCTCGCAGTCGTCTTTTTCCGCAGAATATGCCCTACGCAGAGCTTCTGCGATAGGATGCGTGGAAAGGCTCTCGACATGGGCGGCAAGATGCAGGAGTTCCTCCTCTCCAATCAACTCAGGATGGACGGCCGTCACCTGGAACACACCTTCGGTAAGGGTTCCTGTCTTATCGAACACGACAGTATGCAGGCGTGATAGTTCTTCCAGGAAATTAGAGCCCTTTACCAGTATACCCTTGCGGGAGGCCCCGCCGATTCCGCCGAAGAAACTGAGAGGAACAGATATCACCAGGGCACAGGGGCAACTCACGATAAGGAAGGTCAGCGCCCTGTAGAGCCAGGTAGCGAACACCCCGCCAAAAAAGATGGGAGGGATGATTGCAAGAAGCACGGCTGCTCCTACCACTATCGGGGTATATACCTTTGCGAAACGCGTGATGAAAGATTCGCTGGAGGACTTGCTCTCGGAAGCATGCTCCACAAGTTCGAGTATCTGGCTGGCTGTGGATTCACCGAAGAGCTTTTCTACCCTTACGCGAAGTGCCCCGCTCAGATTGATGCAGCCCGAAGCGATATTATCACCTTTGGTGACACCCCTTGGCACGCTCTCGCCAGTAAGTGCACGGGTGTCGAGCGAGGACTCCCCTTCCAGCACGGTGCCGTCCAGCGGGACCTTCTCTCCCGGCTTGACAACGATAGTGTCTCCTACGGAGATTTCATCCGGATGAACCACCTTGAGACCATCAGGAGTTTCAAGGTTGGCGCTGTCCGGACGTATGTCCATAAGAGCCTCGATGCTTCGGCGGCTGCGCCCCTCGGCAATCCCCTCGAATAGTTCTCCCAACTGGAAGAACAGCATTACGAAAACGGCCTCCGGGAACTGGCTCTGCGCACCTGGCAAGAATCCTATTGCCAGAGCACCGATTGTCGCTACACCCATGAGGAAATCCTCGTCGAGAGCCTCCCCTTCCAGGAGTTTCTCTGCCCCTTCACTTAGTGTTTCCCATCCGACTATAAGATAAGGAATCAGGTAGAGAAGAAGGTACTGCCAGGTTTTCCAGGCAGTGTTTTTTTCGATCAAGACCGCCACAACGAGAAGTACTGCGGCAAGTGTGATTCTTATGACACTCTCACGGATTCCGCCTTCTTCGTGGCTGTGTTCATGTTCATGATGATCGTGTGACATATTCTTGTTATTATTGTTTTCTGAGTGCGAAAATAACGGATTCCTCCATAGCAGAGAACGGCACTCACAACAAATGATGACTACACATATGGGTGAGGACTGTTTGATGATTGATAAATAAATGTTTGGAATTACAAAAAAAAACATATATTTGCGCGGAATTTAAAAGAAAGTATTATGTTCTGGACACTCGAACTAGCCGGCAGCCTGGACGATGCTCCATGGCCGGCAACAAAAGAAGAACTCATAGACTACGCCAACCGCTCCGGTGCCCCCGAAGAGGTCATCGAAAACCTGCAGGAACTCGAGGACGACGGTGAAATATACGAAACCATCGAAGATATCTGGCCCGACTACCCCACTAAAGACGACTTTTTCTTTAATGAGGAAGAGTATTAAGAGACTATAATTGATAAATAAGACATTATCAATTAGTTACGAATAGACCAGGGATAGCTCCCTGGTTTTTTTATGCCTAAAAATGAAGCAAAAACAGGCCGAAAATGGCAGTTTTTGGATATTCACTACCCTTGGGACTATCCTTGAAAAGAAGAAATCCTCCTGAAAAGGTAATAGTAAGCTAAAAAGAGGAGGAATAGTAAAATTTGGGGATGAGAAGGATAATGTATATCTTTGTGGAAATGATTGATAAAAGAGCATATAGCATTGTTTTGTCTGTATGTACCACATTGCTGTGGGGCTTACCGGCACTGTATGTTTTAGTATTAGAGTTTATCTCTCTTGGTCGGTTTTTTTCCCACTGGTCACAATACAGTCAGCCTTTCAGCTATATTGGTGTCGATTTAATCTTTATACTGTTTGCTCTTCTTGTATTGTTGGCCGTTGTCTGTGTATGGATAGGTAATCGAAAGTTGAAACTGGCAAGTAGTGTTTTCTTTTTTGCTTTGTCATTATTGCTGATACCCATATCATTAGTCTCGGCTTGGTATGGTTCCTTTATGAATGGCTGGATGGGGGAAAACGTTGCCTTTCAGTACTCCTCATTGGCAACTATATTTGCCTTTCCTTTAGCTGGGATACTGTTATCAATTCTCTCTTTCATCAAGTATTACCGAGAGAAGAAAACAGCCCACCTTGGATAATCTACAAGAATTATTGTTGTCAACTATTGGTCTCTCAGCCAGTCTAGGACTTTCCCTGTGACTAACCTTGGTATTTGAACATAGATATAAGTAGTTGATTACAAATCCATTACCCCGAAACACGCCAAATCTTTAACGAGGAAGAATATTGATTTGATAATCAAATAGTTAGCCTTTTAGCCCGTTTCTTATTGAGCGGGCTATTTATTTTATATCAAGGTTCTTCGGCAAGTACCCAGCAAGTAAAATCACAGAGGTAATCCTTATCCTTGGGTAGGCATGCTCCGGAATCGGCCTTGCACAGGCCCCGGATACGCTTTTTATCTCCACCTCGCAGGTGGTGCATCTGCGTTTTGCCTCTGAACTGAAGTACGTGAATCTCGGCTCCCGGGACATTGTGGCCAAGATTGTGGACGGCAGCAAGGATTTCGTGGCCGTCAAGGCCCGGGAGACATTCGGGGAATGTACCTCGATGTCGTGTTTGGAGGCCAGCGGTGCGATGCATACCTTCATTGTGGCCTATCTGGAACATCCGTCCAGGCTGGAAATTGATACGCAAAGCGCCCAGTCCTTACCTTCTTTTTCACCTTCCAACGCCGACGGCGGGCCGTCGGCACCGAGGTTTGCTGTGGAGAGCAAGCGGCGCACCAAGCGTGGGCTCCAGTATGAGAAGGCTGTTTTTCCTAAACAGTCATACGGGCTGGGGATGTGAATGGGGCTAGGAGGTTGAACTGAAGAATCATGTTCTACCAGGAAGATCCAAAGCCATCGGAAACTCGATTAATCAAGTCATCCTTCTGCAGTTTTGTTTGAGTTTGATATCCATAATTACAAAGATATGCTTTTTCGGTCAGTAAAACAATATCGGACAAACTCTCCCGGGCTTTCCAGATACAGATTCCCGTAGGAGGCGGCGCCCACGATTTTTGCGTGCGAGCCAAGGGTATGGGCGGCGAGGTAGAGGAACAGATCCCGGAAATTGCATTCCGGATTCTCCGTCAGATAATCTGTCAGACTGAGGGAGAACCTGTCGCACATCCAGATGCGCGCCGAGGAGTTCCAGTGCTCAGCCCACGACATTTCGTTGGCGCTTGCCCCGGAAATGGCGAGGACTCCCCGGATTCCGTCAACATTGCGTATGACAGCCTCCCCGTAGCACGGTTCGGCGCATATCAGCAGCTTTCGGAAAGTCATCTTTTCCGCTGTCTCCTTGAGGAGCCCGGCGCCGAAGCCTTCGCCCGGGGGTTTGTCTCTCCAGCAGAATTCATCGGCTCCGTCGGTGGGCTGGCTGTGTCCGTGGCCGCTCCAATAAAGAAGGACATTCGCTCCGGCGTCCTGCGGCAGCACTATATGGAGCCGTCCGCTGCTCCTGCCCAGCAGGATGTCGGCTATATCGGCGGGGGAGAGGTCCTTGCTGTCGTAATCCATGACGGCGGCGGGAAGGGCGTCTGTGCCTCCAAGAAGGTCGGGCCCGTCTTCCGCGTTCCTGACAATCCCCGGTTCGGGATTCATCTCGTCCGAAGCCATGTCCTTGTCCAGAACGAGGATGATATGGTCGTCCGGGAAACCGCGGCTGCGGAGCATCTGATACACGCCGAGCACATCTGCCTGATGCCGGTAGTTGCTGAAACCGTTGCTGCCCTGCACGAGGACAGCATACTGGCAGTCGAGTTCGGGATAGCTGAAAACCGCGCCGCCCGAAGCCTGGGAGTCGAAATCGGACCTTGCCTGATGCTCGCTGTAGAGATATCGCCAGGCGGCGTTGGCATCGGCGGTACGGCCTCCGGATCCTCCGAAATAACCCCGGTGATGGATTTCACCGTCCAGAATCTGCCAGAGGACATAGGTGGTTGAAGTGGCCGCGGTGTAGGTCTGACTGTCGAAACTGATTTCTCCTGACGCACCGATGAAGTGAAGCAGCCGCCCCTGCTCGAGTGCATTCAGATACACTTCCATGGATGTGGCGTTCCAGGCAGCTCCGCCGAGTTCCTCTCCGTCGGCGTTCATGGTGATGTCGATGATGGCCTGGTTGAAAGCCTTGTTGTCGGCATCCACGCCCGAATGTTCCACATGGCATGCGGCGAAACCGACGACCATGAGCGCATCGTAAAACTTGCATTCGGCGAAGCCGGGTTTGGAACCGAAACGTACCTCGTAGCTGAGTTCGAAACCCGTGGAAGGGTCTGCGTAGGGCGAAAATCCTTCGTATCCCTGCAGGATATTCCATGAACGCGGCCCTATGGCATCCACATCTTCTTCATAAAAGCCAGGGATTGCAAAATATGTGTTGTACGCCGATTTGAACAGCTGCCAGTCTTTGTCGTTGGCGGGGTCGTCGGGATCCGTGCTGTCGTGAAGCAGGCTCCAGAATTCATCGTTCATAACCGCTGCGCGGTTGGCGCGGGCCACCTCATACATCTGATTCGCCGTTTCCGCCACACAGAAAACAGCGGACTCCGCCACTCCCTGCCCGGTTGCAACCGCACGGTATTTGTCGAATATGGAAAGCAGTTCCTGCGTGTTGCCGTACTGCAGGTTCTGCTGGAGGATGATATTGTTCTGAAGTGAATAGAACGGAGCCCAGTAGTTGAATGTCATTCCGTATGCATCCACCGGAGAGAAAAATGCGGCCTTCGGACTGCGTATGATGGTGTCGTAGTACTTGCTGACAGAAGCATAACGGGTCATCATCAGGCCGGTGAATGAGACGTCACTTTCCGTCAGGGCCCATAGGAATGGCTCCTTGTTTATATTCAGGCCGCTCGTCGTAACTGCATACCGGCGTATAATGTCTTCGCTGGTCGCCGTCGGCGCCATGAGAGGCTTGAGCGTTCGTTTGCAGGCAGGAGCGAAGTCGGCGATGTTCTCGTTTCCGAAAGGCCCCACGACTGCAATCACATCTTCCCTTCCGGCCAGTTCGCGGCTCAGCTTCACAAGGTCTTCCGACAGTTCGTCGTACCATTCAAGTTTGAGGTCGATTGCGACGGCGTTGTGTCGCTGCGCTTCCCGAAAGTTGTCCAGGAACCATTTCGCCGTGCGCTCAAGCCGCTTTTTGGAAGTTTTGTCGCCAATGGGCGCCACGACGGCTACCGTGCGTTCTGTCCAGTGACGCTGGCTCTGATACACCGTCTCTTTATTCCCGCATGCCGTCAGGATCAGGCCCGCGGCGATGCACAGCAGGATACCAATCAGCCTTTTACTCATTCCCGGCCTCCTTTTTCATGGCGTCTGCGTGTATGGTTTGGAGCAGATCTTCCGGCAGATAACGTTCAATGATGGCTTTCTGCAAATCGGTGTAGGGATGCAGGACGACTTCCGTCCATCCGTCGGCAAATGACAGGGTCTGGTGCTTTGGCATCCCCTCTGAAGACAGCCACTGGCCGACGCACAGATCAATGGCCCTGTCGATATGTTTGACTACGGAAAACGGGCAGTGGTTAGAGATGCTGACAACGTCGATGCCTATATAATCAAATCCTCCGAACAGGCCGCTCATGCGGTAGAATGTGCCGGAAGCGCCCCCGCACACCGGAAATACGAGCTGGGCGATCGGGAGGGTTTCGGAGTCGTAGACTATGCGCATCGCGTCTTCGTCGTCAATCCTGAATCCGCCCCCTTCTTCATCGGAAATCCATTCCACCAGAAGCTCATGGTCATCCCCGGTCAGGACGTATTTTGCATTGAAGCCTTCTGTAAAACCTTCCACGGACTCCCTTATGGCCGACGCCAGGGGATTCGCGGCAATCAAGAGCAAGTTGTCCGAGAACGCGGTTGCGACCGCTCCGGCCTCGTACATGGCGCTATAATACGGCAGGCAGATGGTGGATCCTTTGCCGGGAAGCGGATCCTTCGTTTCAAGGTACAGCAGGTCAGCGCGCGGACATGCTCCCAGCTCATCGCTGTGCCGGCGGAGATAATCGTCGTATTCGCTCCCCGCCACTATGAGAAGTCTCCGCACCGTGTCCCGGAGCATTGACATCTGCTCGAAATAAGTCTGGAGGATTGCAAGGCCCTCCGCGCTTGTGGACGGTGAAAACTGCATTGTGCGCAGCCCGTTTGCGAGGGCGGTCCGCTCGACTCCGGCATAAATCAGATCGTTGTAGCTCCTGTCGCCCAAAGCGCCGGGATCGTACACGACTGTCACCAGAGCTTTGCCGGAGGGGACGTCGGCGGGGTCCGGTTCATAATGTGCCTTCCTGCACCCCATCGCCACCAGGGCAATTGCGGTCATCAGCAGATATTTTGCAGGCAGAGTATTCATTTTGCATTCTCCTGTTCTGCAAAATTACCTTTTTTTTCGTAATTTCGCGGCCAAGAATGAAATGATGAGAATAAGAATTATGAAAAAGTTTAGTTTTATGCTTGCAGCTTTCTGCTGCTTCCTTGGTTTGTCGACAGTGGTGTCATGCAGTAAAGACGACGGAGAAGAGACAAGTGAACTTCAGCGTGTGCTGTACAGCGAACTCGGCTTGCCGGATGACGGATCCAATAGCTCGAAGTATGGAATCAGCGACGAAGACATCGAGACCCGCGCAAAGGGAATGGGTGTCGAGGCTGCCGCGCTGAAGGCAGTCTGGAAGGTGGATACCGGCGGTCACGGTGGTTTCCTGGCCAATGGCGATCCTATGATTCTTTTCCAGGGACATATCTTCTGGCAGCAGCTCAGGACGAGGGGCCTTAATCCTCAGAATTACGTGAAAGGTAACGAGGATATTCTTCACCAGAGGCTGGACAAATCGAAGTTTGTCGGCGGAGTCGGTGAATGGGAACGTCTTGAGAGGGCCGTCGCGATTCATGAAGATGCCGCTCTCTCTTCTGCGAGCTGGGGCATGTTCCAGATAATGGGTTTCAATTACGGAAAGTGCGGCTGCAAGTCCGTGCAGGAGTTTGTTTCCAAGATGAAAGAAAGCGAGGTCGCTCAACTTGATTTGTTCGTGGCTTTCCTGAAATCGAATTCAAAGATGGTCGAGGCTCTCAAAAACCGCTCCTGGGTAGAGTTTGCCAAACTTTACTACGGCCCTACAGAGTACAATATCTACGCTGACAAGCTTTCCAAGGCATACGCAGCCCTCAAGTAGGATATAGCAAATTGCATTTTTCAGATGCGCTTCTTTCCGGAAAAGGAGCGCATATTTTTTACTTCAAGCAGCGATTGTGGCTGATACTCAATAACGACCGTTTTGTTATCGGACTAGCGGATAAAGTGCATCGGCGCCCATGGCTCGTCTCCGCGGCCGGGTGCAGGCTTGCCGGCGATATTCGCGCCGTTGGAATAGAAGGACCGCTGTATGATGGACAGAAGCGCACCGTTGGGCTGCCCGTAATATACTGGAGATTCCGTTGTCGCCGTCTACGTGGTAGGTGTTACCCAGGGAACGTGCAGTTACTGGCGTCGTATCCAAATGTTTTTTCAAGAACCCGGCGAACTCTTCCGAGAACCGCGTCCCTTTTGCTACCAGACGGGGATATACATCCAGCACGCAACTGTTGCCATCCGGACGGAGCCAGCGCCTGCGACGGATGTGCAGGACCAACTTCTTGTCGCGTACGGGGAAGTCATTCAGGACTGTTTCCTCGGTGAACCCCTTCGGCGAGTAGTCCTGCGTCTCTTCAATGCGGTTGTCACGCTCATCAAAGTACAGATGAAGCGCCGGGACTTGGGCTTTGGGAGCGTTTCCATAATCCTGATTTCAATTACATCGAATTCGAGGCAATTGAGAGAGAGGCGGGCCTTAACAGTTTTGTCTTGACTCCTAAGAGATGGGTAGAACAAACCGCCGCCAAGGGGATTGTGACCAAACAGGGGCGCTATGCAGCGACTTTTGCTCACCAAGACATAGCGTTTGAGTTCGCTTCCTGGATTTCACCAGAATTTAAACTGTACATCGTAAAGGACTATCAGCGCTTAAAGTCGGAGGAGAATAGCCGTTTGTCCCTTGGATGGAATTTGAATCGAGAGCTGACCAAGATAAATTATAAAATCCATACGGATGCCATCAAGGAGCACCTGGTTCCAGAAGATATATCTACAAGGGCTCAGTTTTTCATCTACGCCAATGAGGCCGATGTATTAAATGTTGCGCTGTTTGGGAAGACTGCCAAAATGTGGCGTGATGAGAATCCATCTTCTAAAGGGAACATTAGGGATGATGCTTCATTGAGAGAGCTTATTGTGCTCGTGAATCTGGAGAGTATGAATGCCGAACTAATTAAACTCGGCCTTTCGCGTTCAGAACGTGCTATTCGCCTCAACAA
>CACWOZ010000011.1 GCA_902762655.1 uncultured Bacteroidia bacterium
TAGGTCTCCCTTGCCATATCCGTTCACGGAAGGCATGCCCTTTCCGCGGAGGCGCTGCACGGTGCCGGACTGGGTGCCGGCATCGAGTTTGAGCTTATACGGGCCGTCCAGGCAGGGGATGGTAAGTTCACAGCCCAGGATAGCATCTGTCACAGAAATCACTCGGGTATAGAAAAGGTTCTCCCCTTCCCTCTTGAACTGGGAATGGGCCTGCTCCTCCACGACGATAAGGAGGTCTCCGTTCACACCTCCGCGTGGTGCGGCATGGCCTTCGCCGCGTACGGTTATCTGCATGCCGTTCTCAACTCCCGCCGGGATATGTACACGGATAGTTTCCTTCTTGCGTTCCAGGCCGGTGCCGTTGCATCGGCGGCATGGATTGGACACTATCTTACCCTCGCCGTTGCACTGGGGACAGGTAGAATATGTAACAGTACGGCCGAAGAAAGAGTTCACGGTCTGGCCAACCTGACCGCGGCCCTTGCATGTAGGGCAGGTCCTGATGTCGGATTCATTCTTTGTTCCGCGTCCGCCGCAGTCTGGGCAGGGACGGTTGCGTTCTATGGTCACTTCCTTGTCACATCCGTTCTGTATCTCTTCCAATGTGAGTTTGACACGGGTGCGGATGTCGCGCCCGCGCATGGGACGCGCTCCCTGGCGTTGTGCTCCGCCTCCGAAGCCGAAACCCCCGAAATCGAAACCGCCTCCGCCGAAACTGAAACCACCGCCGAAGAGGTTCTCCAGGATATCGTTCAGATTGCCGAAGCCCTGGCTGAAGTCTGGCCCGGCCGCACCATCTACGCCGGCGAAACCGAACTGGTCATACTTGGCACGCTTCTGCGGGTCGGACAGCACTGAATAGGCCTCGGACGCTTCCTTGAACTTCTCCTCAGCCGTCTTCTTCTCGGCATCGGTTCCGCTCACCCAGCGGTCCGGGTGCCACTTCAGGGCGGCCTTGCGGTAGGCCTGCTTTATATCATCGTCGCTGGCACTCTTCTGGATGCCAAGCACTTCATAGTAATCTCTTTTCTCTGCCATAGTTTATGCTCCTACGACCACCTTTGCATAGCGCAGGACCTTGCCGTTCAGGGTATAGCCTGTCTGCACCACGTCGATCACCATCCCCTTCTGCTCCGGGGCGGAAGCCGGGAACTGTGTGACCGCCTCGTGGAAGTCGACGTCGAACTTCGCACCCTTTGCTTCGATTACTGCAAGCCCTTTTGTCTTAAGGTAGTCCATCAATTTGTTATATATGAGCGCGGTGCCTTCCTTGGCAGCCTCGTCGGAAGATTTCGAGAGAAGTTCCATAGCCCTTTCGCAATCGTCCAGCACGGGAAGAAGGCCCTTGATGGTATCGGCTGATGCCGAACCCACCAGTGCAAGACGCTCCTCGGCGCTGCGGCGGCGGAAAGTCTCGAACTCTGCCATCAGACGCAGATAGTCGTCATGTTCCTTTTTCAACTTGCCTTCCAGATCCTCTATCTTTTTTTGAAGATCTTCTCCCTTTTTCTTTGACTGTTTTTCTGCCTTTGCAGTTTCTTCCACGGGCTTCTGCCCTTCTTTATTTGTTTTCTCTGACATAATCGTACATTTAGCGGAGTCCCCCGCTCCCGGGGAACTCCGCTGCAAAGATACACAAAAGTTCTGCCAAGTGCGACTGTCTGACAGAATGTCAGCGTTCCAGACGCTTTTCGATGTGATTGCTTATGACTGCGCCACGGCGGATGATGCGGTCTTCCACATTACGGATAGCCGAGTCGATCTCGTCCTTGCGTTTTAGCACAAAATTCTCGACATATACTGCGGCGCAGGCCAGCACGAAATACACGACACCCTGGATGCAGAGCGCACGCAGCAACGGCGCGACAATCTCGAGATTTGCGCCGGCCGTATTCAGATTGATAAAGGCCTGGCAGCCGAATGTGGATGGGAACAGATATGAAAAGTATTTCCAGAATGCCGGGAATGCCGAAGTCGGCCAACTGAACCCGGTAAGGAAGACACATACAGGCGACATGAACAGGAAAAGGATGAAGGCCGATTCCCGGCGCGTAACCATAGTGCTCCAAGCCATGCAGAAGAATACGCAGACGGTAACGAACAGGCTGAGCAGCACCATGATATCCCAGAAGTTACCCCTCTGCGGGAAGCTGAACATAGCAGGCACGATGGTAGTGACGTAGATCCCTATTATCATGAATATCAGCCAGTAGACCGCTCCCCTGCCGATTACCACACGTCCCACTCCGTGCCCTTTCAACGAATCCGGAAGGGATGCGAAACTGCGGTTTTCCTCGCGCATGGTTCCTACGCTCATGCTCATGCCGTAGAACATCACTTGCTGGATAATCAGCATGAGGATTGCTGAAATCAAGAAGATGCTGTAGGAGAATGCTCTGTTGTAGGGGTTGATATCCTCGTACAGGACGGTGTTCACTGCCTGGTCTGCCTGTGCATCGGTAAGGCCGTCGAATGCATAACGCTCTATCTTAATCTGGTTCACCTCGTGGAGCATCACGAAGTTGGAACCCATCAGCACATTCTTGTAATAGAGGAAACTGCTCATGTCGGCATAGATGCTGAATGTGGCCGTTTCCTTATATGCCAGACGCTCGCCGAAGTCAGCCGGGAAATAAATGATTCCGTTGACTTTGCGCTGACGGAAGAGTTCCTTGGCTTCTTCCATCGACACGCATTCAAAAGCGATGTCCATCTCGCGCGTGGCGTCCATCTCGCGTATCATACGGCGGGTGTCGCTGCAGTCGGCATTGTCAACCACCGCGACCGGAGTCTCTTCCAGGATACCGTTCTTGTATACAAAATTATAAAGAATAGGGTAGAAAAAGCCTGCGGCAATCAAGATGATCATCACTCCTCCGTCGTGGAGAATGCTCCTCAACTCGTTGTTGAAGATTCCCAGCGTATCGCGCAGCCATCTAATAAGATAAGAGTCTCTCATTGCTAGTTCCTCGCATAATCAAGTTTGTCGTATGCGCTGTGCAGTCTCCTGAGTACCAGGAAAGGCAGGAAGCAGAAAGCCAGCATGGACAGTACATACACATACCAGTCCCCGAAAGGATTGTCGAAAATACCCACGTGCACGTATATTTCGTAATAATACCGCAGGGGATACATCATCGTAAGGCCCCTGAGGCCCAAGGGCATTGCCTCCACCGGCAGTGTAAAGCCTGTAAGGGACAGTCCCAGCACGCTGTACAGGGCACCGATACTAAGCGCAAATCGGCATACCGGCACGCAGCCAATGATGAGTATGGCCACCGCCTCACTTGCCAGTACAAGCAGGAAGCATGCGAGAAGCATCTCCCCGAGCCGTCCGGCCAGCGGAAAATCCATCCACTTGTAGAGGATTATCTCCAAAGTCCATCCGATTACGGTGAACAGCAGGGTGTACAATGCGACCTTGCCGGATATTGCAGCGTATATGTCGCCTCCCGTCACCTGCATCAGATGCCTGCCCGTTCCGTATTTAAGTTCTGTGCCAAGCGAGTATATAAGGACAATGACAATCACCATCTGCAGCATGGCCGGAATCATCATGTTTGCAAGATAGGCGCCGTAGTTCATGGTAGGATTGCCAATCTGGTGCACATCCACGTCCACCGGGCGCAGGAGCCCCATTATTTCGCTCTCGTCCACACCTTTCATGCGCAGGACCTCACGCTGCACGGCACCGGAGGTCAGATTGACCATGGTAAGGATGTCCTTCCATGCAAGCGATCCTCCGAGGAAGTACAGGCCATTGATGTAGAAACTGAAATGCGGCTGCCTCTGGGCCTGGATGTCGCGGTTGAACCCCTCCGGGATCAAGCAGACCGAGGTCACCTTGCCTCCCTGCAGGCCGGCACGTGCAGATGAGAAATCATCGTAGTATACGACCTTACCCAATTGGGTAGCATCGAGTTGCTGGCAAAAGTTGCGCGACGTAGAACTGCGGTCCAGGTCCACCACTGCGATAGGAACGTCGGAAGGCACACCGTCTTTCAGGAAACTAAGGTAGAAGATGGTGCAGAACGCCATTACTGCCACCGTTCCAAGCAGATATATGGGTCTGCGGACCCAGATCCGGAGTTCGCGGCGGACTACTATGAATATTTTCTGCCAGAATGTCATTTTACTTCTCCACTATCGCCGTCATGCCCGGACGTAGTCCCTTAAGAGTCTCTGCGGGCACAGCACGCACCTCGAATGTCTTTGCGTCGTACAAGTCGGTTTCCTTGGTCGCTTTCCATGTGGCGTAACTCTCGCGCACTGCCATGTAATTCACAGTTGCCTTGAGCAACGCGCCGTCCAGAGCAGGTATGCTGACCGTCAGTTCGTCACCAACGTTCATGCCGTGGAGCTGGTCTTCGCGGATGTTGAAGGTGAACCAGATGTCGGAAAGGTCGGTTACCGTCATAACCGGACTACCCTGCCCTACCAGTTCTCCCTGCTTGGGATAGACGTTCGAGATTACTCCGTCAGCAGGCGAAACGAGATAGAGTTCCTTAAGATAGGAATCGACTTCCTGGATAGCGCCTTCTGCCTGGTGCACAAGGGCTTCCGCCGCAGTCTTATCCTCTTCACGGGCACCTTTCAATGCCATGTCGTACTGACTCTTCGCAGCCTTGGCCTGAGCGACTGCCGCATCGTACTTCGCCTTGGTTTCGTCATACTTCTGGGCTGCGACAACCTTCTGTTCATAAAGGCTTTTCACACGCTCGAAACTCTTCTTCATTATATCCTCCTGCACCTGGGCCTGCTGCCAGAGTTCGTATGCTCCGGCTATCTGCTCTTTCCGGGCACCGTTCTGGGCCTTGGTGCTCTGCGCCTTGGCGGCTGAACGGGCGGCCTGCGCCTGGGCGAGTTTCGCCCTCACTTGCGGAGAGTCGATGAATGCGACCGTATCTCCCTTGCGCACTTCCTGACCTTCCCTGTAGTAGAGTTCTGTCACATGTCCCGGCACCATGCAGGAAATCCTGTATTCGACAGCCTCGGTCTCGCCCTGGATTACGTGCGGGCGGGGTTTGCTGACAAGGTAACCGACCAGAGCGATAATCAGCACAATCGCTACCAGCGATGCGATACCTATTATAAGGTTGTAGTTTTTCTTCTTTTCCATATCTGTTTATTCTTTATTGTCTGCCAATTCTATATCCGATTTGTAATTGCCCAGGGCCGCCTTGAGCCTGGAGTTATTGAGCTGAAGTTCGATGCCTGCGTCTATGCACTCGCTGTGGGCTTTGAGCCAGGCTGTCTGGGCGCCGAGCGCGGTGTTCACGTCCACCACTCCGGCTTCCTGACCGATGGTCGCTATGCGCAGGTTCTCATCTGCACTGGCAAGGTCGCTGTTCGCCATTTCCAGCCGTTGCATGGCTTCCTTGCGCTGCTGCCTCAACTGCGTCACCTGCATTTCTATCAGTTCGCATGCATCATCGTACTTGTTCTGGTATATCCGCTCCTCGGCCTTCGCCTTCCGGGTTTTCTGAAGGGCCTCGGTGCCGTGGAAGAGAGGCACACTTACCATCACACCCGCCGCCCAGTGCTGGCCGAACTCGTTCTGGAAACCGTGATTCATATTGGGGTTCATCACCAGGTAATTGCCTGTCAGGGCGACCGTAGGGAGCATGTCTGCCCGGGCGACATTGGTCTTTTCGTGGTAGATCTTGCGAGCGAGATCCAAACGTTTGGTTTCAGACCTTGCCGCCACAATTTCTTCCATGTTCTTGTCTGGCTCATCCTCGGGTATGGGGACCATCTCGAGCCCCTCGTCCACAAGCCTGATATCCGTATCGAGAGGAAGACCTATCTGCTTGCATAGCAGCATCTTGGCAAGTACCAGGCCGTTGGTTGCCTTGGTGAGTGTCATGTCTGCCTCGTTGCACTTTACCTTTACAGTAAGAGCGTCCGCCTCCGTGGCTACGCCCTCCTTCACGGAAATCTCCACATTGTTTTTCATCTTGTGGAGAAGATCCGAATAACTCTCGGCCAGTTTCTTCTTGTTTGCCACGGATACTACCTGCCAGTATGCCTGGTCGACGTCGATAAGGATCGCATCATAGTCGCCGTCATATTCATAGCGGGCAAGTTCCTCGGCATACTTCGCCATCTTGTTGGAAGCGATTATCTTGCCGCCGACGAAGAGGGGCTGCTGCACGCTGATTGCGCCGAGATATATGTCGGAAATGTCGGGATGGATGGTTTCATCTATCGCCTGGTCCACCCTCTGCCCTACACCCGCTATCGCAGAATTGGTCTCAACAGCCGTAAGGGTGTTCACCAGATCCGCAATCTTTGGATCGGATGCAATGGCTGCAGCAATCACAGGATTGGAGCTGACAAGCTGCGTAAGAGCATCTATCCTTTCGTTATAAGCACTTTGGAGATTTGCCGCTTCCTGACCGAACTGCGGGATATTGCTTTCATCAACCAGCGAGAAATCCCCCCATGTATGCTGATAAGTGCCGATGGCACTGATTTTCGGGAAATAATTAGCGGCAGCTATCTTGCGGTCGTAACCTGCCATTTCGAGTTTGGCACGCTGCTGGTCTAGTTTTTTGTTACTGCTTATCGCCATCTGGCGGCAGTCGTCCAGGCTAAGGGCGCTGGGCAATGCCTCCGTTTCCTGCCCCTGTGCGGGGAACCCTGCTAATGCCAGCACTATGCCGGCAACACGGATCATTCTTTTCATTTCATTTTTCATTTGCGCCTGTCTGCTCTGCAAAATCACTGCCTTAATTGTTCCAAAAAGAAATCAAAAGGCGGCGCATTGTTTCGGAAAGGTCGAATTTATCTACTATTTTACATTTTTATATTAGATTTGTAGAATTGAATTCAATCAACACATGGACAATCACCCTCACGAAATCAGTCTGAACGACCTGCAGAAATTATTCCCCGGCACAGTTACTGACACCTTGTCTGACGATTTTTTCATCGCAGAGATCCACCAGCATGAGGTTCTCGATATTCTCAAGTACCCTTGTCGGTTGGATGGATACATGGCCGTATTCTGCCTGGAAGGAGAACTCAAGGCAGAGATCGATCTGAAAACATACGATATCCACGAAAACTCTGTCATCATCAATCTTCCGGGAAACATCAGCAGGATCTACAGCATTGAAGACGACCAGCTCGACCGTCTGCACTTTGTCGTCGTTGCCGTTTCCAGCGACTTCCTGTCCAGTTCGCGCATGGACTATGTCCGCATGTTCAACGAAAGCATAGCCGTGCTGGATAATCCATGCTTCGAGATGAACGGAGATGAGCGCGCGATTTTTTCCCGTTACTTCGAACTGGTAGATGCCCTTGTCAGGAATTCTCCAAAAGGTCTGAAGCAGGTACTTCGCAACATAGTATCCTCGTGTCTCTACTATGCCGGCAGCATCTGGCAGGAAAAACTCCTTACAGCAGAGCGACCGAAATCCAATGGAGAACAGACCATGCGCGCGAAACTGGTGTTGGAGCAGTTCCTCAAACTGGTTGCGGAATATCACGACAGGGAAAGGGCGATGGGCTTCTATGCCGATAAACTCTGCCTCACTCCCAAGTACCTTTCGAAGATAATCAAGAATGCCAGCGGTAAATCCGGTCCGGAGTGGATAGATTCATTCGTGATACTCGAGGCCAAGAATATGCTGAAGTACTCCGTCATGCCCATCAAGGAGATAGTCTACAAACTCCATTTCCCGAACGCATCGGTTTTCTATAAATTTTTTAAGTCGCATACCGGTTTGACACCGAGTGAATATCGGGGATAATTCTTAAATTTGCGGCCTATGTCCGCATCGAACAAAGATTTATTGCTGGAGAAGTTGCGCGGGGGCGAGCCCCTGCTCCGCCGTGAGCAGTTGAAACTGGCATGGTTGCTGGGCCTTCCAGCCATGCTTGCCCAACTCGGCACCATCATCATGGAATATATAGATGCAGGCATGGTGGGGCGCCTTGGTTCCGAACAGGCAGCCTCTATCGGCCTGGTGGCCACCAGCACATGGATATTCGGCGGATTCTGCTTTGCGAACTCATCCGGTTTCTCGGTGCAGGTCTCCCAACTCATAGGTTCGCGCAACTACGCAAAGGCCCGCGAGGTAATGCGGAAGGGTTTTATCAGTGTATTGGGCTTCAGCCTCATCCTGGCTTTCATCGGGCTGGTTATCAGCCCCTTCCTGCCCTACTGGCTGGGTGGCGATGCCTCCATCTGCCCGGACGCCAGCGCATATTTCGCCATTTTCTGCGCCTTCCTGCCGGTGATGCAGATAGCAGTAACCTCATGCTCCATGCTACAGGCCAGCGGTAATATGAAGGTCCCCAGCATCGTGGAAGTATCCGCTTGCGTTCTGGACGTCGGTCTCAATTACCTGTTCATCTATGTTTTGGGCATGGGCGTAAAGGGGGCCGCGCTCGGCACCGGCCTTGCCACAATGATCACCCACGCATTTGCACTCTGGTATCTTTTTATAGTCTGCCCTGAACTTAACATCCTGCAGGACAGCAGCTCCTGGATTCCGGACAAGGCATCGCTCAAGGCGGCTTTCGGCATCAGCGGCCCCATGTGGCTGCAGAACCTCATTACCAGAGGTGCCTACGTAATGAGCACTGTAATTGTTGCTCCGCTGGGTACCATCGCGATTGCTGCCAACTCCTTTGCCATCACGGCGGAGAGTTTCTGCTATATGCCCGGCTATGGGCTCAGCGACGCTGCCACATCCCTCGTGGGGCAGAGCATCGGGGCCAAGCGCAAGGACCTGGCACGCCAGTTCGCCTACATTACGACAGGCCTGGCCGCTGCCCTGATGACAGGTGCGGGTATTCTGATGTTTATCCTTGCCCCGCAGATGATGGGACTGCTTACAAACGACCCCGAGGTTATCGCGCTGGGCGTCAAGGTGCTCCGCATCGAAGCCTTCGCCGAAACGCTGTATGCGGTGTCGATAATAGGTTACGGGTCCTGCGTAGGCGCAGGTGACACCATGGTTCCGATGATCCTGAACTTCGCAAGCATGTGGGTGGTGCGCATTGGGCTCGCCATGATACTTACCCCAAAAATCGGCCTTACAGGCTACTGGATTGCGATGTGTATAGAGCTTAACGTGCGCGGCATCATTTTCTTCCTGCGCATCAGGGGCAAACGGTGGATGAAAAAAGAATTTGCTTGACATGTACAATTTCGACTTTGTTTCAGAGGGCCTCGGGCGGGGCACCAACGATGTCAAATGGGATACCTGCGATCCCGATGTTATTCCTATGTGGGTAGCGGAGATGGATTTTCCTGCAGCACCATGCATTCTCAAAGCCCTGCGCGAAAGGGTGGACAAGGGCATATTCGGATACACCGAGGTACCAGCATCATATTATGAATCAGTCATCCGCTGGTTCGGAAGCCGTCATGGATGGACTATTTCCAGAGAGCAGATTATCCCGGTGCAGGGCATAGTGCCAGCTACTTCCATAGCCGTGAAGGCTCTCACCAATCCAGGCGACAAGGTTGTTTTGAACGTGCCCGCATACAACTGCTTTTTCCACAATATCACCAACCAAGGCTGCGAAACCAGCGAGAGCCGCCTGCTCTGGAATCCTGCATTAAAGCGCTACGAAATGGATTTCGACGACATCGAGCGCCGTTGCGCGGATCCTGCCGCAAAGGCTTTCCTGCTTTGCAACCCTCACAACCCCTCCGGCAGACTTTGGACCCGCGAGGAACTGGTACGCCTCGGCGATATATGCCTGAAGCATGGCGTCATGATCATAAGCGATGAGATTCATTGCGAGATAGTCGCTCCGGGCAAGAAGTACGTACCTTTCGCGTCCATTTCGGAAGAGTTCGCCCGGAACAGCATTTCCTTCGTCTCCCCTACCAAGGGATTCAATATCGCCGGCGTACAGATAGCCAATATCATCAGTGCCAATGAGGATTTGCGAAGACGCATGGACCGTGTGATAAACATCTGGGAGCATTGCGATGTGAATCAGTTCGGCATCGTGGCCCTGCAGGCGGCTTACACCGACGAGGGGGCGGCCTGGCTGGAGCGGATGAATGCACTGGTTCACAGCAATTTCGTAATGCTTCGCGATCTTTTCGCGGAACGCTTCCCCGCTGTCCGCATCCCCGAACTTGAAGCCACCTATCTTCTATGGGCGGATTTTGCAGATGCTTTCAGGCCGGCAAAACACTGCGAGGGCGCTGCCGGGCAGGAGGGCAAGACAGTTGCAGAGTATCTGCTGAAAAACAACAGGGTGCGAATCAACGACGGAGCCATCTACGGCGGGCCTTCCGGCTGCCGCATCAACCTTGCCTGCCCTGAGGCCACAATGAAAGAAGGCCTCCGGCGAATCGCCGAAGGCCTCGATCTATTGATTGGTTAAAATCAGAAGGTATATTTAAGGAGACCCTGCACGCGGTGATTGGTCACCCAGTGCAGTCCCTGATCATACAGACCGTTAGCCAGGTTCATGCCCTTGGCCTTGTCGCCATACTGTACGGAGGTAAGCTCATACTCTAGGCCGAAAGCCACCTTGCCGAGATTGTAGATGACGGTAGGAGTCAGACGGAGCATCTGGTTGAAATTACTGAAACTATTGCCGCTGAACCAGAAATAATCTGTTTCTTTGGTGGCGCCTGCAGGCTTCACAATAGCTTCTGCGGTGCCGAAGTTTTTCACATAACCAGCGAAAAGGATACCCTGAAGCTTCTTACCGTAAACAAGACTCAACCAACTGGAAGAGTTGCGGGTAGGAGTGTATTTGCGATTATTGTCGGCAAGGACTTCGCTGACACCGTATCCACCGTTCAGATTGAGATGGTCGCCTGCTTCAGCATAGACAGTCTTGAATTTAACACTGAAGAGGTCCTTCGCATACTGCGCATAGAAGAAAGGGATGAACGTAGTGATACGGTCGGAACGGAAACCATACTCATCACTAAGGACTGGCTTGATGCTCAGCATATTAATACCAGCACGCATCAGAAGGCCGTCAGCCTTATAATTCAAACCGAGATACAGCTCCGGAGTATTACCATATTTTATATAACTGGCACTCTTTCCGTCCGGGCCGGTGGAGGCGTACTGCATCTGCCACAGAGCAGCGGCGGTAAGTGAAAGGCCGCTGCCGATATTATAGTCCAACTGAGCCAGAGGAGTACGGCTGAATGGGCCGAAGGGAGCACCGGTGTTTAGGGAGAATACATCTGGCATGTCTGCAGCCATAGGATGCCAACTCTGACCAGCCTTGATCGTAAAGTCGTTCTTAGCAAGGGTGACAAAAGCCTGCCTCAAGCGGAAGTTGGCCGTACCGGTAGTTTTGTCCTCGACATTATTCCTAGGCGTAGTAGAACTCAAGCCATTGTAGAAGTCACCCTCTACACGGGCACCTACCTTCCATCCTTCGATTTCATAACCCTTTACCTCTACCCAAAGGCGGGAAGTGAGGGCGGCGAAGCGGAAATTAGGGAAGGCGTTGACATCATCCCCGTTTGCAGCAAGCTGCTCGTCATAAGGAACATAAGTAAAGAAATCCTCAGTAAGACCTATCATCTTACGGGTGTCGAATGCATAGAAATTACGGATGAATCCGTGAACCTCGATGCTGGGCTTGCTCTCCTGTGCAAATGCGGAAAGGGAGAAAACAGCGAAAGCAATGATTGTAAATATCTTTTTCATTTCGTGAGGTTTAGGCAAAAGGGAAAAGTTTGGTGAGCCAGAAGAAACCAAGCACAAATCCGACAACACCGACAATAATACCGACCTTGGCCATATCCTTGGTCTCAACCAGTCCGGTGGAAGAAGCAATGGCATTCGGAGGAGTTGAAATCGGGAAGAGCATCGCGATGGACGCGCAGACTGCGATGAAGGAAATCATTGCCTGGGTTCCTCCGAGAGCCATGAAACTTGCGTTGTTGGCCGCATTCGGATCCGCCATGCCTTCGGCGACAACTATAAGGATAGGTATCAGCAGCGCAGCAGTAGCGGAGTTGCTGATGAAGTTGGAAAGGAAGTAGCAGACGAGGCCGGCCACGATTAACACGACTACGACGGACATGCTTCCGAAAGGAATTGCCTCGATAAGCACCTTTGCAAGGCCCGTGCCTTGCAGGGCGGTTCCGAGTGCGAAACCTCCGGCCACCAACCAGAGCACGCTCCAGTTGATTTCCTTGATATCTTCCTTGGTGAAGATCCCGGTAGCAGTGAGAACACCCAGAGGGATAAGGGCGACAACGTTGGAGTTGATGTGGTGGATCTGTTCTGTCATCCAGAGGAGGATGGTGCCGATGAAGGTAACCCATACCACGGTGGTCTTCCAATCTTTCTTGCGCTTGTTCTCAGGAATATTCAGGACAACCTCCTTGCTCTTGAAGGGGAAGAATATCTGGAGGAGAATCCAGGCGAAGAGAATCATTATAAGCACATAAGGAACCATGCGGAAAGTCCAGTCAGCAAATCCGACGGCCTTGCCGGCATCCTCGAGGAAACGCACAGCGGTGGCATTAGGAGGTGTTCCGATAGGAGTGCCTATACCACCGAGGTTGGCTGCGACAGGGATTGCGAGCGAAAGGCCGATACGGCCCTTGTCATCGGAAGGAAGAGCAGCGAGCACCGGAGCCAGGAAGGCGAGCATCATGGCTGCAGTCGCAGTGTTGCTCATGAACATGGAGAAGATGGAAATCACCAGCAGGAACCCGAGGAGCACCATCTTGGGTTTCTTTCCGAAGGGCTTCAGGAGGAAACGGGCCATGGTGACGTCCAGACCATATTTCTCTGCCATGATGGCCAGCACGAAACCACCGAGGAAAAGCATCACGACCGGATCCGCAAAGGATGCCATCAGGTCTTTGTAATTGACCAGCTTGCCAGCCTCGGGGGTGCATAGGAAGCCGAGTCCCTTATTGGAAACGGTCAGCAGCGAAAGAACGATGACCAGAAGGGAGGTGGTCCAGTTGGGGATGATTTCGAAGATCCACATCAGAGCGGCAAACACGAAGAGTGCTATCACACGCTGCTGGGTTGCGGTAAGGGCGTCGATGCCGAAGAACGAAGTAGGCACTGCCCAGAGGAATATCGTGGCTATAAGCACTATAGGCAGAAGCACACAATACTTGACATTGAATTTCTTGTCAGACATATTTTGGTTAAACTGTATATTATTCGCACAAAAAATGCAACCGCCCATAAAGGCGGCTGCAAAGTTACTAATTATTTATAAATAATTAAATTAAAACTCGGCTTAAATAATACCCTGCTCGAGCATGGCGGTGGCGACCTTCATGAAACCGGCGATATTTGCGCCTTTCACATAGTCGATACTGCCGTCAGCGCGGGTTCCGAACTTGACGCACTGCTCATGGATACTCTCCATGATGTGATGCAGACGGTCGTCCACTTCCTGTGCAGTCCAGCTGAGGTGTGCAGCATTTTGGGTCATCTCGAGACCGGAAGTTGCAACACCGCCGGCGTTCACGGCCTTCCCGGGAGCGAATAGGATTCCGTTGTTCTGGAAGAAGTGGATAGCGCCGGGCTGGCATCCCATATTGGACACCTCACAGCAGCACCAGCAGCCGTTTGCCTTAAGTTCCTTCGCATCATCCTCGCTGAGTTCGTTCTGGAATGCGCAAGGGAGGGCGATGTCGCAAGGAACGCTCCATGCCTTCTTGCCGGCCACGAACTGGGTCTTGCCGGGGAACTTGACAGCCATATCCTCAACCTTGTTGCGGTTGGATGCGCGCATGTCGAGCATGTAGTCATTCATCTCGGGAGTCATGCCGTCAGGAACGATGCAAACACCGTCCGGTCCGGAAATTGCGACCACCTTTGCACCGAGTTGGGTAGCTTTCTTCACTGCTCCCCATGCCACATTGCCGAAGCCGGAGATCGCGACCTTCTTGCCCTTGATATCCTTACCTGCCTTGTGGAGAAGGTGCTGGGTAAAGTAGAGGGCACCGAAGCCGGTTGCCTCGGGACGGAGGATGGATCCACCCCAGGTCATGCCTTTTCCGGTGAGGACTCCGGTATGATACTCGCGTGCGAGTTTCTGGTACATTCCGTTCAGGAAACCGATTTCGCGTCCGCCGACACCTACATCTCCCGCAGGGATGTCCTGGTCGGGACCGATGCAGCGCCAGAGTTCAAGCATGAATGCCTGGCAGAAACGCATGATTTCGGCATCGCTCTTTCCAACGGGGTCAAAGTCGGATCCGCCCTTGGCACCGCCCATAGGAAGGGTCGTAAGGGCATTCTTGAAGGTCTGCTCGAAACCGAGGAACTTGAGCATGGAAGGTGTTACTGCCTTATGGAAGCGAAGTCCTCCTTTGTAGGGGCCGATGGCGCTGTTGAACTGCACACGGTATCCAAGGTTGGTCTGGACTTCACCTTTGTCGTCAATCCAAGTGACGCGGAATGTGAAGATGCGGTCCGGTTCGACCATCCTCTCCACGATCTTCGCCTTCTCGAATTCGGGATGCTGATTGTAAACTTCTTCAATACTTTCGAGCACTTCCTGCACTGCCTGAAGATACTCGTTTTCCCCAGGATGTTTGGCCTGGAGCATCGCCATTATTTCTGACGTTTTCATTGTGTGTTATTAAAAAAGGGTTGGTTTATTTCACTTCCCACGTAGAGCCGCTGTTAAGCAGGTCGTCCACGCAGTGAATCTTGGATTTCTGCATCACGTCCTTCACCTGGTCGCGCACGCCGTCGTCGTAAGTAACGTCCTTCACGTCGCGGATGACGCCGAGGGCAACAGGGAAATCGGGATACTTCATGTCTGCAAGCATCATGTGGATGCCTGCATTCTCGCAGTGAGCATCGTGCACGAGGATATCATCCTCGGTGTAGCCGTCCTCTCCGATTTTGACCACCTTGAGCCCCAGGCCGTCGAGCACCAGGCCCTTGTCGCGGTTCTTGCCGAAGATCATCTTCTCGCCATGGCGGAGAATGATGGTGCGGTCTGCACGGGTGGCAGCGTCGGAAATGTCGCGATGTGCTCCGTCATTGAAAATCACGCAGTTGGTGAGCATTTCCATGACGGATGCACCGTCGTGCAGGGCAGCGGCGGTCATGATTTCCTCATTGAGTTTCAGTTCCACATCCAGGCTGCGGGCGAAGAAAGTTCCCTTGGCGCCAAGCACGAGGCTTCCGGGGTTGAATGGATGCTCCACGGTGCCGTAAGGAGAGGTCTTGGTAATCGCTCCGAACTTGGAAGTCGGGGAATACTGTCCCTTTGTGAGGCCATAAATCTGGTTGTTGAAAAGGATTATATTGATGTCGATGTTGCGGCGGATGGCGTGGATGAAGTGGTTTCCCCCAATTGCCAGGGCGTCGCCATCACCGCAGGCCTGCCATACGGTAAGCCATGGATTCGCCACCTTGATGCCGGTAGAGATGGCCGTTGCACGGCCGTGGATGCTATGGAAACCATAGGTATCCATATAATAAGGAAGGCGCGAGGAGCATCCGATGCCGGATACCACCACATAGCGTTCCTTCTCGTAGTTCAATGCAGAGCTAACCTTGGGCAGAGCCCTCTGCAGGGCAGCCAGCACGGCATGGTCGCCGCAGCCGGGGCACCAGCGTACTTCCTGGTCAGACTTGAAATCCTTAAAAGAGAGTGTTGCCATATCAGAGAGCCTCCTTGATTGCGTCCACGAGTTCGCTCACGAGGAACGGCTGCCCCTGGACCTTGCCAAACTTGATGATCTTAGCATCGGGGAAGAGCCCGAGCAGGTAATTCGCGAACTGACCGCTGTTGAGTTCGCATACCAGCACCTTGTCGAAGCCTGACAGGACTGCGCCGGTATTGCGTGGAACAGGATATATGTAGTCGAAGTGCGCACGGGAGACTTCTGCACCCGATGCACGGACTTCATTTACGGCAGACAGGATATGGCCGTAGGTCCCGCCCCAGCCAACCACGAGGAGTTTGCCCTTTGCAGGGCCGTCCAGTTCGAGTGCGGGGATGAAATCGGCAATCTTCTGCACCTTCGCCTCGCGCTCCGCAACCATAAGGGCATGGTTTGCAGGATCGGAGGATAAGACTCCATTGTGGTTCTTCTCAAGTCCTCCCACACGATGCTCGAAGCCCTTCTGGCCGGGGATAGCCCACTTGCGCACCAGGGTTTCAGGATCACGTTCAAAAGGCTTGAATTTGCCATCCTCAGGGAGGCTCTTGGCAAATGGAGGATTGATAGCAGGATAATTCTTCATGGAAGGAATCAGCCATGGTTCACTTCCGTTGCCCAGGAAACCCTCGGAGAGCATCAGGACAGGGGTCATGTGCTCAAGGGCAATCTTGGCGGCATTGAATGCTGTGTCGAAGCAGTTCGAAGGGGAATGGGCCGCCACCACGGGGATGGGGCATTCACCGTTGCGGCCATAGAGAGCCTGGTTCAGATCGGTCTGCTCGGTCTTCGTAGGGATACCGGTAGAAGGACCGGCACGCTGCACATCCACCACTACCAGAGGGAGTTCCGCCATGACTGCGAGTCCAAGGGCCTCGCTCTTAAGCGACAGTCCGGGACCGGAGGTCGTGGTTACGGCGAGATTTCCTGCATAGGATGCGCCTATGGCGGTGCATATGCCCGCGATCTCGTCCTCTGCCTGCAAAGTCTTGGCTCCAAGGCTCTTGTGGATTGCGAGTTCCTCAAGGATATTGGTGGCCGGCGTAATAGGATAGGACCCGCAGAAAAGCGGCAGGCCGCTCTTTTCGGATGCTGCCAGGAGGCCCCATGCAGTGGCCTGGTTGCCGGTAATGTTGCGATATTTGCCTTTCTTGGGGTGGGAAGGCTCGATATGATAGGTGTTGGCTATCATCTGCATGTTGGAGGCGTAGTTGAAACCGTCCTTCAACACCTTCTTGTTCGGCTCGATAACCTCCGGATGCTTCTTCGCGAACTTCCTTTCAAGATATGCATAGATGTAGTCCAGCGGACGGTCGTAAATGAAACAGGCCATACCGAGAGTGAACATGTTCTTGCACTTCCGTATAGCCTTGATATCCATTCCGCTGTCCTTGAGACTGAATTCTGTCAGTTCGGTAATAGGTGCAACTATGAGCACCCTGTCTTCCACGCCGAGTTCCTCGAAAGGATTGTCCGTTTTGAAGCCTGCCTTGCGCAGGCCGGGTTCGTCGAAAGCATTGGAATCAACCAAAATCATCGCGGTGCGTTTGCACCATTTTGCGTTTGCCATGAGTGCGGCAGGATTCATTGCCACAAGCAGATCGCAGAAATCGCCCGGAGTGCTGACATCGCTGCTGCCTATATGCACCTGGAATCCGGACACTCCGGACACGGTGCCCTGAGGGGCGCGAATCTCCGCGGGATAATCCGGGAAAGTAGAAAGTTGGTTGCCGTAGATGGCGGACATATCTGCAAAAAGAGACCCGGTGAGCTGCATGCCGTCACCGGAATCTCCTGCAAAACGAATCACAACATCTTTGGCGTCAATAACCTTGTGTTGCATTATTAATTATTGTGATAATTACAGTTTTAAAACATTGCCGTCTTTTACTTTGCGTTTGATGCGGCCTGTGCCTGGGCGGCAAGTTCTGCCTGGAGGCTCTCAAGGGTCCTGCTTTCAGGAATTCCAAGGGCCTTGCGGCATTCACCGGTAATATCGGTGCTCTGAGCCTCATCGATGTAGAGGACCGAGCCGCGGTCGAACACGAAAATGTATCCGCCAGCCTTGGCAATCTCGTTCATCTTTTCCTGAGCCTTCTTATAGATGGGCTCCATGAGTTTCTGCTGCTGTTCCTGAAGTTCCTGCTCGACATTCTGGCTGAATTCCTGTATGCGCTGCTGGATCTGGGTGAGTTCATCCTCCTTGGTCTTGCGGGTGGCAGGAGTATAGGAGTTGACATTCTGCTGATACTTGGCATACTTGTCCTGGAATTCGTTCATCATCTCCTGATAGGATTCCTGTGCATTTTTCTGCGACTCCTGGATCACGGCACGTGCCTGATCGGACTCGGGCATGAGTTGCACGAGCTCCTGGAAATTCACATGAGCGAACTTCTGTGCCGAAGCTGCCACACCGATGAGCGAAACCGCTGCAATCAAAAGAATCTTTTTCATATCTAATCTTAATTAAAATTGTTGTCCTATTATGAAATGGAACTGGCTGCCGCCATTTCTGGAATCGTCAAATCCGTAACCCCAGTCGATGCCGAGCAGACCCACCATCGGTAAGAAGATGCGCGCGCCCACGCCAGCGCTGCGTTTGATTTGGAAAGGATTGAATTTTTCGATCGAATCCCAGCAGTTTCCCCCCTCAATGAATGCGAGAGCAAAGATGGTGCTGGAGGGCTGCAGGATGACAGGGTAGCGGAGTTCCACGGTGAATTTGTCATACACATTGCCTGCGTATGCATATCCGTTGGAATTATAACTTGTCTGTGCGTACGGAGTTAGGGAATAATTCTCGTAACCTCGGAGAGGTATGATATCCGAGCCGTATGTGCTGTATCCCGACATTCCGTCGCCGCCGACGAGGAAGCCCTCGAACGGAGAATAACCCCAATTCTTGTTGTAGCGGCCGAGATAACCGAACTGGGCCCTGGTCATGAGGACGAGGTCACCCACGAGTTTTGTATAACTGGCTGCATTGAACTTCCACTTGTGATACTCGATCCAACGGAAGCGCTGTCCGGAAGTCCAGGTGCTGTAGTCGACATCGCGCCAGTTATCCACGGAGATCTTGTTTCCGTGAGCGTCGTAACTGTGCCTGCGGAACAAGGAGTAAGGAGGAGTAAACTGGAGCGAGAACGAGAAATCGGATCCCATACGGGGATAAATCTGCTGGTCGGTGGAATTTCGCGTCAGGCTGAGAGTGTAACTGAGATTATGCGAAAGTCCGTCGTCGAAGAAGAAATATCCGGAATACCAGTTGGTAAGTTTATATGTCTGCCAACTGAGACCGTTGTACAGCACGAAATAGTTGTCAGGCCACTTCAGACGATTACCCAGTGATGCCGAGAAGCCATAGATTTCCATCATGCGGTCGTGACTCAGGATCTGCAGGTAGGTGTTGGAGTTTGTCTGCCGCGTATAATAGGTGGACAGGCTCAGCGAAGTAGGTTTCTTGCCGAAGAGCCATGGCTCCACGAAGCTGGCAGAAAGCGCCGTATAGTATGTACCATTCGTCTGGAAACGGAAAGCAAGGTTCTGGGCATCCCCGAGAGGGACCGGTCTCCAGGCATTCTTCTCGAACATCCTCCTGGTAGAGAAATTGTTGAAGGACACACCGGCAGTAGCGACGAAAGTGCGGCCGCCCCATCCACCGGAAAGTTCCAACTGGCTGGACGGCTTCTCGGTGACGTTATACACCAGGTCGACAGTGTTGTTGTTCTGGTTGGGAATCATCGAATATCCGTCCGAACTCATGATGGATTCAGGATCGAACTGGCCGAGTGATGCGATTTCCCGGATGGAGCGCTCGAAGTCCGTCTGGCTGAACAGATTACCCGGACGGGTAAAGATCTGTCTGCGGACAACCTTCTCACTGGTTAGGTCGTTGCCGTTGATGATGATATTGTTAAGGGTGGCCTGCTTGCCTTCGGAGATACGCATCTCGACATCGACGGAGTCATTCTGGATATTGGTCTCGACAGGCGTGATGTTAAAGAAGAGGTAACCGTTGTCACGGTACATCTTGGAGATGTCGTACTCGTTCTGCTTGCCACCTCCGTAGATGCGCTTCTCCATCGTCACGATGTCGTAGACGTCGCCGGGCTTGATGGCGAGAACCTGGTTGAGCTGATCGGCATGGTAAACGGAGTTGCCGGTCCAGGTGATATCGCGGAAATAGTATTTGTCGCCCTCCTCTACGGTGATGTCGATTCCAAGGCGGCCGGGCTCGATTGTATAGATGGAATCCTTGACGATGCGGGCATCACGATATCCGGCCTCGTTGAAGGCGCTGATCAGGGTCTTCTTGTCGTTGGGGTATTCCTTGGGGTCGAATTTCTTGGTATGGAAGAAGTTGTAGAATTTCCGCGACTTGGTCTTCTTCATGCTCCGGGCGAGTTTATAATCCTTGAGATGCTCGTTGCCTATGAAGTTGATGTCCTGCACCTTGACCTTGATACCCCTGTCAACGGCGAAATTGACGCGTATGGCCTTCCTGATTATGGTATCCTTCTCGACCTCGGCCTCTACCTTGCAGTCCAGGAAGCCCTTTTCGGCATAATACTTCTTGATGATGTCGGAAGAAGTCTTCTTGACGTAATCCGAGAATTCCCCGCCCCTGCGGAGGTTCAGCCTTTCCTGAAGATCCTTCTTTTCGCCGGATTTGACCCCGGAGAAAGACCATCTGGAAACCCTGGGACGCTCGGACACCAATATTTTGAGAAATGCGGAGTCCCTGTCGGCGCTAAGATGGTCGATTTCCATCGACACATCCTCGAAATAGCCCTGCAGCCAGAGACGGCGCACGATGCCGGAGAGTTCCTCGCTGGGAACCGTTACCTCCATTCCTTTCTGGAGGCCGGTCAGGGAGATTATCTGACTCTCGCTGAAATAATTGTTTCCATCTACGCTGACGCCACCGACCTTGTATTTGACGGGACGGTTATAATCGACTTCCACTCCCCCCTCCTGGGCAAACGACATGATTGCTGAAAACAGCAATGCCGACAGAGCAAATATCTTTCTGATCTTCATTCCTTACTTTACTTTTCCATATCGCCTGTCCCGGGAAGAAAATTCTTCGAGGGCGGCCAGGAGGCTATCCTTTCTAAAATCAGGCCAAAGTGTATCCGTGAACACAAATTCGCTATACGCGGCCTGCCAGAGCAGGTAGTTGCTGATGCGCTTTTCGCCGGAAGTGCGGATGATGAGGTCCGGATCCGGGAAGCCTGCGGTTACGAGATAGGGTTCTATGCTGTTTCCGCCTTCGGCCGCCATGCGGTCCGCCGCCTGCTGGATGTCCCACTTTCCGCTGTAACTCACGAAAACTATCATGGTGAGGCCGGTGTTGCCGGCTGTCTGCTCCTCGAGATGTTTCACGGCTGCATTCAAAACGGGATCCAGACGCTCACGGTTCCCCAGCACTACGAAACGGACATTGTTGCGCATCATTGTCTCGTATTCTCCGGCCACAGCCTTGAACATGAGTTTCATAAGAGCATCCACCTCTTCCTGGGGGCGGCCCCAGTTTTCTTCGGAGAATGCGAAGAGGGAGAGATAAGGGATGCCCCATTCGGCACATGCTTCTGTAATCGCGCGGACGCTCTCAATGCCTTCTGCATGTCCGAAAGCGCGTTCCTTGCCGCGTTCCTTGGCCCAGCGGCCGTTTCCATCCATAATGATGGATATGTGTCGGGGTAATTTTTCCGGAAGACGCATATCAATCTACTGTATTTCTGACATCCTGCCCCCAGAAGAAACGGGATTTGAGGGCATCGATAAAGTTCGACTTACCCAGGCTGACACGCCTGAGAGGAAATGGAGCGGCGCAAGCATGCACCACCGTGCCGCATGGGACGCGGTAACTGCGGTTGTCCAGACTCAGGACCATGCTGCCGCTGCGTGGTTTGCCACAAAGCTCTACGGTGGCATCTTTCGGCACAACAAGTGGGCGAAGATTGAGGTTATGCGGGGCCACAGGAGTGATGATGAGCACCGAGGCGGCAGGCAGGCAGATAGGCCCCCCGGCGCTGAGGCTGTATGCTGTAGAACCGGCGCTGGTGGCGACCAGCAGGCCGTCCGACCAGTAGGTAGGAAGCGGATTGCCGTTAACCTTCACATCTACTCCCAGCATGGCGGGAGTGTCGCGGTGAAGGCTCACTTCATTAATAGCATATGGCCAGAATCCGGGGATATCGACATCTTCACATTCCACCTTCAGCATGTCGAGTTCTTCCACCCCCCATTTGCCATTCAGGATTGCCTCGACGGCATCATCCGGCGAATTCGCCGCGAGAAAACCCATACGGCCGAAATTAATGCCGAGTATGGGAACGCCAGCCTCGCAGACACGGTGCGCCGCGCTGAGGAAGGTGCCGTCCCCGCCGAAACTCAGGACCATGGCAGTTCCCTCCTGGCAGGATCCGCTGCTCAGGATTTCATAAAGGTCCACCCCCCCGGCTTTCAGGCTGGCCAGGAGATTCTCTATCCGCACATCTCCCTTGAGGGTTTCTTTCTTTATGTAATATCCTATTTTCATTTTAACCTACAAATTTAACATTTATTTACGATTTTCAGCGGTTTTTGCTACTTTTGTATCATTATGACAAAGTTGAGCGTCAACATCAACAAGATTGCAACCCTGCGCAATGCGCGCGGGGGCAATATGCCGGATGTGACACTGGCTGCACTGAATTGCGAAAAATTCGGTGCACAGGGAATCACGGTCCATCCGAGGCCCGACGAAAGACACATCCGATACAGCGATGTGCGCGCCATCCGTCCCCTGCTCAAGACCGAGTTCAACATAGAAGGCAACCCCACCCCCCAATCCTTCCGCGACCTGGTATTGGAGGTCGTCCCGGACCAGGTTACCCTCGTCCCCGACGCACACGATGCGATCACATCGAATGCCGGCTGGGATACCATAGCCAACAAGGAATTCCTGAGCAGCCTGTGCAGTCTTTTCCACACTAAAGGGATAAGGGTTTCCATCTTCATCGACCCCAAACCAGAAATGGCAGTTGCCGCCAAGGCCTGCGGCGCAGACCGCGTCGAACTATACACCGAGGCCTATGCCGCAGGATATCATGCCGGACGCGAGGCAGCCATCGCACCTTATCTCCGCACGGCGGAAGCAGCAAAGGATGCCGGACTTGGACTGAATGCCGGGCATGACCTCAATCTGGACAACCTGGCATATTTCATCCGCACCATTCCCTGGACCGACGAGGTTTCCATCGGGCACGCCATCATCTGCGATGCACTCTATCTTGGGCTGGAGAATACTATAAAGGAGTACTTGGCACGGATTTAGAATTATTTCCTTATCTTTGCAAGTTATTACACATTCGAAAACAATATAAAAACAGCAATATGAAGAAAATCGCTCTCATCCTCAGCGCCGCAGCTTTCGTACTGGCCGCTGTTTCTTGCAACAATGCAAAAACCACTGAAACCGCCACCGACGGTGCCACAGCAAGTGAAGGTCCCGCAGCAGGCGCTATCGTATACTTCAACCTGGACCGCGTCCTCGAAGAGTACGACATGGCCAACGACCTCCGTTCCGTAGTGGAAACCAAAGTTGGCAGCATCCAGCAGGAAATCAACCGCCGCGGAAGCAAACTCGAGAAGGATGTAAAGTCCTTCCAGGACAAGATCGACAAGGGCCTCCTCACCCGCAGCGTGGCAGAAGTCCAGGGCCAGAAACTCCAGGAGCAGCAGAACAATTTCCAGCAGTATGCAGCCCAGAAGCAGCAGGAGATGGCCGAGGAGCAGCAGGTTATGCTCAACCAGATAGCAGATGCCATCAAAACCTGGCTCGATGAGTACAATGCCGAGAAGAAATATGCCATGATCATCAGCACCCAGGGTGCGGTCCTTCCTGCTCCCGTTGCCACTGCCGATCCTGAACTCGACATCACCGACGACATTCTCGAAGGCCTCAACGCTGCATACGTGAAGACCAAGGCAAAGGAGAACAAGTAATTTGAGAACGGCAATCCTGTCTGCGTTCCACCCCTTCAGAGGAGGTATCGCCCAGTTCAACGGAAACCTCTATCTCGAACTGGGAAAGACAGCGGACGTGAAAGCCTTCAATTATTCCCGGCAGTATCCGGGATTCCTCTTCCCCGGCAAGACACAGTACGTCTCTGCCGGGGATAATTCTTTCCCCATCCCATCCGATGCCGTACTCGACACGGCCAACCCCCTGAACTGGCCATCAGCCGCCAGCAAGATACGCCGCTGGCAGCCGGACCTGCTTCTTATGCGATATGTGATGCCGTACTTCGCCCCATCGCTGGGCTACGTCGCACGCAGGCTCAAGGGCAGTTCCTGCAAGGTGGTGGCCATCGCCGACAACATCATCCCCCACGAGAGGCATATTATTGACAAGCCCTTCACGAAATACTTCCTGAGCGGGCTGGACGGATGCGTCACACTCTGCGACGCAGTTGCGGAAGATTTGCGGAAATGGGCCCCGGACCTCCCGTCAAAGGTCATCTTCCATCCCCTCTACTCCCATTTCGGAGATAAGCTCCCCCGGGAAGAAGCCGAGCGCAAGCTGGGGCTGGCCCCGGGCATGAAGAATCTGCTGTTTTTTGGCCTGATTCGGGAGTACAAGGGCCTGGACATACTTCTGAAAGCCTTTGACACCCTCCCGGGAGACTATCAGCTGATAGTTGCCGGAGAATGCTACGGGCCGTTCGACAGATATCAGGAGGCCATAGATGCGTCCCCGGCAAAAAGCAGGATACACCTGTTCCGCCACTACATCGACGATGCCGATGTCAAAATTTATTTCTCGGCCGCCGACCTGACGGTCCTTCCCTATCGCAGCGCCACCCAGAGCGGAGTCAGTTCCGCTTCGTACCATTTCGAAGTACCCATGATAGTGACCGCGGTTGGAGGCCTGAAGGAAACCATCGGAGATACAGGCACGGGACTTGTTGCAGATAAAGTGGATGCGGAGAGCGTGGCGGAGAAGATACAGGATTATTTCGCCGATGCTTCGCTGAGGGAAAAGTGCGTTGCAAGTATACGGCGGGAGCGGGAGCGGCTGTCATGGTCCGGCTTCTCGCAAGAATTGCTTAAATTTGCAGACGAATTATGAGTAAGAAATTGATTGCTGTCATATTCCTGGCTGTCTCGCTGGCCTGCACTCAGGCTGCAGCACAGCAATATCAGGCGCCCGAGGTAAAGATTTCGCAGGACAAGGTGAGGGTGAACGGAAAGAGTTATTATGCTCACGTCGTGACCGAGAAGCAGACCCTGTTCTCGATCAGCAAGGCTTACAGTGTGAGTCTGCAGGATATTTACGATGCCAATAAGAATCTCGATCTGGAGAATGCCGGGCTAAAGGTAGGGCAGGTGATTTTTATCCCGACATCGCCCTCGGCATCGCACACAACTGAAAAAGCTGCCCAGGAGCAGTCCGCAGCATCCAATCAGCCCGCCAGCACCTACGTGGTGGTGCCGTCTCCTGCGGAGACTGGTTCCAGCGCCCCTGTGGAGCCTGTTATTCCGGAGAAAAAACCGGCAAAAGATAAAAAGGATTCCGGCAGCGCGCTTGACCGTTGGCTTTATCCCGGCAAGTACCGCACATCTACCGGTTCAGAAGGAAATGCACCCTCTTCCGCGTCGCTTCGCGACCCTGTACGGGAAAATGCTCCAGAGGGTGCATTTCCTTCTGAACCCGACACGTTAGCAGCAAGGTCTGATTCCAGCGCATTTGTGCTGGACATCCCGCAGACGATCAAGGTCGCAATGGTCCTGCCCTTTACCAGCAGCAAACTCTCTGACAATACCGTCGATTTCTATACGGGAGCACTCCTCGCCGCACGCGATTACGGGCGCGCCGGTATTTCCGTGGATATAGATGCCATTGACGTGCGCGACAGCGCAACCATCAGCCCTGCAACACTGGGGGCGTATGATGTCATCATCGGTCCTATCACTTCGAAAGATATGGATGTCCTGCTGGACAAGTGCCCCGAAGGCAAGTTCGTCATCTCCCCTCTCGACCCTCATGCCGCAGCCTTGGCAAAAGACGCACCCTCGATCCAGGCGCCCACTCCTACGGCACTTCAGAATCAGGATATAGTTAACTGGGCCATCCAAGACATGATGCCCGGCGACAGTCTTGTGCTGATAACCTCCAAGGGAGCTCCCCTTTCAGAGGGCAGCAAGTGTATAGTTGAAGCACTTAAGGAATCCGGAGTCAAATATCATACAATCAGTTACGGGATTCTGGAGGGTCTTTCGATACAGAAGGCATTCGAGTGGCACTACAGTGCTAACGGAACTACCCGCTACATAATTGCAGCCGACGACGAATCGTTTGTGAACGATGCCGTACGCAACGTAAACCTGATGCTTTTCAAGAAGCATGACGTGGCCCTCTACGCGCCTTCGCGCATACGTTCATTCAATATGATCGAGACCGAGTACCTGCACAGTGTGAACACACACATCAGCGCAGCATATTTCACCGATTTCAATACGAAGAAGGTCAGTGATTTCATCATGACTTACAGGGCGCTCTACAACGTGGAGCCCAACCAGTTTGCTTTCCATGGCTATGACACTATGAGCTGTTTCATTACCCTTTGCCACAAATTCGGCCGCCAGTGGGCAAAGGCGCTCGACAACTTCAGTAATTACGGTCTCCAGACCAACTTCCGCTTCGTGCGGGAAGAAGGAAACACAGGATTCGTGAATACGGCTGTTCGCCGTGTAGTCTACACGCCTGATTATCAGATAGTTTTACAGTAAGAGGGTTTTTGCGTTTGCAATGGCCTCAGGAGTGATTCGCTCGCCGCTCAGCAGGCGGGCGATTTCATTTATGCGTTCTTCGTCGGAAAGGCGACGCATGGTGGTGGATACGGCATCACTGCCGGAGGCACTCTTCTCCACCACGAAGTGAGCCTTGCCCTTTGCCGCAACCTGCGGGAGATGGGTGATTGCCAGTACCTGCATGCTCTCCCCCATCTTGCAAATCATCTGCCCCATCTTATCTGCCGCACTACCTGATACGCCGGTATCGATTTCGTCAAAGATCATGGTGGGCATACCGGTATAGCGTGCCATCAAGGCCTTGAGACTGAGCATGATGCGGGATATCTCACCTCCGGAGGCACATTTGGCCACATCTGCAGGGGCAGAGCCGGTCGCAGAGAATTTGAACATGACTGCATCTGAGCCCGTGGCCGAAGGCTCGGTAGCCGAAAGATCCACTTCAAATACCGCTCTGTCGAGTTCCAGGAACCGCAGCGATTCCTGAATACCAGCCGCAAGTCCGGTGGCTGCCTTCTGGCGGGCGGAATGTATCTTGCTGCAAAGCGCCAGGTGCGCCTTGCGGGCTTCGGAGAGCTTCTTCTCGACGGCCGCAGCCTTTTCTTCCAGGGCGGTGGAATCGAAAAGGGCCTCGCTGTAGCGCTCGCGGGCCGCGATGAGTTCCGCAACCGATGCGCAGCCATGCTTCTGCATCAGGCTGTATAGCAGCCCCATCCTGTCTTCCACCTGTTCCAGACGCTCCTGCGAGAGATTCACGTGGGAATCCATCTCAGTAACCGTCTCCACGATGTCGGAGAGTTCTATGCGCGAAGAATGCAGACGCTCGGCGAGCCCGGCCGTTCCGGGAACGAGTTGAGCGAGCTTTCCAAGCAGGCGCTCCGCCTCTTTAAGGGCGGATTCCACGCTCATCCCCTCCTCCGGTTCCAACAAGGAGCTCACCGCTGCGAAACTCTCCTTTATACTTTCCGCATTGGCGAGTTGCTTCTGCTCCGCGTCGAGTTCCTCAAGCTCGCCGTCCCGAAGATGGGCGTCGTCGAGCTGTTTGAAGCGGGCGGCATTATACTCCCTGTCTGCCTGAAGGCGGGAGAGACGTTCGCGTATCTGCCCCAGTTCCTTCGTTTCACCCAGAATGACATTCCAAAGCCGGCGGCACTCTTCCACATCCGCGGCACAGCCGGCGTAATGATCCAGGACATTCATTTGGAAATGCTTGTCCGCAAGTTGCAGGCTCTGATGCTGGGAATGAATATCTACTAACGAAGATGCTATCTCCTGCAGCACCTGTACGCTCACCGGGGAGTCGTTGATGAAGGAACGGCTGCGTCCACTGGCATTCAGCACACGTCTTATCAGCAGATTACCGCCTTCCCATTCCACTTCTGCCTCTTCCAGCACTGAACGTATGGCGTCAGGCGCGGAGAAATCTCCTTCCACGATGCAGTTCTGCGCCCCGGAAGAAATCAGCGAGGCGTCCCCCTTCGCCCCCATCAGGAGCGAAAGGGCGCCCAGCAGGATACTCTTTCCTGCGCCAGTTTGTCCCGTAATAATGCCGAGACCCTCCGGAAGAGTAATGTCCAGAGAGTCTATCAGCACGTAGTTCTCTATGTGAAGAGAGCTGAGCACGGCTCTACTCCTCGCTCTTGGCAGTGCGGAAGTAGAGTTCGCCGTTCTCGAACTCGGAGATGGCTACGAGATCCGGCTTGGGCTGACGCTCGTAGTACTTGGAAATCTCGATCTGCTCCTTGTTTTCGAAGACCTCTTCCTTGGTGGCGTCGCGCTCGCCGCGGAAGTCCTCGAGTTTCTTGTTAAGTTCCTTCTTCTCTGCAAGAGCAATCTGATTGGCCCTCTTGGAGAGGATTACTACTGTCTCGTAGATATTGCCCGTAGGCTCGGCCAGGTTCTTGATGTCCCTGGTAATGGTGTTAACCGGTATTTTCTTGTCCATATCTTTTATACCATCCGCACGCTGCGGAAAGTTTCAAATTTTTTCTTTCGCCCTCCTGTAAAGATGTTCTAGATCCTTGCAGCGGGGAGAATCGGGATATTCTCCGACAAAGTTCAGATAGTCGTCCACGAACACCATGTAGCGTTCCTTCTGCTTCTGCGGGATGCTGAGCTGGGCATATTTGTAGGATGACATCGCGGTGTAGTAGAGAATGTCCTCGCGGTAGATGTTGTCGGCATCATCCTTCAGGATATTGCGGAAAGCCACTCTTGCGGAGTTGTAGTACTCCATCTTGTAATAGATGTAGGCATTCTCGTATGCCTTGCGGTCCAGACGCTCGTTAAGGTCGTCCAGCATGCGTTTGCATACCGCCGAATGCAGCGAACCCGGATGGTTCATCAGGTATTCGTTTATGGCAACCATGGCCGTATAGGTCGGCGTCTGGTCCAGTTCCCAGCGGTAAGTGCTCTTGTAAAGGCAGTCCAGACGGAGGAACTCCGCGTCGTCCGCAAAAGGACTGCGGGGGAACTTGTCGATAAATGACTTGAAATTGGCCTGGGCGGTATAGTAGTCCTTATAACGATAGTTGCTAAGCGCCCAGTAAAACTGAACGGTGTCATCCTGCGGAGTGCCGCTGGTGAGTACTGACATACTCTCGAACATATCCGCTGCCTTGTGGTATTTACCCTTGTTGAAGAACTCGAAGGCAGCCTTGTACTTGGCCTCGACATCGTTGCCGGAAAGCAGTTGTTCGTACTGGCTCTTGCAGGAGGGCAGCATGCAGAGCAGAGCCGCCGCAGCAAGGAAAAGTCTGGAAAGTTTCATTTCTTCAAATATTTTTCTGCATCCAATGCCGCGCGGCACCCCGATGCCGCAGCGTTGATGGCCTGGCGATAGTGCGGGTCCTGGACGTCCCCGGCCGCGAACACGCCCTCCACATTGGTATGGGATGAGCATCCGTCCGTCACTATGTAGCCATTCTCGTCAATCTTCACCCATTCTTTTACAAGGTCGGAATTCGGGTGATGTCCGATCGCGAGGAAGAAGCCGTCTACTGCTATATCAAAAACCTCGCCATCTTTGCGTTCGATACGCACGCCGGTGACTCCGGATCCGTCGCCAAGTACCTCGCGGGTGTTGCAGTTCCAGAGAACCTCGATGTTGGATGTGCTGAAAACCCTCTTCTGCATAGCCTCGGAAGCACGGAACACATCCCTCCGGACAATCATGTATACCTTGCGGCAAAGGCCGGCCAGATAGGTTGCCTCCTCGCATGCGGTATCCCCTCCTCCAACGACAGCCACATCCTTCTTACGATAGAAGAAGCCATCGCAGGTGGCACAGGCGGAAACCCCCTGCCCACGATACTTGCGCTCAGAAGGAAGACCCAGATATTTTGCGGTGGCGCCGGTCGCGATTATTACGGCATCGGCTTCGATGACTGGCTGTCCGTCTACATCAAAACGGAAGGGGCGTACGGAAAGATCGGCCTTGGTGATTATGCCTCGGCGGATCTGCGTGCCGACATTTACGGCCTGCTCCCGCATTGCACCGGTAAGCGTAAGGGAATCCACGCCCTTTGCAAAACCCGGATAATTCTCCACGAGAGTGGTGGTTGTGAGCTGTCCTCCGGGTTCGGGGCCTTCATAAAGGACTGGTTCCAGACCTGCACGCGAGGCATATATTCCGGCGGTATATCCTGCAGGGCCACCGCCTATGATGAGTAGTCTTGTTCTTTCCATATCGCAAAGTTAATCATTATTTTTCTTATATTTGTCTGCTTATGAGACGAATGAACTCCGCGCCGGATATGGAGAGGTTCCGCTCCATCCTCAAGAACAAAGCCCTGAAGGCAACCCCGCAGCGGCTGGCGGTCCATGAGGCCATGCTCGAGCTCGGCCATGCCAGTGCCGACATGGTCTGTGAGCACGTCCTTAAGAGCGGCATCACGACCATAACCGTGGCATCCGTCTACAACATCCTGGCACAACTTGCCGGCCTCGGCCTTTACCGGAGGATTCCATCCACAGACAACAAAATCTGGTACGATGTAACCACGAAAGCGCACCTTCACGTCTACGACCGCAAGAGGAGCGAATTCAAGGACCACATCGACGAGCAATTATACTCTATAATCCAGACCTATCTCAAGGAGAACCCTCCCAAGGGCTACAAAGTGGATGACATCGACATACATCTTGTCTGTCACCGCAGCAGAAACACCAAAAAAGTTTAGCATATGAAACTTGTCAACCTCGGCGAAACCAATTCGCTGCTCAACTCGTACATCGCACAGGTCCGCGACAAAGTCGTGCAGAAAGACAGCCAGCGCTTCCGCAGCAACCTGCGCCGCATAGGCCAGGTCTTTGCCTACGAGATCAGCAAGACCCTAGATTACAGCGCAAAAGACGTTCAGACTCCGCTCGGCACGGCCCAAGTGAATACCTTTGACACAAAGATTGTACTGGCAACCATCCTGCGCGCAGGGCTACCCCTGCACGAGGGCATGCTTTCGTATTTCGAGGGTGCCGAGAGTGCTTTCCTCGCAGCCTACCGCAAATACGACGCTGCCGACAAGTTCCACATCAATGCAGAGTACTGTTCGACGCCGAACCTGAACGGCAAGACACTGATAATCACCGATACACTTATTGCCACGGGATCTTCCATCATCATGGCCTACGAGCGTCTCGTGGACGATGGAGGAGAGCCGGACCATGCCCATTTCGTATGCCCCATCGTGAGCGCCTACGCAATGGATGCCATGAAGAAAGGGTTGCCATCCACGGCAACGATATGGACAGCGGCAATCGACGAGGAACTGACAAGCCACTCGTTCGTAGTGCCCGGACTGGGAGATGCGGGCGATCTCGCTTACGGAGAAAAAGTTTAGAGTTCCTTGCGCCAGCGTGCCAGAGGAATGCCCAGTTGACCACGATACTTAGCGATGGTGCGGCGGGCCACCTTGTATCCGCGTTTGCCCATTTCCACTACAAGCTGCTCATCCGTGAGCGGCTTTTTCTTATCCTCGCTGTCCACGCAATCCTGCAGGGCCTTCTTGAGTTCGCGGGTAGATACGGTCTCCCCTTCCTGATTCTCCATTCCCTCGGAGAAGAAATACTTAAGCGGGAATATGCCGAAATGTGTCTCGATATACTTGCTGTTGACGACTCGCGAGATGGTGGAGATGTCGAAGCCTGTCTTCTCGGCTATATCCTTTAGGACCATGGGCTTGAGACGGGCATCATCACCGTCGAGGAAGTAGTCGTGCTGGAAGTCGAGTATGGCCTGCATTGTGCGCTGGAGGGTGTTCTGGCGCTGCTTGAGGGCCTCGATGAACCATTTGGCGGAATCTATCTTCTGGCGTATGAAAGTGGCCGCTTCCTTCTGGGCACGGTCGCCCGAACCTTTCGCCTCCACGACCATGTCGGAGTATTTCTTGTTGACGCGGAGTTCCGGGATGTTGAACCGTGGCATGGAAAAGGAGAGCTCTCCGTCATGCTCCTCAAGCACGAAGTCCGGCACTATCTGCTGGGCCTGCTCCACATAACTGTCTTCCAGTTGTCCGCCTGGGGCGGGATTAAGCCTGGTGATGCACGAAATGGCTGCCTTGAGACGGGTTTCATCCAGGTTGAGGCGGCTCATCACCTTGCCGAAATGGCGGTTCGTGAATTCCTGGAACTGTTCGTTCAGGATACGGTAGGCATCCCTAACGTCTTCGTTCTGCTTGCGCGCCTTGAGCTGGAGGAGGAGGCATTCCCGAAGATCACGGGCACCTATGCCAGCCGGATCGAACTCCTGGATGACCGCAAGCATCTTCTCCACTTCGGACTCCGTCACCTCGAGCCCGGCGCGGAAGGCCATGTCATCTACCAGGGACTCTATGTCGCGGCGCAGATACCCGTCACCGTCAAGGCTGCCGATGATGAACGTGCCTATCTGGTATTCCCGGTCGCTGAGGTTGCGGTAGCCGAGCTGGTCCATCAGGCTCTCGGTGAAACTCTCGCGAACAGAGAAGGTGTTATATTCGGGCCGGGGATCCTTGCCCCAGTTGTTGATGCGGGTCTTGTAGGAAGGGATTTCCCCATCGTCCTTGATCTCGTCGATGGAGATGTCCTTTGGTTCGTCGTCCTGCTGCTTGTCCGGGTCGGGGCCGTCGTCCAGCACAGGGTTCTCCTCGAGCTCGGAACGTATCTTCTGCTCCAGTTCCTGCACCGGCAGCTCAATGAGCTTGATGGTCTGGATCTGGAGTGGCGAAAGACGCTGGGTCTGTTTAAGTTCGAGGCTCTGTTTCTGCATTTTAATCAACCTTCTTCAGCACCTTCAAGGTGTCGACACGGTAAGCACTGCGGTTTTCGACTGCGGGATATTTGAATCGTTCCTGCACGATGAATGCAGATGGAAACTGCTGCTTGATGGCTCCCAGGGCTGCCAATGCCTCGGATTTGTTGCGGTAGTCCCCTACCGTCACACGGAAATAGGGACTCGAAAAACTCCTGTACGCAGAAACTCCGGGATTGAGTACCTTGAATCTGTAAAGAGCAGCCTCGGATGCGCTGCGCGCAGACTGGGAATTGTCGAAGAAGATACGGATGCGGTATCCGTTGAACTGCTTGCCGCGGTTGGCACGGATACGGGTTTCAACAGCGTTGCGTATCACTCCGGACTGCCTGACAGTAACTCTGTCCGGGAGAGCGTTGAAGATGGTGCTGCCCTCAAGGGTTGAGTCCACGGCCGCAAGCGGTGTGAACACCAGAGAGTCCACAAGTACATAGCCCGGAGGCACAACCTGCTGGGCACGTGCCGCAAAGGGCAGCAGAATGAGTATGGCGATTACCAGTCTTTTCATTTCTTCATGAATTTTGCGAGTGGCACATCCTTGTAATCAATATCCTTGCCAATCTTTCCGGCGACGTTCGCCCTGGCGTGCAGGTCCAGGAAGAAATCCTCGGGATCGAAACTCTTGTATGTTGCCAGGAGTTGCATCAGGGAAATGCCGTCGGCAAGCTGGGCCTGGAGCGGAATACGGTATACCCGGTCGCATTTGCCATCTACCGACACGGGCTCTCCGGTCACGATGCCCATTACCTCCTCGCCGCGCCTGACCGTGGCCTCGATGTCCCTCACCTGAAATGACGGGGCTGGGTTTTTGATGCCCAGGGCCACCACCACATTGGCGCTCCGCAGGCTTGTCGGCACCACCGACTCAAGTTCGAAAGAAGATACGGAAATCTTCTTGTATTTACTCACGCAACCGCTCAGCAGCAAACACGTCGCCAGCAGCAGGAAGGATATTCTGAATGCCTTTTTCATATACTTTATTCTTACAAAGATAACATATTTTTTGCATATCTTTGCGTCGTGAAAAAGCTTTACATCGAAACATATGGTTGCCAGATGAATGTGAACGACACAGAGGTGGTGTTCTCGATTCTGGCAAAACACGGATACGAACGCACTGAAGAGATTTCGGAGGCCGACGTGATAATGGCCAATACCTGCTCGATACGCGACAACGCCGAGCAGCGCATCTGGGGCCGCATCGATTACTTCAACACTTTTCGCAAGGCAAAGCCGGAACTGGTAGTAGGCATTCTCGGATGTATGGCGGAGCGCCTGAAAGACGCCCTGCTGGATACCGGCAAAGTGAACATCGTTGCCGGGCCCGACGCCTACAGGAGCCTGCCGAAACTGCTTGAAGCGGTGCAGGAAGGGCATCCACAGATCAATGTCGAACTCTCCCGCGAGGAGACCTACGGTGACATCTCGCCGGTGCGGATCGACCGCAACGGAGTATCCGCTTTCATATCCATCATGCGCGGATGCAACAATGTATGTTCCTACTGTGTAGTGCCTTACACTCGCGGGGCCGAGCGCAGCCGCGACTATCACACTATAATTCGCGAGGCATGCGAATGCGTGGAGAAAGGATACAAGGAGGTTACCCTGCTCGGGCAGAACGTGGATTCCTACAAATACGAAGATGTGAACTTCGCCGGGCTGCTCGCAATGGTCGCGCAGATATCCCCCGAACTCCGCGTGCGCTTCAGCACCTCGCACCCCAAGGACATCTCGGACGAAGTCATAGACACGATGGCCGCCTGGCCCAACATCTGCCATCATATCCACCTGCCCGTGCAGAGCGGCAACGACCGAATACTTGAGAAGATGCGCCGCCGCTATACCCGAGAGTGGTATCTGGAGAGGGTCGCCCGCATCCGTCAGGCGATGCCCGACTGTGGCATAACCACCGACGCCATCGTGGGATTCTGTTCCGAAACCGAGGAGGAATTCCGCGACACGCTGAGCATCTTCGAAGAGGTGGGATACGACGCCGCATTCATGTTCAACTACTCCGAGCGTCCGGGCACTCTGGCATCGCGCAACTACCCGGACGACATCCCCCTGGAAGTGAAAACGCGCCGCCTCAACGAACTCATTGCCCTGCAGAACTCTCTTTCGCTCGAGAGCAACCGCCGGGATGTAGGCAAAACCTTCGAGGTGCTTGTGGAAGGTCCTTCAAAAAAAGATCCGTCCGAACTATGCGGCCGGACGGGATCGAATAAGATGTGTGTCTGGAAAGATTCCCGGCACAAGGCCGGTGACTATACAAAAGTGCACGTTCTCGACTGCACTTCCGCCACCTTGCTCTGCGAACTGGCATAACAGTTCAAAGGCAGTAGCCTCTGAGACGACCCCCTCCCTGAAGGGCGCCCTCCCCCTAGCCGGGGGTGGCAGGTCTGCTCAGAGGCTACTGCCTTTGAACTATTTGACAATCTGGTCTTTCAGGAATTTGGCGAGGTCTGTCTTGAAGACTTCGCGATAAGATCCAAGACCGTCACCTTTGCGATAAGGCGGATGGTTGAAGCCCCAGCCATGTCCTCCGCCGGGATAGATATGCATCGTGGATACAACATCGTATTTGCGAAGGGCATAATAGTAGTCGATACTGTTCTTGATTGGCACACCCCCGTCGTTGCCGCTAAGGCCGAGGAAGGTCACCGGAGTGCGTCCGTTAACCCTCTTGTGCAGGGAATACCACTCGATATCTTCTTCCGAAGGGGAGGTTCCGATAAGATTGTTGCGCGAGCCCATGTGGGTAACGCCCTTTTCCATGCTGATGACAGGATAGATGAGCACGGAGAAGTCCGGGCGGGTAATGTCGTCGACATAAAGGGTGGAAGCGCTAGCAGCGAGATGGCCGCCTGCGCTGAATCCCATAACTCCTATCTTGTCAATCCCCCACTCGGCGGCATGGTAGCGGCAGTAGCGGAAAGCATTCTGCACATCGGTGAGCGGAACCGTCTTGTGTCCGTAGGGCAGACGGTAGAACATATTGCAGACTGCGATTCCCTGGCTCAGGAGCCACTCTACGGTGCAATATCCTTCATTCACCTCTGACACGAACCAGTAGGCTCCGCCGGGGCAGTTGATTATCATCAGGCCGTTCGGGTTTTCGGGAAAATAGATCTCCATGCGGGCGCTGTCACCGATGTCATAGACATCTCCTGACGGCTTCACGGTCTCCGGGCCATGCTTGCCGTTATCCTCTCCGGGACCGAGGGTGATGGCGACACCATCCTCTACTATGCCCTTGTCGACCCCCTGTCCTTCGGGATAGAGGTAAACGATCTTGTTCTGCTTGATTGGTTTGTCGTCGTTCACGCCGGCAAACATCACCACTGGCATCAGCAGTGCCAAAATAGGTAACAGGATTTTTTTCATTATTCTACGAATGCTACGATTTCACCTTTGACTACGTTCTTTCCCTGCTTGGCAGTAACTGCGACAATACGGCCGTCGCGCGCGGGGATTATCTCTTCGCGGCCATAGTAGGTCTGCACGTATCCCATGGCCTCTCCGGCCTTGACGGCTGTGCCCGCGATAGGAGCGGCGGAGTCGTCGTCCACATCCACCTGCCAGAGCAGCTGACCCTTGACCGGAGCCTGCACGGGGACGGCATGGGGGTACTTCTGCGCATATTCCTCAGCACTGAATTCAGGCATCTCCACCACAGGGCGGACAACCTTGACAGGAGCACCGGCCTTGGCCCGGAAGTCCTCCAGTTCTGCATTGAAGCGCTGCTTGGCGAGGCCGGACTTGAAGTCACGGTACTGCCTTTCGTGCATTGCAAACTCGAATAGTTCCTCCTGGTCGGGGCCTTCGTCCCAGCCCTCTTCCTTCATCATCTCGCGGAACTTGGGGAGTTCGTCGGGATACATGTCCTGAGGGTTGCCGGTGTAGAATTCGTCGCCTTTCTCTTTGACCAGTTGCACGATTTCCGGAGCGAGTTCGCCGGGAAGTCTGCCCATCTTGCCCAGGATCATTCCCCAGGTATCCTTGTCGATGGTGGTCCAGCGGGGATTGCCCTTCACCACGTTCAGGAGGTTCATGAGGGCGGTGTTCTTGACATATTGGCTGAAAGGAGTCACGAGGGGCGGATATCCGAGACGGGGCCAAACGTACTGCACTTCCTCGAAAAGTTTCACCATCAGGGTGTCGAGCGTCATGTCCGGACGGCCTGCGGCACGTTCCGCGGCATTGACTGCACCGAGGAATGGTTTGAGATCCGCCATCATCGAACCCATCATTCCTCCGGGGAGGCCGCAGCCTACCAGCAGGGAGGTCATAACCTTGTTGGCAGGATTGATCCAGTATCCGAGGAAGTCGTCGATGAATTCCTGTGTCAGTGCGCGCACCTGCATATATGCGTCCATATTGATATCCTTCACAAGGAATCCGTCTGCCTTGAGCATCTCACGTATGGTAATCACGTCCGGGTGGACCTTGCCCCAGGAGAGGGGTTCTACCGCTACGTCGATGTAGTCGGCGCCGGCGCGGGCGACCTCCAGCATGGATGCTGGGCTGAAGCCGGGGCCGCAGTGGCCATGGTACTGGACCTTGATTTGAGGATACTTTTTCTTGATTTCCGATGTGAGTTGTGCGAGGAAGGTGGGACGGCCGATGCCTGCCATGTCCTTGAGGCAGATCTCATCGGTTCCGTACTCTACCAGATGGTCGACTACACCCATGTAATATTCTACGGTATGGACAGGAGAGTATGTGATGGAGAGAGCTGCCTGGGAGATCATCCCGGCCTTCTTGGCATATTCCACGCTGAGTTTGAGGTTGCGGTGGTCGTTGAGGCCGCAGAAAGAACGGGCGATATCTGTGCCCTGTGCCTTCTTCACCTTGAACATGAGTTCGCGCACGTCTGCAGGCACGGGGTTCATGCGGAGGGCGTTGAGACCGCGCTCCAGCATGTGGGTCTGTATTCCTGCCTTGTGGAAGGGGGCAGTCCATTTGCGTACGGCGATGTTCGGATTCTCGCCATAAAGGAGATTGACTTGTTCGAATGCTCCGCCATTGGTTTCCACACGGTCGAAGCATCCCATATCTATTATTGCGGGTGCAACTCTCACAAGTTGGTCAACTCTGGGCTGATACTTCCCGGATGACTGCCACATGTCCCTGTAGACCAGGGAGAATTTGATTTCTTTTGCCATAGTCCGTTTATATCATTCCCGGCCTTACTGGATTGTCCTTCCCGGCCGACCGGGAAACTATGCACAAATATACAAATAAAACTTGCAGGGTTAAAATATTTTTGTACCTTTGCAATCCCTAACACGGTGCGATTAGTTCAGTTGGTAGAGCACCAGATTGTGGTTCTGGTTGTCGTGGGTTCGAGCCCCACATCGCACCCAACAAGAAAGAGGCTTTCACATTTGAAGGCCTCTTTCTTGTTGGGTGCAGCGCCCGCGGCTAGCTGCGGGCGCCTTCCTATCTTGTCTTGTCAGGGGCTCTGCCCCTAACGTACCCCGCGGCTCCCGGGCTTTGTCCTGCGGACCGCCCTCCGCCGTTCGCGCTGAAGCGCTCATTTTTTGTTCCGGATTATGCCGCGTTTTCGGAACAAACTCTTCAATTTGAAACGTTTGTTCCCGTTTCCGGCCTTTTTTCGGAACAAAACTCCATCGAAATCAAGACCGGCCTTCTCTCTCTGCCCCATTACCCAACTACTCCATTGTGGCGCTGCAGTTATATGCCTGATAATCAGCCACTTCCTGTAAACAAATCGGCGAAAATGACCGATTTGTTTACAGGAAAACATTGTAAATCAGAGTGTTAGGTGCACGTGAGTCATTCTTCTGGCAAAAAGTAACAAAAACTGTAGAAAAGGGTTCCCGGTCCTACATAGCCGATAGTGGCGAAGGATGTTCTCTTCAGCATGGTCCACATTCTCAAAAAGAATCACTACCTTTGGATAAGCGATAAATTGTAACTGAGATGAAAAAGTTATTCCTGCTGTTTACGATAATTGTCCTGGTTTTTGCAGGCTGTAGCATCAGGCCCGCAAAACCAACCCAGGAGTGGTGTAAGTGGGCTTTCAACCAGATCCCCGACCATAAAGACATCAGCGAAATCGACTCCACGGCCTTCTCGGCGGAGTTCTACGGACTCCTCAAAGATGCCTATAAAGCCATGGACAGGGAAATAGAAATGTATCCGGGAATGTTAGGAGACTACGAATTCCTGTTCTACTGGTACGACGGCAACGGAGACTCTATCCTCGAACCGGAGGACTCAGAGCTCAAATTCGAGACAACTGAAGTGGCCGACAGGAAAACGACCGTGAAAGTCAAAGTTTACGCTCCCTCCTTCGCACCCTACAGCCCCACGGATTACGAGTTCGATATGAGTCTGGTTTATGAAGATGGCCTCTGGCGCATCGACGACTGGAGTACTCCCACCAGCGAGTCCACCATGAAGGACCAGGTCAAGTCCTACCTGCTCCGATAGCAGCGCAGGGTGTTCTTCATCAGCATCGCGATGGTCATGGGGCCTACTCCTCCGGGAACGGGGGTGATCCAGCCCGCGACCTCCGAGCAAGATGCGAAATCCACATCTCCGCAGAGGTGGCCGTCCGGCAGGCGGTTGATACCCACGTCGATGATGATTGCGCCAGGCTTCACCATGTCCCCGGTGATAAGGCCGGGTCTGCCCACGGCTGCGACCAGGATGTCGGCCTGACGGCAGACGGCGCCCAGATCGGCGGTGCGGGAATGGGCTATCACCACAGTGGCGTTGCGGTCGAGAAGCAGTTTAGCGACGGGCTTGCCCACTATGTTGCTGCGGCCCACCACCACTGCGGTCTTGCCGCTAAGTTCTACTCCTGTACTATCAATAAGCCTCATCACTCCCGCAGGAGTGCAGGGAACCACACAATCCTTGCCGAGCCACAGGCCCGCGACGTTGGAAGGATGGAATCCGTCCACATCTTTTTCGGCGGCAATGGCATCGATGACCTTCTCCTCATCAATATGCCCCGGAAGAGGTAGTTGGACAAGAATCCCGTCTACAGCCGGATCTTCGTTCAGAGATGCTATCCTGGCAAGAAGCTCATCTTCGGAAACGGAGGCTGGCAGTTCTATCAAAAGAGACTCCATTCCGGTATATGCGGCGGCTTTAACCTTATTCCGCACATACACCTGGCTGGCAGGGTTCTCCCCCACTATTATCACACAGAGGCAGGGCTTGCGCCTGCCCTCCGCCTCAATTGCGGCGACTTCGGAGTGGACCTCGTCCTTTACGACCTGGCTTATAGCCTTTCCATCTATTATTTTCATACTGTTAGATTCCTTCGCTGCGCTCGGAATGACAGTCCAATGCACAGTGCGCTATGTCATTCCTGTAAAACAAATTATCACAATCTATCTTCGCGACCTCGCGATACACGTTCGCACGGGCGTCGGCAACGTCGGAACCGCTTCCGACCACCATCAGCACACGGCCGCCGTTGGTCACCAGAGCTCCGTCACGGAAAGCAGTCCCCATGTGGTACACCCTGCCATCCACGGCATCCAGGCCGGAAATAACGGCACCTTTCTCGTATTTGCCAGGATAGCCCTTCGAGGCCAGCACCACTCCGAGAGTGACCTCCGATGCCCACACGGGAGCCGAAACCTCGCGCCCGTCTGCCACGGCATCAAAGATATCAAAAATATCGCTTTCGAGCAAAGGCAGCACCACCTCGGTTTCGGGATCGCCGAAACGCGCGTTGAACTCGATGACCTTGATGCCCTGCGGGGTCTTCATCAATCCTCCGTAGAGCACTCCGCTCAGCGGACATCCCTCCGCGACCATAGCAGAAGCAGCCTTGCACATTATTTCCTCGAACGCAAAATCACGGTCTTCGGAAGAAATGAACGGCAGACCGGTGTACGCGCCCATCCCTCCGGTATTAGGACCCATGTCTCCGTCGAAGGCGCGTTTATGGTCCTGGGAGAGAGGCATGGGATACACACGTTCCCCATCCACGAAGCAGAGGAAGGAGAATTCGGGGCCGGTGAGATAATCCTCTATCACAACCCTGCCCTTGCCGAAGGCGGCATCCAGCAGCATGTCGGAAAGGGCGGCCTTCGCCTCGGAAAGATCCTGGGCTATAACCACTCCTTTGCCGGCGGCAAGGCCATCGTACTTGATTACGGCAGGGAATGGTCTCCCGGATACATATGCCACGGCCTCTTCATAGGAATCGAAACTCTTGTAGCCAGCGGTGGGAATTCCGTACTTCGCCATCAGTTCTTTGGCGAATTCCTTTGAGCTCTCGATGCGGGTGGCGGACTTGGTATGCCCGAATATCTTGAGTCCGGCAGCGCGGAAGGCATCCACTATGCCTGCAGCCAGAGATGCCTCTGGGCCTACCACGGTCAGATCCACCTTATTCTCCAATGCAAAGGCTTTAAGGCCCTCTACATCGGTATCCTTCAGGGGTACATTGAACGCCTGCTCCCCTATGCCGGCATTGCCGGGGGCACAGTAAATCTTTTCCACCTGCGGACTGCGGCTCAGGGCATCCACTATCGCATGCTCGCGACCGCCGCCGCCGATTACAAGCACGGTTTTTCCAAGGCAGTCCTCCAAGTTTATTTCCTTGCCTTTAATGGCAGATCTCTGGCTGGGGAGAGGATATGCAAGTCCCATATAATCAATGTTTAAAATGACGTACGCCCGTAAAGAGCATCACTATTCCGAGCTCGTCCGCCTTGGCGATGGCTTCTGCATCGCGGATGCTGCCGCCTGGCTGGACGATGGCGGTCACTCCGTATTCGGCGGCCAGCGCCACGGTATCATCAAATGGCAGGAAGCCGTCGGAAGCGAGGATGAGTCCGGAAGTGAATCCGGCAGCCTTGGCCTCTTCCAGAGCAATATGCGCAGATCCCACGCGGTTGGTCTGGCCTGCCCCGATACCGATGGTATGGTTATCGCGCACGACGGCTATAGCATTGGATTTCACATGCTTGACTATCTTCCATCCGAACTCCAGATCTTTCATCATAGAAGCGGAAGGCTTAGCCTTGGTAACGCACATATCTTCTGTAACCTGCTCCACCTGGGTATCAAGCTGCTGCACGAGAAGTCCGCCGTTCACACCCACATACTGGGGCACGGGAGCGCCGGTACGTGTCATATCGACCTGCAGCACGCGCAGGTTCTTCTTGGCAGAGAGAATCTCCAGGGCCTCGGGAGTATAGGAAGGAGCGATGACAATCTCGAGGAAGATGGGTTTCATGCCAAGGGCCACCTCTGCGGTGAGTTCCCGGTTCACGCCCACGATCCCACCGTAGATGCTGACCTTGTCGGCCTCGTATGCAGCCTGCCAGGCCTGTTCGACGGTCTCCCCCACCGCAGCCCCGCAAGGATTCATGTGCTTGAGGGCCAGGCAGAAAGGCTCTTCGAAGTCGCGTAGCACGTTCAGGGCCGCATTGGCATCCTGGATATTATTGTAGGAGAGCTCCTTGCCCTGGATCTGCTTTGCGAAGGCCAGGGAGAATGGCTGGGGCTGGAGAGCGGAGTAGAAGGCCGCCTCCTGATGAGGATTCTCGCCATAGCGGAGGCCCTGCTTATAATCGAATTCCAGAAAAAGTTTCTCGGGCAGTCCTGCCTTCGCACGCATGTAGGTGGCGATGCAGCTGTCGTACTCGGCAGTATGGGTATAGGCCTTCGCTGACAGTTGCAGGCGGGTTTCCTGGGAGGTTTTTCCATTCTCGCGGAGTTCGGCCAGCACACGGTCATAATCAGCGGGATCGCAGACTATGGTCACATCCTTCCAGTTCTTGGCGGCGCTGCGCACCATGGAAGGACCGCCTATGTCGATATTCTCGATGGCCTCCTCCAGGGTAACCCCCTCTTTAGCAATGGTCTGACGGAAAGGGTAGAGATTCACGCACACGAGGTCGATGGTCTCGATGCCCTGATCGGCAAGAGTCTCCATGTGTGCGGGGATGTCGCGGCGTGCCAGGATTCCACCGTGCACCTTGGGATGCAGGGTCTTCACCCTTCCGTCCAGAATCTCCGGAAATCCCGTAACTTCGCTGATACCGATAGTGCGGACGCCCTCGCTCTCGAGGAGTTTCTGCGTGCCGCCCGTAGCAATGATTTCCCATCCAAGATCTACCAGACCCTGCACGAAGGCAACCAGGCCGGTCTTATCGCTGACGCTTACTAATGCTCTCATTTCAAAAGTTTTGCTATTGTTTCGACGTATAATGCATGTTCTATTTTCTGACCTATACGATGCACCTCTGCCGGATCGTTCCCGTCATACTCGAAGGCCCTCTGAGCGATGATGCGCCCGCCGTCCAGGTCGGAGTTCACCCAGTGTATGCTGATGCCGTATACCTTCACTCCGTAGGCCACCGCCTGCTCCACGGCATGTGCGCCCTTGAATGCCGGCAGAAGCGAAGGATGTATGTTGATGATACGGCCTTCATATGCCTTAAGCAGCACATCTCCCACTATGCGCATATATCCCGCAAGGCAGACAAGGTCCACTCCCGCAGCATCCAGAAGGGAAACAATCTCGGTCTCGAAAGCCGCTTTGGACGGATACTCCTTCGGCGAAAACACGAAACAAGGGATACCCCTGGCCTCGGCTTTTCCTATCACCGGAGCCCCCGGCTTGTCGCAGACCATAAGCACAACGCCCGCATCCAGACGTCCGTCTGCGCAGGCATCGGCTATCGCCTCGAAATTACTGCCCGTTCCGCTCGCAAATACTGCCAGTTTCTTCACCGTTTCCATTAGCGTTGGCTTTTAGCGGACGGGGAATGCTGGTACTGGGCCCCTTTTTCCGGGGCACAGACCAGCCCTTTCCCCGTCGCGGTTGGGATAATGGAAACGGTACCTGGCCTGTCAGTGACTTTACCGATTACGGCAGCCTTTTCCCCACAGGCCTCAAGGATGCTGATCGCCTTAGGTGCATCCGCGGCATCGAGAACCGCAATCATACCGATACCCATATTGAAGATATTGAACATCTCCCGGTGAGGCACCCCGCCCCACTTCTCCAGCATCTTGAACACCGGAAGAATATCCCAAGACCCCTCCTCTATCTCGAGCCCCTGGCCGGGCTGCAGCACACGCGGAATGTTCTCATCGAAACCGCCTCCGGTAATATGGCAGATTCCGTGCACATCGCAATTGCGTATCACCTCCAGCATCTGCTTCACATATATCTTAGTAGGGGTAAGCAGGACATCACCTAGCTTGCGCCCGCCGAATTCAGGTATGGCATCCTCATAATGCAGGCCGGCATCGGCTACTATCTTCCGCACCAGACTGAAACCGTTGGAATGGACACCGCTCGAAGCTACACCGACAAGCACATCACCAACCTTCACCTTCGAGCCATCAATCAATTTCGACTTCTCCACAACGCCCGTAGTAAAGCCGGCAATGTCATATTCACCGTCGGAATACATCCCCGGCATCTCAGCGGTCTCGCCGCCCACCAGGGCACATCCGGCCTGACGACATCCTTCGGCGACACCCGCGACTATGGCTTCTACCTTGGCGGGAACATTGTGCCCCAAGGCAACGTAATCCAGGAAAATCAGCGGCTCGGCACCCTGGGCGAGGACGTCGTTCACGCACATGGCGACAGCATCTATTCCTATGGTGTCGTGCTTGTCCATGGCAAAGGCAATCTTCAACTTGGTGCCCACACCATCGGTGCCGCTTACCAGAACCGGTTCCTTCACTCCCAGGGCGGAAAGGTCGAACATCCCTCCGAACGAACCTATATTGCCCATCGAACCCGTACGGGCGGTCGATGCCACATGCTGTTTTATTCTTCTGACAACCTCATAACCGGCTTCGAGGTTAACGCCGGCTTTTTCATAAGATTCTGCCATATTTATTCGCTGGTAATATTATCGTCGTAAAGCAAGGTGGGATATTCTCCCGTGAAGCAGGCCTGACAGGGATCTGCACAGCCGAAACATGAGTCGCGGGTGGATTCAGGGCTGAGATAGCCGAGGGAATCAGCCTCAATCGCCGCACAAGCCTCCTCCAGGCTGCGGTGGGAGCAAAGAAGTTCTTCCGGGGTGGAAGTATCCACACCATAGTGGCATGTGAAGCGCATCATAGGGCTCGCGATACGCACGTGCACCTCGGAGGCGCCGGCGTCGCGCAGGAGTTTCACTATCTTCAGGCAGGTCGTACCTCGCACTATGGAATCGTCCACCAGCACGATGCGCTTGCCTCCGACTATGCTGCGGACGGGTGAGAGTTTCATCTTCACGCCAAGTTCACGCATGCTCTGCACCGGCTGGATAAATGTGCGGCCGACATATTTATGCTTGACCAGCCCCATCTCGAAGGGGATTCCGCTCTCTTCGGCATAACCGATGGCCGCACTCAGGCCGGACTCCGGCACACCTACAACCACATCGGCATCTGCAGGGCACTCCCTGAAAAGCCTTCGGCCGGCCTCCTTGCGATATGCATGCACATTGCAGCCGTCAATATCGCTGTCGGGGCGCGCAAAATAAATATAATCCATTGCGCACATGCGATGACGCGAGAAACGCGACCACAGAGTGCTGCGCATGCCGTTGGCATCAAAGGAAACAATCTCGCCAGGATTTACGTCGCGAATGAACTCAGCCCCCATGATTCCGAAGGCGCAGGACTCGCTGCTCACCACATAACCGTCGTTCAACTTTCCTATGCAAAGAGGCTTGATGCCGTATTTGTCGCGGCAGGCGTACACGCGGCTACGGGTCATGACCACGAAGGCAAAACCGCCCTCCATCATGTTCAGAGCCTTGACTATACGGTCCATCCGATCCTCGTTATAATTCTTCTTGATAAGATGCGCGAGCAATTCGCTGTCGGTATCGGTCTGGAAGATGGTACCGTGTTTCTCGAGATAGTCTGCAATCTGCCTGGCATTTACCAGATTACCTTCGCCTGCCACCACGAAGTTCCCGCTCTTGTGGCGGAAGAACAGGGGTTCCACATTCTCTGGGGCACCTTTAGATGCGTTGGCATACTTGACACTCCCGACACCCATCGAGCCCTTGAGTTCCCCTATTTCTCCATTTGTAAATATCTCGCTCAAAAGCCCCTGCCCGCGATGTCGGTATGATTTTCCATTCTCGTCGAAAGTTGCTATGCCGCCTCCTTCCTGTCCGCGGTGCTGGAGGTTGTGCAGACCATAGTAAATATAGGTCGATGCATTCTGCACGCCATAAACTGCAAGTACACCCATGGCTATTTAAGGTTAAGGTTTTCGAGTCTGTCAAGTACGCTTTGGTAGGAGGCCACAACGTCGCTGAGGTCCAGGCGGAAGCGGTCTTTGTCGAGTCTCTCCCCTGTCGCCTCATCCCAAAGGCGGCAAGTGTCAGGACTGATTTCGTCGGAGATGATGATTTCTCCGTTATCGGATGCCCTGCCGAACTCCAGTCTCATATCCACAAGTTCGATCCCGGCCTTGTGGAAGAGTTCCTGAAGAAGAGCGCCGGAGCGCCTTGCAACATCGAACATTCCTTCTATCTCTTCATATGTAGCGAGCCCCAGGGCCACAGCGTGATGTTTGTTGATGAACGGGTCTTCCAAAGAATCGTTGTTGTAGCGCAAGTCCACGATCGTATTGGGTGCAGGAGTTCCATCCTCCACGCCGAGAAGCAGGGCAAGATCACCTGCGATACGCTTGCGCCAAACGACCTGCAAGGGTATGATTTCAATCTTGCGGCAGAGTTGCTCGCGGTCGCCGGTCTGCTCGATGAAGTGGGTTTTAACCCCGTGAGAGTTGAGATATCCCAGCAGAATCGCCGAGATATGGTTGTCCAACATCCCCTTCCCGTCGAAACGGGCGCGTTTGATGCTGTTGTAAGCCAGGGTCACATCCTTGTATCGGAAAATGACCTTATCGGGATCGTCGGTTGCAAAAACCTGTTTCTCGTTCCCGTCGAACAGTAGTTCTTTCTTTATCATCTGTTTCTGAAATAGTTGACTGCGTTTTCAAAAATAGGCTGGCGGCAATTGCCGCTGATGTTCTTGAAGAGATTCTCCTCGTAGCGTTCGCTATGCCCCATCTTGCCGAGTATGTGCCCGTCCGGGCTGAGTATGCCCTCGATGCCATAGGATGAGCCATTGGGGTTGTCTACATAGCAGAATGCCACTTGACCGTTCTCGAAGAGTTTGCGCGCAAGTTCCTCACCTGCTACGAATTTGCCTTCCCCATGGCTGAAAGCTATGGAATGCCTTTCGCCAAGTTTGAACGAAGACAACCAGGGAGAGTTCACTGATGCCACTTCCGTCGTGGCTATCAGGGAAACATGGCGATTGATGTCGTTGCGGAAGAGGGTTGGAGAATCGGGAGTGACGCATCCCAGCTTGCCATAGGGTAGGAGGCCGCTCTTCACCAGAGCCTGGAATCCGTTGCAGATGCCCAGGATCAGTCCTCCTCTTGCCTGGAGTGCAGTAATTGCGGAACCGACCTTGGCATTGTTGATGACATCTGCGATGAATTTGCCGCTGCCGTCCGGTTCGTCACCGGAGGAGAAGCCACCGCAGAATGCAAGGATGTGCGCGTCGTCTATGCGGGCGGCAAGTTCATCTATTGAGCGGAGGACATCTTCCGGGGTAAGGTTACGGAAGATGAAGGGGCGTACATCTGCGCCTGCTTTGCGGAAGGCTTTGGCGGTGTCGTAGTCGCAGTTCGTTCCTGGGAATACAGGCAAACAAACCACAGGATGCTCCACAGGCGACGTGCAAGACGCCGCTGCAAGGCTTTCCGCGTCGGGCAAAGGGCCCGTCTGTGTCCCGCAAGGGGACCCCAGTACGGGCATTGCCCTTCCGTCGGAGCAATGCGTCTTGCCCGCGCCCGCTGCCGCTACTCGCGGAGGATACAGCTTGAAGTAGCGTCCTTCGTATGCCTCCTCCAGAGCCTCAAGGGCCATATTCTCGCCATTGATACAGATGCCACCATCCGTCACTTCACCGAGCAGCACAGCCGCAGGATAATCAAGTTCTCCGGCAGCCTCGACGACAGCCGAACCATATCCCAGCGAGAAGAGTTCATCTTCCGGAAGATTGACGCGCACTCCCAGGGCATTGCCGAAAGCCATCTTCACCAGAGCCTCGGCAACGCCGCCATAACTCAGCGACCAGGCCGACACAATGGCACCGGCACAAACCTGCTCCCGGACAAAGGCCCAATTGGATTTCAGTGCGTCCGTATCCGGAATGTAATTGGCAAGCGGAGTATGCCTGATGAGATATATCCTGTTCCCGGCCTTCTTGAATTCAGGAGAAATCACCTTGCGCGCGTCCACGGTAGTGATGCCGAAAGCCACGAGAGTGGGAGGCACGTGGATATGCTCGAATGTACCGCTCATGGAATCCTTGCCTCCGATGGAAGGCAGGCCCAGTTCCGCCTGCATCTTGAGGGCGCCCAGCAAGGCACTGAGAGGCTTGCCCCAGGTATGGGGATCGTGTGTCATCCTCTCGAAATATTCCTGATATGAGAAACGCATCCCGGACCATTCCGCACCGGAGCACGCCACCTTCGTGCATGCCTCGACAACAGCGTATGCTGCAGCATGATAAGGGCTCCACAGGGCGATGTCGGGGTTGTATCCGAAGGCCATCACGCTCGCGGTATCGGTATATCCGCCGACAGGAATCTTCTGCACGGATACCTGGGTTTCTGTCATCTGCCGCCTGCCACCATAAGGCATCAGTACCGTGGAGCGGCCGATAGTGGAATCGAACATCTCCACAAGACCCTTCTGGGACGCGACATTCGCAGAGGACATCACCTTCAACATTCTCTCGGAAAGATTGGCACCCTCCGGCCTGAGCACGAAGGGATTCCTGTCCTCAACCGCCGCAATTGTGGCCTTTGCATAATGTTTAGCACCCGCACTGTCGATGAAACTGCGGGCGAGGTCGCATACCTTCACATCACCATACCACATGCGCATGCGGCCGCTATCGGTCACATCCGCTACATGGGTGACTTCTATATTGTCCGCAGCGCAGAGCCTGCGGAACTCATCTACCGAAGATGCCTCGACCACCACGGCCATGCGTTCCTGAGATTCACTGATGGCGAGTTCGGTGGCATTCAGGCCGGCATATTTGGTGGGCACACGGTCGAGGTAGATATCCAGGCCGTCTGCAAGTTCACCTATGGCCACGCTCACTCCGCCGGCGCCGAAATCGTTGCTCTTCTTGATCAGCCTGGTTACTTCCGGCCTGCGGAAAAGCCTCTGCAGTTGGCGCTCCTCGGGAGCATTACCCTTCTGGACCTCACTGCCGCAGGTTTCAAGGGAAGCTTCGGTGTGTTCCTTGGAAGATCCGGTGGCGCCTCCGATACCGTCACGGCCGGTGCGACCGCCCAGCATCAGAACCACGTCACCTGGAGCCGGGCTTTCGCGACGCACGTCAGAGGCCTTCACGGCTCCAACCACCGCGCCTATCTCCATACGCTTGGCGGTATATCCTTCGGAATAGATCTCGCGCACATGGGTTGTGGCGAGGCCTATCTGGTTGCCATAACTGGAATACCCTCCGGCCGCCTTGCGGCTGATCATGCGCTGGGGCAGTTTCCCGGGGATGGTATCTGCCACGCTCGCACAGATGTCTCCTGCGCCTGTCACGCGCATCGCCTGATAGACATATGCCCGGCCGGAAAGAGGGTCGCGAATGGCTCCGCCGAGACAGGTTGCAGCCCCGCCGAACGGTTCGATTTCGGTCGGATGGTTATGAGTTTCGTTCTTGAACTGCAGAAGCCACTTCTGAGGTTCGCCATCCACATCTACATTTATGAATATACTGCACGCATTGTTTTCTTCGCTCTGCTCGAGATCTTCCAGCCTGCCTCTGGCCTTCAGCCAGCGTGCTCCGATGGTAGCGAGTTCCATAAGGCAAAGTGGCTTGCCTTCGCGCCCGAGTTCGCTACGCATGTCCGCGAAGAGGCGCAGGGAATCCTCAAGTTCAGCTTTCAGGAAAGAATCGTCGATGCTGATTTCCTCTATCTCGGATGTAAAAGTCGTGTGGCGGCAGTGGTCGCTCCAGTAAGTATCCAGGATGCGGAGTTCGGTTTCGGATGGGTCCCTCCCCTCCTTGACGAAATAGTTCACGACCTCACGGAGGTCATCGGTGTTCATCGCCAGCCCGTGCGACTTGCAGAAGGCGGCGTATCCGCTCTCCGGCATGGAGGTAAAGCCTGTGAGGTCCTCAAGCGGCTTTATGTCCGCCTGCTCATTGAGAGTCAGCACGGAAAGGTCCTTGCGGCGACATTCCACAGGGTTGATGAAGTAATGGGCAATGCGGTCGAGAGCGTCCTGCGGGAGACTGTCATCGAAAACCAGCAGACGGGCACTCTTGATGCGTATGGGAGACTGTCATCGAAAACCAGCAGACGGGCACTCTTGATGCGTATATCTGCGGCAGGATCGATCAGATGCACACAGTCCACCGCGGAGGAAGCCCTTTGATCGAACTGGCCGGGGATATACTCCACGGCAAGATATTTCTTCCCTGTAAGGTCTATGCTGTCGGTCACCGTATCCGTGACGGTTTCTCCAAACACGCTGTACCGGCATTTCTCTACAAGTTCATCAGAAAAGCCGAATAAGTCATACACATTGATCAGACGCAGCTTGTCCAGAGAGAGCGAAAGGTTCTCGTTGAACTCGGAGCGCAGGCTTTCCGCCTCCACGCCGAACTGCTTTTTCTTCTCTACGAATAATCGTTTGTTGTTGTATTCAAGACTTTATCACTTTGCTGCTTGCGGAATTCCTGCAGTTTCTCTGAAAGGCCGCTGTCCTTCAGCGCCAGTATGGCTACGGCGTATAGGGCTGCATTCCTGGCTCCGTCTATCGCCATTGTTGCTACCGGAATCCCTGAAGGCATCTGGACAATCGAGAGCAGGGAGTCCAGCCCGTTCAGAGCCTTGGATTTCACCGGCACACCGATGACGGGCAGAGTAGTGAGTGCTGCAATCACCCCGGGAAGATGAGCGGCACCGCCGGCACCAGCTATGATTACCTCGGTGCCATTGCCGGGGGCCGCCTTGACATATTCGGCAAGGGGGCCGGGATTGCGATGGGCGCTTAGCACTTTCTTTTCGTAGGAAATGCCGAAATCGTCGAGCGTGGCGCATGCGGCGGACATTACATCCCAATCACTTGCGCTGCCCATTATAACTGCAACTTTGCTCATTTTGATATTAGAATATACTACTTGCCAACAACAGGATACAAATTTACGGAAATAATTGTAACTTTGAAAGGACATTTTTTGCGACTTATCAACAAAACGACATGAGTTATCAACATCTGCTCTCCTTGCTCTGCTGTGTATTCATCGCTTCCGGAGCATATGCCCAGAATCTCAAACCTGTAAAAGACAAAACCACCAAAAAGTATGGCTACCAGGTAAAAGGAAACAAAACGTGGGTGATAGCCCCGAGTTTCGACAATGCCAAGAAGTTCACCGACGGATATGCAGAAGTTGAAATCGGAGGATATACCGGTCTGATCGACCAGGACGGCGCATTTCTCTTTGCACCGGAATACGACAAGATAGGCAAGTTCGACAAGTTCGGCTACTGTGAACTCATGCGCAAGACAGACGGAGTAAAACTGCACGGTGTAGCCGATCGCAGCGGACGCATCATAATCCCTTTGGAATGCCGTTCCGTCAGTGTTGACAGTTATGGCCGCTTCATCTATGCAAAATACGATACCGCCCTGCCAGGATTCAGATCCGACCAGCTCTGGGGTGTCTATGACACAGAAGGCCGGAGAGTCTTTTCTCCCCAGTTTTCAGTAACTCCCTCCTTCAGGGACGGCATTGGCATTGCCAAATCTGCTCGCACAGGTCTCTATGGCATGATTTCCGGTGACGGCAGAGTGCTCAAAGACTTCAAATATCTCACGATAACGCGCTTTTCCGGAGGCTATAAAGCCCTCGGAACAGATTTATCGCATACCATATGGAGCGAAGACCTGTTGAGCAGCCAGGTACTTCCTCATCCGGGAGCGGTCATCCCCTATGATCCGCAGGGAGATCCCGTCCGTGCCGCCGCATGGCATAAGGGTCCTGTAGGCATCAGACTGCACAGGAACACTCTTAAGAGAGCGGAAATCCGCATGGGATATATGGGAGCCCAGGCTTGGTGCAGCGAACTTCCCATTGATTGGGGATACGGACGTTTCGTCCGGCTGGAGCCCTGCGAGGTGCCCGCCGGAACACCGGATGCCATGTACTACGGCTCAGCCAGGCGCTACTACACCCTGAAGGCTCTTCTATATGAAGCCGACGGACGTTTCGTACGAGAAATCTGCAACCGCGGATGGATAGAGGCAGACTGCAGCGAAGGAGCGTTCTACAATGCCGGGGGGAAGGAGATGTGGCTGATTCTGGCGAATCCCAATGCCCTTGGCATGCCCATGTTCACGATGGACGTGCATGACTACCGGCCTCTCCAACACACCGACATCTTTACCGGACTCGGCCTGACCATACAGGAGATGAGTGACCTTACACGACTTTATAACTTCACCGAACTATGCCGCGATATATATGAAGGAGAGAATGTAGGGGTTTGCACATACATTCCCCGCATACCCAGCCTGACACATGCGCGCATAGAGAGGGATGCCAGCCGTGCGCAGATATTCCACTATCCCCTGCGCATGGGCGAAGTCGTCAACTGCAAAATCAACAGGAAGAACGGAATCCCTGAACTTGAACTGTCGGACGACCTGGTCTGCCGCTATAAGGATAAATTCGAAGACCCCTACTACTCCATGAGGGGCGGAGATGAACTGATTTACTGGGGCCCCAATAATGCCCGCACGGTAGTACTTCGTCTGGAAGCGGCTTCCCGTTCCGGCAATTTCACCCGTGACGACATTCACGGCACCGATTACTCATACAGGTTCGTGCTGGATATGTTCGAAGAAGACGGCACCTGGCTCCGGACGCTTGCAGAGGCTCCCTGGATCGATTATGTAATCGACGGGGTAATAGTTTTCGAGCCCCTTGGCCTGGCACTTATCACTCCTTTCACCGGGCGCAGCCAGCAACAGCCACAGGCGCAAAACCCACCTCAGGGGCACGGCCATGTGGTGCAGAATCGTAACGGCAAGCCCGCACGAAGCGCTGCTACGGAAGTACATGGTGGAAGCAGGTCCAGCATAGGCAATGCCGATGCGTACAAACCTGCTTCCACAAAACCATCTGCCGGCCCGGCTCCCCTTCCTGCAGAGCCTCTGCCCCACACCCTATCGGCACTGGAGCATGCTCTGGGTTATTAGCCGTGATCGGTAAACTGTATTTACCAATCACGGCATTGGGAACTATTGTTCATCGGGGCCGTTGTTGCCGCCGTAGTCGGGGCCGGGGCCTTGAGGACCACCCTGAGGGCCGCCCTGATTGGGATCGAAGCCGCCCTGAGGGCCAGCCTGTCCGGCCTGTGCTCCAGCCTGGTACATCTTCTCGAAAGCCTTGCTCAGGGCTTCGGAGTAGCGGTCGATATCAGCGATATTCTGATTCTTGACAGCTTCCTTCAGAGGATTCAGGTTGCTTTCCACCTCCGCCTTGACATCAGCGGGAACTTTGTCGCCATTATCCTTGAGGAACTTCTCGGCCTGGAAGCAGAGGGCGTCGGCATTGTTGATCTTGTCTACGCGCTCCTTGGCAGCCTTGTCGGCATCTTCGTTAGCCTTGGCCTCGTCGCGCATACGCTTGATCTCGTCTTCGCTCAGACCGCTGGATGCCTCGATGCGGATATGCTGCTCCTTGCCGGTGCTCTTGTCCTTTGCGGATACGCTCAGGATACCATTGGTATCGATATCGAAGGATACTTCAATCTGAGGGATTCCGCGGGGTGCGGGAGCGATGCCGTCGAGGTGGAAGATACCGATCTGCTTGTTGTCCTTTGCCATCGGACGCTCGCCCTGGAGGACGCGGATCTCGACGGAAGGCTGGTTGTCTGCAGCGGTGCTGAACACCTGCTCCTTATGTACAGGGATGGTGGTATTGCTTTCGATAAGTTTGGTCATCACGCCGCCGAGGGTTTCGATACCCAGCGAAAGAGGTGTGACGTCGAGAAGGAGGACATCCTTCACATCGCCTGCGAGCACGCCGCCCTGGATAGATGCGCCGATTGCGACGACCTCGTCGGGATTGACGCTCTTGTTGGGTTCCTTGCCGAAGAAGTTCTTAACCAGTTCCTGAATCTTGGGGATACGGGTGGAACCGCCTACGAGCAGGACTTCGTCGATGTCGGAAGTGCTCAGGTGCGCATCCTGCAAAGCCTTGCGGCAAGGCTCGATGCTACGCTGGAACAGGTTGTCGCAGAGTGCTTCGAACTTGGCACGGGTAAGACTCTTGACGAGGTGGCGGGGAACGCCGTCAACTGCGGTGATGTAAGGCAGGTTGATCTCTGTGCTGGTCTGGTTGGAGAGTTCGATCTTAGCCTTCTCGGCAGCCTCTTTCAGACGCTGGAGGGCCATAGGGTCTTTCTTGAGGTCCAGGCCGCTGTTCTCGGATGCGAACTCGCTTGCGAGCCAGTCGATGATTACCTGGTCGAAGTCGTCACCACCGAGGTGGGTGTCACCGTTGGTGGACTTCACCTCGAACACGCCGTCGCCGAGTTCCAGTATGGAGATATCGAAGGTGCCGCCGCCGAGGTCGTAGACTGCGACTTTCATGTTCTTGTTCTTCTTGTCGAGACCGTAGGCAAGTGCTGCCGCGGTAGGCTCGTTGATGATACGTTTGACATCAAGACCAGCGATCTTGCCGGCTTCCTTGGTAGCCTGCCTCTGGGAGTCGGAGAAGTATGCAGGCACGGTGATGACAGCCTCCGTGACGGGCTGGCGGAGATAATCCTCAGCCGTCTTCTTCATCTTCTGAAGGATGATTGCGCTGATCTCCTGGGGAGAATAAAGACGTCCGTTGATATCTACACGGGGGGTATTGTTCTCACCCTTGACAACGCTGTAGGGCACACGGGCGGTTTCCCTGCCCACCTGATCGTAGGTTTCACCCATGAAGCGCTTGATGCTGAATACAGTGTTCTTCGGATTGGTGATTGCCTGACGCTTGGCAGGGTTGCCCACCTTGCGCTCGCCGTCGTCTGTAAATGCGACCACCGAAGGAGTGGTGCGCTGGCCTTCGTTATTGATGATTACGGTAGGCTGGTTGCCTTCCATGACCGCCACGCAACTGTTCGTGGTTCCAAGGTCGATTCCAATGATTTTTCCCATAATATCTGTCTTTTTCTTGTTTTTCTATTATTCTGTCACCTTGCAGCGACGCTTTTCTTTATAACGAAAGCTGTGCCACCGGCAGTTTTCTGACAAATTGTCATTATCTTTGCCCCAGATATGGAATACCGTACTCTGGACAAGGCTGAATACGACGATCTGGCATCCCGGATCGTATACGAAGACAATCACCTGCTTGTGTTCGACAAGAAGGCCGGAGAAATAGTGCAGGGCGACAAGACCGGGGACGAAGCCCTCTGCGAAACCTTAAAGGCGTTCATAGCCATGCGGGACCGTAAACCCGGGAAAGTGTTCATGGGTGTCCCCCACCGCCTGGACAGGCCCGTATGCGGGCTCTGCATCTTCGCAAAAACATCCAAGGCCCTGGAAAGGCTGAACGCCATGTTCAGGGACGGAGAAGTGCACAAGACCTACCTTGCACTGTGCTGCGCCGCACCTTCGCAGCCAGAAGGGCTGCTGGAAGACTGGATGGAACGGAATGAACGCCTCAACAAGAGTTTCATCACCCGAAAACCCGGGGCAAATGCAAAGCTGGCCAGACTGCGCTACAGGCACGTTGCCGACACCGAACGCTATCACCTGCTCGAAGTCGAATTGCTTACCGGCCGGCACCATCAGATACGCTGCCAACTATCCCACATGGGATGCCCTATCAAAGGAGATCTCAAGTATGGAGCACCCCGTTCCAATCCAGACGGAGGAATATGCCTGCAAGCCCACAGTATCGCTCTGATTCATCCTGTCAGGAAGGATGAACTTCGGCTTGTGGCAACTTTACCTCTATCCTGGAAACTTCCGGCCGGGGTGTCTGAAGCCTTAGGCGGGTGAGCATGTCGGACGGTGTCTCGTTCATGAACATCTTGAAACACATGTTATAGGTAACCTGTGAGTGGAATCCGCACATGAAGGCGAGTTCTATTACTTTCAGCCACGGGTCAGACCTCATCAGCTCCACGGAATACAGCACACGATGCCAGTTGACATACTGGCGGAAATTCCTGTCGGTATATTTGTTTACCGCGCGGCTGACATATACTTTGTTGATTTTCAGCAGCTCCGACACCCTTTCCAGTGTCAGTTTGTCGTCGAGATAAGGTTTATGGTCCTGCATGAACTGCTCGATACGCTTGTAGGCTTTGGCCAGAATCGCGTTTTCCACCTCAGGAATAACCTCCGCCATATTTCCTCCGGAAAGGAGTATGGTCTGTATGCGGCGTTCTTTTTTGCGGTTAAGAATCATGGTCCTTCCGCTTCTGGCACGCAGGAAAAGTACAATATTCAAGACAACCAAGGCTATCGCGACATATTCATAAACCAAGGAAGGGGCATTTTCGTTTCGCATTGTCACCAGACCGAATATAAACGCCAGTGTCACGAATGAGTAAACCATTCTGGAATCCTCCTCGGCGCAGCACCATGCCGCATCTTTTCGGAACAGTTCTGTGGGGTTTTTGTATTTAGAGGCCGTGGCTGAAAACTGGAGCAGGATGATGAATGCCACCGAAGGATACAATAAAAGGTAGGTGGAGATGGCCGGTGCCTTGTCCTGCAGACTCGCGCACAGGAAAAAGAGCGATGCCGGAGCAATGAGATGCAGATTGACAGAACTATCTTCGCGGGTAAGCGGATATGCAATGAATATGACGGATGTGACTATCAGGTAACAGCATACCCGGAAGGCCCTGTCCTCTATGTCATGAAGCAGGAATTCCTGGAGGATGAAAAGAATGATAAGGATGAATGGGAGAACCCTGAGGAAGAGATGTAAGGTAAGAAAACGTTTCATTGTCGTTTTTTTTCGGCAAGATACGACAAAACCCCGTGCAGGTGGTAGGTCTGAACGGGGGTAAAAACTAAAAATTTATGTTTGCGTATCGAAAAGACTTTTTACCTACACTTCTTACCTACTTTTTCTTTATCGCTTCGAAGCCCTTTCCATAAACTCCGGTGACAGACGTGACCGAGAGGAAGGCATCCGGGTCGATTGCCTTGATATAACGCAAAAGGATATTCAGGTCCGTCTTGCGGGTAAGGACCATGAGAACCTCGGTATTCTCCTTTGTATACCATCCTTTGCCGTCAAGCACGGTAACGCCCCTGTGCAGGTCCTTGGTTATGGAATCCGCAATATCGGCATAGTGCTTGGACAAGATGAATAATTGCACACTCTGGCGCGAACCTGATATGACCAGATCCAGTACCGTGCTGTTGATGGTGATAAGTATGAAACCATACACCACATTGGTAAGCTTCTCTACGAAAGGCAACAATTCTCCATCCGGGGTAAAAGAAGGCACCAGCAGCGAAGACAGGATGATTACGACATCCATATAGAGTATGAGCCTGCCCGGGGAGACATTGCGGTATTTGTTTACCATCAATGCGATTATGTCCGTGCCACCGGTACTCCCTCCGGCAATCATGGTGAATCCTATGCCGATGCCTACCATGATGCCGCCCATGATCGTGCTCATCAGTTTGCCGTTGTCCAAAGCAATTGCCTGGATGAAATCGGCAGGTATGATATCCTGGAAAAGATTGAGTCCGATTGAAGCGAGCAATGTAGCGTAGATGGTCTTCCAGCCGAAACCAAAACCAAGTACGAACATCGCGGCAACGATGAGCGCAGCGTTCACCACGAAATAGGAATAACCTATCTTGATTACCCCGTGTGTAGCGTACTGCAGGATAGCCGAGACACCGGTGACTCCCCCTCCGACGAGATTGTTCGGCACCAGGAAAATGCTCCATCCCAGCACGAAAAGCAGGATACCGAAGGTCACCATCGCATAATCGCGTATGGTATGGCCGATTGTTGTTTTAAGCTTTGCCATCTTTCTTTTTCTTTTTTCCGGTGAGACCGGCCTTGATTTCTTCGAAACCTTCACCGTATACACTTCCGACAGGGTTGACGGTCATGAAGGCATGGTCGTCCAGTTCCTTGATCTTTTTGGAGAGTTCCGGAACCTCGTTACGGCGCATGAGCAGAAGGAGCACATCCTTCTCTTTCTTGGTATACCATCCGGTAGCCTTCAGCACCGTGACTCCGCGCTCCATCTTGTGGATGATAAAGTCCGCTATCTCGCTGTGCCTGGAAGAGAACACAAGCAGCTGCACGGCTCCCCTGTCACCGACCACGACATAATCGATTACGAGTGCATATGCCGCCATCATTATGTAGCCGTATACCATGTCTCCGAACATCCTTCCGGGAAGGAACAGGATGGAGGTGATGATGAAGAAGTCCGTTATCAGGAACATCTTGCTGAGCGATACAGGCCAGTACTTGTTGACTATCAGCGCAATAATATCGGTACCACCGGTACTTCCGCCCTTGCGTATAGTAAGGCCGATGCCCACTGCTTCAAGCACACCGGCTATCACAGGTATCATGACCTTCTCCGGAATATAAAAGAAATTTCCGGGGACAGCCTGCATCCACTGCATTCCAGGAAGCGCGAATAGTTTCAGCAACAGGGTCTGTAGCAAAATACAATAGAGTGTACGGAAACCGAAACCTATTCCGAATGCTATGACGGCAAGCCCGATAAGCAGGAGATTGATGACAAAGTAGGAATAAGATGCAATTATTACCCCGTTGGTAGCGTACTCAATGACGGCACAGAGACCCATGAGCCCGCCTGCGGACATGCCGTTGGGAATCATGAAACACTCCCATGCTATCGTCACGATAAGCACGGCAACAGTCATGTCAAGATAGTCCTTGATTGCGGATAATGCTTTGTTTTTCATTTCAGAACAATGTTGACGATACGTCCGGGCACCACGATCACCTTTACTATATTCTGTTCTCCCACATACTTGGCCGTCTGATCCATGACGCGTATCTGAGCCTCGACTTCAGCTGGTGTTGCGCTCTTCGGCATATCCACCATGAACCTTGTCCTTCCGTTGAAGGATACCGGATATGTCACGCTGTCTTCGACGGTGAGGGACTCGTTATACTCGGGGAACGAAGCGCATGTAACGCTTTGATCATGCCCCAGACGCTCCCAAAGTTCCTCAGCCATGTGGGGTGCAAACGGGGAAAGCAGGATCACGAGAGGTTCGAGAACCTCGCGGGAACTGCATTTAAGTTCGGTCAGTTCATTCACGGCGATCATGAAGGCACTGATGGTTGTATTATAGGAGAATGCCTCTATATCATCCTGTTCCTTGCCAATCAACTTGTGCAAGGCCTTGAGTTCCTTTGCGGAGGCCCTGGTGTCGGTCACGAGGAATTTGTCCCTGTCGTAGAACAGGCGCCAGAACTTGCGAAGGAAGCGGTTCACACCGTCGATGCCCTTGGTATCCCATGGCTTGCTCTGCTCTACAGGGCCGAGGAACATCTCATAGAGACGGAGGGTGTCTGCGCCGTAACTGTCGCAGATATCATCCGGATTCACGACGTTGTACATACTCTTGCTCATCTTCTCGACAGCCCATCCACAGATGTACTCGCCGTTCTCAAGGATGAACTCGGCATCCTTGTACTCCGGCCTCCAGGCCTTGAAGGCTTCGAGATCGAGGCGGTCGTTCCTGACTATATTGATGTCGACATGGATTTCAGTGGTTTCGTACTGATCCTTTAGCCCGAACGAGACGAACTTGTTAGTGCCTACGATCCTGTATACGAAATTGGAACGACCCTGTATCATGCCCTGATTGACCAGTTTGCGGAAAGGTTCATCTTCGCAGACATAACCGAGGTCATAGAGGAATTTGTTCCAGAAACGGGAATAGATAAGGTGCCCGGTGGCATGCTCGGTGCCTCCAACGTACAAATCCACGTTCCTCCAGTACTTGTCAGCTTCGGCGCTTACAAGAGCCTGGTCGTTATGAGGATCCATGTAGCGGAGATAATATGCACTGGACCCCGCAAAGCCAGGCATGGTGCTGGTTTCAAGAGGATGTCCCTTGTAGTTCCAGTCCTTTGCACGGGCGAGAGGAGGTTCACCGTTCTTCGACTTGTAGGATTCGATTTCAGGCAGCAGCAGAGGCAGTTCCTCATCGGGAACAGGGGTTGCGATACCATCTTTGTAGTAGATAGGGAAAGGCTCTCCCCAGTAGCGCTGGCGGCTGAAAATGGCATCGCGCAGGCGAAAGTTGGTCTTCCTGTGTCCAAGTCCGTGAGCCTCAACATAATCCTTGGCCGCCTCGATGGCGTCTTTCACATCCATTCCATTCAGGAATCCGGAGTTGATCATTATGCCTTCCTTGGCGTCGAAACTCTGTTCGCTAACATCCGCCCCTTCGATGAGCGGGATTATGGGAAGGCCGAATTTCTTCGCGAAGGCATAGTCCCGGCTGTCGTGCGCCGGAACGGCCATTATCGCACCGGTGCCATAGCCTGCAAGCACATACTCGGAAATCCAGATGGGCACCTTCTCTCCGGTGAGAGGATTGATGCCATAGGATCCGGAGAACACGCCGGTTACGGTCTTCGTCTCTGCAATGCGCTCACGCTCAGTCTTTTTCTTAACTTCCTTTATATATGCTGCCACCGCTTCCTTCTGTTCGGGAGTGGTAAGCTCGTCTACCAGTTCACTTTCGGGAGCGAGCACCATGAAGGTGACTCCGAAAACGGTGTCGGCACGGGTGGTGAAGATGGTTATGGGCTTGTGGACATCGCCACAGACGGTGTCGAAAACCATTTCCGTTCCCTCGCTCTTGCCAATCCAGTTGCGCTGCATTTCCTTGAGGGAATCGGACCAGTCCAGATTGTCGAGACTGTCCAGGAGGCGGCCGGCGTATGCCGACACACGGAGTTGCCACTGTGTCATCTTCTTCTGCTCGACAGGGAAGCCGCCACGCACGGAAAGCCCGTCCTTTACTTCGTCGTTAGCCAGGACGGTGCCCAGTCCCTCGCACCAGTTGACCGATGTTTCTCCCTGATATGCAATGCGATAACGCATCAGGATATCGGATTTCTCCTTGGCGGAAGCCTGCTGCCAGATCTTGGGTGTGATGTCATCGTAGCCTGTACTCTCGAACTTGGAAATCAGTTCGGTTATGGGGCGCGCCTTGTTCATCTGCGGATCGTACCAACTCTTGAACATGCGGAGGAATGCCCACTGCGTCCATTTATAGTAATCGGGGTCGCAGGTGCGGAAAGAACGATCCCAGTCGAATGAGAAACCGATGCGGTCCAGCTGTTCGCGATAACGGGCCACGTTCACCGTGGTCGTCTTTTCGGGATGCTGGCCGGTCTGGATGGCATACTGCTCTGCGGGCAGGCCGAAGGCATCGTAACCCATCGGATGAAGGACATTGAAGCCTTTCAAACGCTTGTAGCGCGCATAAATGTCACTTGCTATATATCCGAGAGGATGCCCAACATGCAATCCTGCCCCGGATGGGTACGGAAACATGTCCAACACATAGAATTTGGGTTTCGACGGATCTTCCTCTGTCTTGTAAGTCTTCTGCTCAGCCCAACGCTGCTGCCATTTTTTCTCGATACTTCTGAAATCGTAATCCATATATCAGTGTTTCTTTGCTTTTCTCAATTTGAATTCTACGTAGAGCGACAGCCTGGTGCGTACCGGCTTGCCGTCCACCATTCCCGGTTTCCAATCCGGAGATGCTTCGATCACTCGCACCGCCTCGGCATCAAGCGAAGGGTGCACACCTTTCTCGACGCGGACATTCCCCACCTTGCCTTTCTCATCTACCACCAGGCTCACCTGCACACGGCCCTTTATGCCGTTCTCAAGTGCATATTCAGGATATTTCAAATATGTGTATACCCATCTGCCAAGGAACACGGACGGATCGGAAGAGCCCAGGAACCTTGGTTTGACATCGCAATCGCCGAAGGCCACGAGGGGGACCTTGGCATTACCCGAAGATGCATGGAAGGAAGGGGTATTGCCATTGCACAGGGCCAGGGTAAAGTTATAAAGATACTCGCACTGGCGCGCCATCTCTTCGTATTCCAGAGGATCCGTCCCCGGACGGTAAATCTTCCCGGGCTCCGCGGTGGTAAAAAGAACCGCCGGAATCTCCCTGGCATAAAAAGACCGGTGATCCGATACGGCAGGCTCCGAAGCGGTCAGCACAGGCCTGGCCGGCTGGAGAGTTTCTGAGATGGAGCGCAGGGCCTGGTTCAGGTCGCCGTTCGAGGCAGTAAATGCATACAGTCCGCGGCCGGGATTGTCGAAGAGGTCCAGGCCCTCATATGCGTCTATCTTGTCGACTTCCGGGAAACAACGGTTCAGGAAGTACCAGGAACCGGCATTATTCTCTTCTGCCCCTCCGAAGGCTGCGATTATCACCGAACGGCGAAGCAGTACCTTGTTGGTGTTTAATTTGTCTGCGAGCCTGAGCAGCAGGGAGAGTCCGGATCCGTTGGAAGCTGCGAGGCGTGTGCCGATTACGATGTATTTGCCGCGTATCTGCTTGTCGTAGCCCGGAATCCAGGCAATTACATTATGGAATGTCGCAGTGTCCCCGTTCTCGCGGCGAATGCCGAAAGAAGTGTAGTCCGAACTTTCGAAGAGTTCGATGCCGGATGACGAAAGACGGTGCGAAACAAAGTCCGCGAGGGCCTCTTCGGTCTTGAGGGAAGACAGGGAATCAGCAGTAAAACGCAGGGAGGATGCCTCCTCTCCGGCAAAAAGTTCTGCATAGCCCTGGGCATGAGCCGTGACGGCGAGGAAAAAAGTGCATACAATAAGAACAAAATGCTTCATGGCGTCAGTCATTTACAAGAATCCATACATCCTTTGGGCAGAACGATTCGGTCCTGACCTTCTGGAGATTATCCCATAAATGTGCCAAAGCATCGGTTCCTGCGACACCTACCGCCGTAAAACCGTTACCGTAAGGAATCTTTTCAACCTCATATCCGGCAGCTTCTATCTTGGACGCGAGCCAACCGGCATTGGCGGCATTGGAAAAGGCGCCCACGATGATGTAATAGCGTTTGCCGAGTCTGAGTGCGTCCACTCCTCGCAGGCTTGCCACCGAAAGGAACATCTCACCGGAATTCCTGATCTTGTCGAGAATGGCAAGAGAATCCGCCTTAGCCTTTTCCAGACGGCTCAAGGAGTCCATCCGGGCCTTGTGCGCGGCTTCCTCGCGGAGTATAATCTCGCGTTTGGCAGCAATTTCATCGGATGTAGGCCTCCCGGCCAGACGGCGGAAAGAGTCGCAGCCCTGAAGCGCCGTGACCGCGAAAAACACCAGCAGGACACCGGATATGAGTCTTCCTTTTGTCATAGTTTACAAATATAGAAAAAAGAATCAGTCCTCTGCATCGAAAGCTTTCACAATTTTGCTTACGAGAGGGTGACGCACGATGTCGCGGTCGTCAAAAAAAATCGCGGACACGCCCTTGAGATCCTTTACAAGTTCTATCCCGCGCAGCAGGCCTGAATCTTCCTTATGGGGAAGGTCTACCTGGGTGGCATCGCCTGTGACGATGAACTTGGCATTGGTACCCATGCGTGTCAGGAACATCTTGAGTTGCCCCATGTTGGTGTTCTGGGCTTCGTCGAGTATGACGCATGCGCCGTCAAGAGTGCGGCCACGCATATAGGCGAGGGGCGCTATCTGGATTGTGCCTCCGCTGATGAATTCCTGAAGTTTGCGGGAAGGGATCATATCCCCAAGCGCATCATACAGGGGCTGGAGATAGGGGTCGAGTTTGTCTTTGAGATCTCCGGGCAGGAAGCCCAGCCTCTCCCCCGCTTCGACCGCTGGACGGGTGAGGATAATACGGCGGACTTCCCTGTTCTTGAGGGCACGAACGGCGAGAGCGATGGCGATATAGGTCTTTCCGGTACCGGCAGGGCCTACTGCAAAAACCAGGTCGTTGCTGAAATATGCCTTTACCATCTTCTCCTGATTGGCATTGCGGGCACGTATCGCCTTGCCTTCATTTGTATAAACGATAACGGCGTTCCCGTGTTCGGCCAGAACCGAAGACGACGGGTGGCCTGCAAAAAGGTCCTCTACGTCGTAGATAGTCAGATTGAGTTTGTGTTTACGCACGGAAACCAGCTGAGCTAGTTTTTCCTCGAAATCAGCAATCTTGTCCCCGGGGCCGTCAATTTGTATCTCGTTCCCCTTCCCCGATACTTCCAGGCTGGGATAATAAGTGCAAAATTCATTCAGGATGCGATTTCCGGGGCCCAGTATGCTAACGGGGTCGGCTGTGTCCAGCGTAATGGTTTTCTTCATTCTATACCTGTCGTTTTCTTGACTCTTTCGAGAGTCTGCATCATATTGTCGTAATCGGAAGGGTCGATCCAGTCGGCGCGCTTTCCGATCTGTTCTTCCACCACTACTGTCCGGAAACTGTCTGTTTTCTTTCCGGGCAGGGAACACCACAGGAATTTCAGTTCAGGCCCGCGGAGTACTGTCTCCTTGCTGCCCTTCCTGTGTATCAGAGTGAGCACGGCGGCAAGTTCCAGCCTGGTATTCACCGCACTCATGTTCGACACCGCATTGCCGAGCGAATAGACCACGGGCACACCCTTTATGAAAGTGGTGTCCTGGACCACATGCGGATGGGCGCCTATGATTGCATCCGCTCCCTGTCCGACAAGCCATTCAGCCCATTCCTGCTGCTCTCTGTTGTGCCTGAGCACATATTCCTCTCCCCAATGCGGCAGTACTATGACAAAATCGGCCATATTCCTGGCACGCTTCATCTGCCGCGCTATTTCCTCCCTGTTCATCCTGCTCACCTTCGGATACTCTTCCGTAGCTCCAAGGTTGGTGCCGTAAGTGAAGTTCACCAGAGCAATCCTTATCCCCTTTACTGTAACCAGGAGCGGATTATTCCTGAAGTACTGTTCCTCGTCCAATCCGGATCCTGTGAAGGCATCGTACTGCTTCAAAGTGCGTTCCAGGCCCTTCGAGCCTTTGTCCAGAATGTGGTTATTTGCCGTGAGGAGCACATCCACACCGGCATCCAGAATGCTGGAAAGGTACCCGTCGGGAGCGCTGAATGCGGGGTACCCGGTGTAGGGTGGCCCCGCAAGCGTAAATTCAGCGTTCGCTATGGAGAGATCCGCTTCTGACAGAAGCGGTCTCAAATCGTCCAGAAAATGAGAGTGGTCGAACTGCAGTTGCCTGGCGTGCATCATCACATCGCCTATGATGCAGATGCTCACCGTATCGGCAGGAGCGGCACTTCATTTGCCGGCAGCGACGATAGCGTCGTATTTCTCGTAACGAGCCTGATACTCGGGATCATCGCGGAAACGGAAGCATGCGTTCTTGATGTATTCTGCGATGGTGGTCTGTATCTCCTTGTCCTTGGTTACGGCAAAGCCCTTCTCGAAAGGCTCGATGGCAGCCTTCAAAGTCTTGTCGTATTCCTCGACCAGAGCAGCATATTTGGCATCGTCCATCTCGAAGGAAGCCTTCTCCTGCACCTCGACGGCATGGTTGTAGAGATATACGCCCTTGCCGATGTATCCGAACTCATAATTGGGATCGATCTCGCCGCACTTGTCGTAAGCCTCGAAAGCCTTTTCAACCTGCGGAGGATCCATTTTGAGGCGGATATTGCCTTCTACATACCAAAGGGATGCATTGCCGGGCTCGTTGGCCTTGGCGACATCGAGAAGTTCGAAAAGACGGTCGGTACTGCCACCGTTGGTGGTGTAGTAGTTGATGAGACCGATGAGAATGCTCTGGCTCTTGGGATAGTTCACGAAACCTTCCTCGAGATACTTGACGGAAAGTTCCTGGTCGCCTTCTTTCTCTGCGATGGTGGAAAGACGGGCATAGACGTCGCCTTCGTCACCGTAATATTTATGATCTACGCACTGGAGGAAGAAAACCTTTGCACGCGCTACGTCGTTGGCAATCCATGCAGTAAGACCGGCATTGTAGATTGCGTTTGTATCGACCTGGTTGTAAGGCTCGGTCATCGAGGCGTTTGCGGCAGCTTCGAAAAGCTTGGACGAACCGACATAATCCTGAAGCTGGTATGCAGTGACAGCCTCATTCGAAAGTTTGTCGTGAATAATGCCTATAGCCTCGGAGATATCTTTGGTCTTCTTGGCCTTGACATCGAGTTCGTACGCTTTCTTGTATGCAGCCATGGCATTCATAAGGGGATCTTCGACAGCCGGCTTTGTGGTAACGATTGTGAAAAGCTGGCCGTTAGAGAAATAATAATCGGCGGTTTCATAGTGCTGCACCGTCATAGGCTGGCCCTGAACCTCCACCTGCTCGGTGCTGACAGGTTTCACACCAGTCATGAGAAGTTGAAGCTCTGCTTCGGGAGCACCTACATATCCATTGCCCTGAACTGCGTTGTATGCATCCAGATAAGTTTGTCCGAGTTTGATCCAGGTCGCCATATTGGCCGCCTTCTTCTCGTTGAGAGTAGCAGCCTTGGCAGCCTCGACTTTCTTGGCTGCAGCCTCGGCGTCCTTTAATTGCTGGGCGTTTGCGATCTGGAACGACGCCAGAAGAGCAAGTGCGAAAATAATCTTTTTCATATCAGTTACAGTTAGTTATTATTCATTTTCATTGGTTGCTTCTGCAGTTTCCGTGCCAAATGCTTCCCCGGGGGTTTCCTCGTCGCTCTTGGCAACGACGGAAACAGCCGCTATGGAATCGCCTTCGCGTAGGCTGATAAGCTTCACTCCCTGGGTGGCACGTCCCGCGACACGGGTATCGGAGACAGCCAGGCGGATGGTAAGGCCGGAACGGTTGATGATCATGAGATCGTCGTTCTCGGTGACATTCTTGATTGCCACCAGATTGCCGGTCTTATCGGTGATATTCAAGGTCTTGACTCCCTTGGTGCCACGCGAGGTGAGGCGGTAATCTTCGGGGTCGGAACGCTTGCCGAAGCCGTTTTCGCTGACAACCATGATGGTCTGCTCGGAAGCATTTTCGCGCTGGGGATCATAAGTCAGCACTCCGATTACCTCATCACCTTCCCTGAGGCTGATTCCACGCACGCCGGATGCACCGCGGCCCATGTCGCGGAGTGCGCTCTCGTTGAAACGTACGCAATAACCGTTGCGGCCCGCAATCATGATATCCTCGTGACCGTTGGTGAGCACGGCATCGAGCAGGGCGTCTCCTTCACGAATGGTCAGGGCCTTGATACCCTTGTTGCGGCTGCGCTTGTTGGAGTAATCCTCGAGGCTGGTCTTCTTGATAACGCCCTTCTTGGTCACGAGGGTGACAAAGTGGTTCTGCACGTATTCGGAGTCCTCGATCCTGGCGGCATTAAGATAGGTGCGGATGCTGTCGTCGGATTCGATGGCAAGCAGGTTCTGCACTGCGCGGCCCTTGGATGCACGCACGCCTTCGGGAAGTTCGTAGACCTTGAGGCGGTAGCACATGCCCTTTTCGGTAAAGAAGAGCATGGTAGAGTGCATGTTAGCCACATAGATATGCTCGATGAAATCTTCATCGCGGGTGGATCCGCCCTTCTTGCCGACTCCGCCGCGGGCCTGCGTACGGAATTCGGTGAGCGGGGTACGCTTGATATATCCAAGATGGGAGATGGTGATGACCACATCCTCATCGGCGTAGAAGTCTTCGGGATTGAACTCGTCGGCGCTCATGGTAATTTCGCTGCGGCGGGCATCTCCATACTTCGCCTTCATCTCGGCGCACTCGTCTTTCACGATCTGGAGTTGGAGAGTCTCGCTGCCGAGAATCTCGATGCAGTGGGCGATGAACTTCTCGAGTTCGTCGAACTCGGCCTGCAGTTTCTCGCGCTCGAGTCCTGTGAGCTGGCGGAGACGCATCTCGACGATGGCCTGGGCCTGGGCCTCGGTGAAACCGAACTTGCTGATCAGCCCCTCGCGGGCCTCGTCCACGCTCTTGGATGCACGGATGTGGGCGATTATCTCATCGATAATGTCAATGGCTTTGAGAAGGCCTTCCAGGATGTGGGCGCGCTTCTGGGCCTTGTCGAGGTCGAATTTAGTGCGGCGCACAACCACCTCGTGACGGAAGTCTACGAAGTTGGCGATAATCTCCTTGAGAGAGAGCGTGCGCGGACGGCCCTTTACCAGAGCGACGTTGTTGATGGCGAAACTGCTCTGGAGAGGAGTGTATTTGAAAAGGGTATTGAGCACCACGTTGGTATTGGCGCCCTGCTTGACGCGGAAGATGACGCGGACGCCCTCGCGGGAAGTCTCGTCGTTCATGTAGGTGATACCCTCTATCTTCTTGTCTTCCACCATGGAGGCGATGCGTTCGAGCATTTCCTTCTTGTTCACCATGTATGGAATCTCGGTGACCACGATGGTCTCCTGTCCGCGGTCGTTGACTTCGATATCGGTCTTTGCGCGGATGACCACGCGGCCGCGGCCGGTGGTATAGGCATCGATGATGCCCTGGCGGCCCATGATCAGGCCTCCTGTCGGGAAGTCAGGACCCTTGATATGCTGCATGAGGCCTTCGACGTCGATGTCGGGGTTGTCAATGTATGCGCAGATGGCATCGCAGCATTCACCAAGGTTGTGGGGAGCCATGTTGGTGGCCATACCCACGGCGATGCCGGAAGAACCGTTCAGCAGCAAAAGAGGAAGTTTGGTGGGCAGGACAGTAGGCTCTTCGATGGAATCGTCGAAGTTCAGGGTCATGTCAACCGTATTCTTATCGATATCGGAGATTACATCTTCCGACATTTTTTCCAATTTGGCTTCGGTATATCGCATTGCAGCGACAGGGTCGCCGTCCATGCTTCCGAAGTTGCCCTGGCCGTACACAAGCGGATAACGCTGGTTCCACCCCTGGGCAAGGCGCGCCATGGCATCGTACACGGAACTGTCTCCATGCGGATGGAACTTACCCAGCACTTCACCTACGATACGGGCGGATTTCTTGGTCTGCCCTCCGTATGAAAGGCCAAGGCCGTCCATTCCGAAGAGAACCCTGCGCTGAACGGGCTTGAGACCATCCCTCACATCCGGGAGAGCGCGAGAAACAATCACCGACATCGAATAGTCGATATATGCGCTGCGCATCTCATGGTCTATCTCCACAGGCTCGATATAACCGTGATTCACTTCATTGATATTTTCCTCACTGTCCATATTTTTCTTCTATAATTTTATGCTTGTTTATAAACACGCAAATTTAACAAAAATATTCGATTAAATTGTTATTTTTGCAAGCAAATATACCCGCTTGAAATGAAGATTTCCGAAGAATTCGACGCCATTGTTGGCTTCGCCCGCGAAGAGGCTATGCGCACCGGCAGCTACAGCATCGATGCCGACCACCTCTTCCTCGGGATTCTGCGTCACGGCAACAACCCCGCAGTCGAGGCCTTGCGCTCGCTTGGCGTCGACACCGCAGGGTGCAAGTCAGAAATCGATTCACTGATTTTCCACGAGCACAGCATCCCCTACAGTTCCGAAGATGACATACGTCTGGGACGCGAGGGAAGCAACACCGTGAGCCTGGCCATTGCCGAGGCGATTGCGGATGGTGCGGAAGAGGCAGGTGCCATGCATATACTAAAGGCCGTTTGCAAGCAGGAGAAAAGCCGCAGCAGCGAATATATGCGCCGCAGGGGGCTTTGCAGCAGCATATTCTCGAAAGACCGGGCCAATCGCAGCAAAAGCAGCAGCGAAATCAGCCCGAAAGAACTCAGAATACTCATATCCACTTTGAAGCTGAATTCGGATAAAACCATAGTAAGTTGATGAAACACATTTCCGCCATCCTGCTAATCTTCCTGGCAACAGCTACGGCGTCGGCGCAACGGGTGCGCATCGACATTTCCCCTTCCGGCGAATACATGTTTGCACAGCGCGACACATGCCAGCTCTTCATGTCGGTCTATGATCCCGCCCCGGAAAGCGACACTCGTTTCGAAGAGAAGGCAAAACCTGCCATCCTCTTCGTTTTCGGCGGAGGATTCATCACGGGAGAACGCAATGCCAAGGTCTATCTCCCCTGGTTCCGCCTTTATACACAGAATGGCTATAAAGTAATCACTATCGACTACCGTCTTGGTCTCAAGGGTGCCGGCAATGTCGGTGTAACCAATGTAGGAGTCCTCTACAATGCCATTGAACTCGGGGTCGAAGATCTCTTCAGTGCCACATCATTCATCATAGAGAATGCCGAAGCCCTGGAGGTAGACCCGTCGAACATCGTCGTCAGCGGATCCTCTGCCGGAGCCATTATCGCCATGCAGGCAGAATGGCACTTATGCAACCGCAGCGGCCATGCCGGGATGCTCCCCGAAGGATTCAACTATGCCGGCGTAATGCTCTTCTCCGGCGCGATCCTGTCCCGCGAAGGCAGGATCAGATACGCACATGAGCCCGCCCCGACCCTTTTCTTCCACGGGACCGCAGACAGGATAGTCACCTATAGGAGTATCAAGCTCTTTAAGGACCGCTTCATGGGTGCCGATCCCCTTTCAAAGTTATTCGCGAAGAACGGCTACAACTACAGCATCTACCGCTTCGACGGAAACCAGCATGAGATTGCCAGCGCCTTCCTTGCCACCTTCCCCGAGCAGATACGCTTTATCGAGACAAATGTGATCAAGAGAGAAAAAAGAGTCGTCGACGCAACCGTCAACGACCCTTCAATCAAGGTTTGGGAGGTTAACTCCACAAAGGAGATCTACAAAAACAACTAGGCTGTCAGTTTGTCCAGCACCAGTTTTACAAGTTCGTTCACACGCGGCTTGTAGTCGGTGTTTGCATCCTTGAGGTAACGATGCGCAATTGCGGCGCACACCGTGATGGCATCATGGCCGAGTTTACGGGCCATGCCGGCGAGTGCGGAGCCTTCCATCTCGAAGTTTGTAATCTTGTATCCCTTATATTCGAACTTCTCGAAATCCTCGAGCATGTCGGGCATGGCGAGACCCTGACGCACGATGCGTCCCTGGGGGCCGTAGAAGCCTGATGCCGAAATCGTCATACCCTTTACGGTGCAGTCTTCGAAAAGTTTGATAAGCCTCTCGGATCCACGCACGAAATAAGGATCCGGAAGATGCTTGTTCCATTTCACCGCCTTCTTGAAGGCTTCTTCGAAGTCGAGAAGCGCAATCTCGTCGCGGCCATCGTACCAGTTCATCAGACCGTCGCAACCGACGGAGATGTGGCTGAGGATAAAAGATCCCAGAGGAATATCCGGCTGGATGGCTCCGCACGTACCTATTCGCACAATCGTTAAAGTCCGGTGCTCAGGTTTGACCTCTCGTGTCTTGAAATCCACGTTGGCCAAAGCATCGAGTTCAGTCATCACTATATCGATATTGTCGCAGCCGATGCCATGGGAAAGGGCTGTGATCCTCTTGCCATTGTACATTCCCGTAGCAAATGCAAATTCGCGGGACTGGCCTCTGGCTTCGATGCTGTCGAACAGTGGCTCGAACATTTTCACCCTGTCGGGATCGCCGAATACGATGACAGTATCTGCAAGTTCTTCGGGCTTGATGTGAATGTGGAATGCCGAACCATCGGCATTGATAATGAGTTCAGATTCTGGTATTCTCATGATTCAGTGTTATTTACGTTTGGAGGCACGCAGGCGTGAAGCACTGCGGACCAGAAGTTCATCTCTGAGTATGGCCCGGGCGGCCAGAAAATCAAGGATCGCGGCGACTATGGGAAAGACAGCCGTAAAACTGAGTACAGGACGGGGCTCCGTCCCAAAATATGCGATGCACATCCAAGCCTGCAAGCCCACGAGCAGCAGCCCTGCCAGATTGGAGAGCCGCATCTGCAAAGTGCGGGATTTGAGTGCCACGATGGCCAGCACCTGGCACGCAAGAGCCAGGCTGAACAGCACAATAAACCAAGTGCCGTAGGGCTGGAAATACATTGCGACGAGCAGTCCCGACGCAATGAGAAGGTAAAGAGTCTGTATTCTCTGCCACATAATCTATCTTGAATTGAATCTGCCGAGCACGGCCGGCTCATATGTTTTGGAAACCGGGACGTCTCCGGCACCTTCTCCAAGGTCCAGATAATATCCGTCCTTTTCCCTGTGAAGGACCTGCACTTTGGAGATATTCACTATATACTGCCTGTGGCAGCGCACCAGATCGCTGTTCGTAAAACTCTCCTCGACAGTCTTGAGTCGGCAGCGGAGCATGTACTGCTTCATGCTGCCGACATGGTCTTCGTACCAAACCTTGATGTAGTTGTCGTCCGATTCGATGTAGTAGATGTTCTTCAACCGCACGCTGAGTTTCATCGAGCCCTCATTGTCGAAGAGGGTGATAATCTGTTCGTCGGAGGCAGAAGGCACCTGGTCGCTCACGACATTCCCAAGATTTGTCAGCCGGAAGATGTCCCCGCGCTTGTGTATCCGCAGCAGCATGACGAGCACAAAGCTTGAAACTGCAAGGGATGCCAACGACACGATCAGGGACAATTCCTCCATGGCGCAGTAGTTATTCTCCCGCTTCCTTCAGGCGTTCCGCGTTCTCGGCAACCTGCAGTTGGTCGATGCATTCGCGGATGTCGCCGTCCATGAAGGCGGGAAGGTTATACATGGTCCAGTTGATGCGGTGGTCGGTCACGCGCGACTGGGGATAGTTGTAGGTGCGGATCTTGGCGGAACGGTCGCCGGTGGAAACCATGGTCTTGCGCTTGGCGGCGATTCCGTCCAGATACTTCTGGTGCTCCATGTTGTAGAGACGCGTGCGAAGTTCCTCCATAGCGCGCTCAGCGTTCTTGATCTGGGAACGCTCCTCCTGGCACTGGACTACGATTCCGGAAGGGATGTGGGTAAGGCGGACGGCGGAGTAGGTGGTATTGACGCCCTGTCCACCCGGGCCGGAAGCACAGAAGAGATCCTTGCGGATGTCAGCGGGATTGATCTCAATATCGAACTCCCCTGCCTCGGGGAAAACGGCCACGGAAGCGGCTGATGTCTGGATGCGGCCCTGGGTTTCGGTCTGGGGGACACGCTGCACGCGGTGCACTCCGGACTCATACTTCATGATGCCATACACGCCATCTGCACCGGAGAGTTTAAATACCACCTGTTTGAAGCCGCCCGAAGTTCCAGGGGCCTGGTCGGTGATCTCCAGTTTCCATCCCATGCTTTCAGCGAAGTGCTGATACATGCGGAAAAGGTCGCCGGCAAAGATAGCAGCTTCGTCGCCACCGGTGCCGCCGCGGATCTCGACAAGGGCGTTCTTGCTGTCGTCGGGATCTGCAGGGATCAGCAGAAGCTTGATATTCTGCTCGATATCGGGAATCTGCGCCTCTATCTCGTTTATTTCTTCACGGGCCATCTCCTTCAGTTCCGGGTCGTTCTCATTCATGAAAACGTCCTTAGCCGAAGCGAGATTGTCCATCTTTTTCTTATAGTCAAGCCCCGCCTTGATGATGGGCTCGAGTTCCTTGTAATCTTTGTTGAGTTGGACGTACTTCTTCATATCCGACATCACGTCGGGACTGGACAACTGCTCCTGGAGGGAAGCAAACTTGTCCTGCAGAGAAAGAACCTTCTCAAGTAATTTAGTATCAGCCATAAAATGAATTATTCTCCTATCTTCTTGATGTAGCAGCGCCGGCGCATGAATGGTTCATGCTCGTAGCTGTTCCATATATTCACCGCACTGTTGCTTTCTATCTGGGGATTGGAAATCGCCCAGCGCATGCCTACGTGTATGGCCTTGTCCGCCATCTCTTTATAATACACCGCTGACACGCCCTTGTTCTGCCATTCCGGAACGGCCCCGTTGATCATGAGGTCCGTAGTCTCGAAATTGTGCATTGCCTTGAGCAGATGGAACCAGCCGAATGGGAAGAGTTTGCCCTTTGCCTTCTGGAGAGCCTTGGAAATCGTAGGGAAGGAAATGCCGAAGGCGACTATCTCGTCGTGCTCGTCGAGCAGCAGGCAACTGGCCTTGTCGTTGATGTAAGGCATGGAATCTTTCGCTTCCTGCTCAATTTCAGCGTCCGTGAACGGGATGAAGTTGTAGACCGTCTCCGCGAAACTGTCGCTGTAGAGACGGAAGAACTTGTGGACCATCACGGGATCTTTCTTCAACTTGTCCAGACTTCCGAAATGCAGGTTGTAACGATCTTCGACTATTTTGGCAACACGGCGGGCCTTCTCGGGCACTCCGTGATTGGCCACCATCTTGTACTGCACCCAGTCACACTCCTTCTCGAAGCCCAACTGATCCATGAAGTCGTTGTAGTAAGGGAAATTATAGAGACAGTTGAACGGAGGGATGTTCTCGTATCCCTCCACCAGCATGCCCTGCTTGCCGAGCGTATTGTAATAGAGAGGGCCGTGGATGGTATCCATCCCCTGTTCTTTAGCCCATGTTTCAGCAGTACTGATAAGCAAACGGGCAACCTTGATATCCTTGATAGTATCGAACCATCCGAAGCGGACGCACTTCTTGCCGTAGCGCTCGTTGTAGCGAGGATTGATCATCGCACAGATGCGCCCCACCACCTTGTTTCCGTTGAGCACCATCCACATCTTGTGCACGCAATACTCCAAAGCGGCATCCTTCGTTAGATTTCGGACCTCATGGGTATGAAGAGCGGGCACGTACTGGGGGCAGCCTTTATAGAGGTTGTCCGGAAAACGCACGAAACGGATAATATCCTTCGCATCGTTAACTTCGATTATTCTGTATTCTGCCATAGCCTACAAATATAACTCTTTTTTATTTTACACTATGCCAGTGCGGGCCGAAGCGCTCGAAAGCGGCACGGTCGAGAGCCTCACGGTCATCCGGATGGGCGATGCTGATCATCAATTTCGCCCTCTCCTGGAGCGACTTGCCGTAAAGATCCACGGCTCCATATTCAGTCACGATCCAGTGAGCGTCCGCACGCGGAGTCACAACTCCGGCACCGGGGTTGAGCTGTGCAACTATCTTGTTCTTGCCCTTATTGGTACGGGATGCGAATGCCGTTATGCTCTTGCCTCCCTCACTCATGGACGCCCCACGCACGAATTCCACCTGGCCACCCGTGCCGGAGAAGATGCGGGTGCCTATGCTGTCGGCGCTGATCTGTCCTGTGATATCGACCTCCGTAGCGGAGTTTATGGCCTTCATGTGTGGATTCTGGCGGATTACGAAAGGATCGTTAACATACTTGATATCGCGCATCAGTACGTCCGGATTATGGTCGATGAATGAATATACCTCATTGCTGCCGAGCAGGAAGGAAGCCACGACCTTGCCCTTGTCAATAGCCTTGTTAGAGCCATTGATAACCCCCTTCTTGATCAAGCGCAGAAGCCCGTCGGCGAACATCTCGGTGTGAAGGCCGAGATTCTTGTGATCCACAAGCTGAGCCGCCAGGGCATTCGGAAGGGCGCCTATACCCATCTGGATGCAGTCACCGTCTTCCACAAGGGCGGCGCAGTTCTTACCTATCAGCACTTCCGTAGGGGTAGGTTCAGCAAATGCGGCAGTCACCAACGGGGTGTCGTCCTGCACCAGATAATCAAACTGGTCGAGGCTGAGGAGATCGCCGTAGGCATAAGGCACATTGGGGTTCACCACGCCAATCACCAGATCCGCACTTTCAACGGCTGCAACCGAGCAATCTACCGAAGTGCCCAGCGAAACCCTTCCCTGCTCATCCGGCAAGGATACCTGCACGAGGGCGGCGCCGAGTTTGATGTGCCCTTCGCGGTAGAGTTTCTGGCTCTCCCCGAGGTGAACGGGCAGATAGTCGGCATATCCTGCATTCACGTTCGCACGCACGTTGGGCCCGAGGAAGAAGCCCTGGTCGAAGAAGATTCCTTCGTAGCGGGGTTCACTGTAGGGAGCGGGGCCTTCGGTGTGGAAGTGATGGAAATGAAGGTCGCGCACATCTCCGGCATCGGCCCGGCGGCAGAGGGCGCTGATCAGGCAATGCGGCACGCTTGCAACACTGCTGAGGTGGATGTGACTGCCGGAGGGGATGTGGCTCACAGCCTCATCTGCAGATACATATTTGATTGCTTTCATTGGTTATATTTCTTACTTTTGCAATAATTTACAAAGATAAGAATTATTCTGATGCACACAAAAGAAGAAAAGCTGGCAGTTTTTGCCGAAGCCTTGGATATTATGGAGACCCTTAGGGCGAAGTGCCCCTGGAACGCAGCCCAGACAACACAGAGTCTGCGGCCCATGACAATAGAAGAAGTGTACGAATTGAGCGACGCAGTGCTTCGTGGCGATGACAAAGATCTTCGCAAAGAACTTGGGGATGTACTCCTACATATAATATTTTACGCGCGAATTGCCGAAGAGGAAGGACGATGGGACATTGCCGATGTTATTCGCGGCCTGTGCGACAAGATGATTTTCCGCCACCCTCACGTATTCGGAGGCGGTCCCTCGGAAGGCATGACCGAGGAAGAAGTAGCCAAGAACTGGGAACTTATCAAGACCAAAGAAAAAGGTGGGAACCACACCATTCTGGGAGGAGTTCCAAAGAGTTTTCCTCCAGTGCTCAAAGCATACGCAATGCAGGACAAGGCCCGCAGCGTAGGATTCGACTGGGAAGAGCCGCAGCAGGTATGGGACAAAGTCATGGAAGAATACAGAGAGGCCCGCGAGGCGGTAGAAGAGCCGGATTACGCACATAAGGAAGAGGAATTCGGCGACCTGCTTTTCGCAGTAGTGAACGCCGCACGCCTCTACGACGTCGACCCGTCCGTAGCGTTGGACAAGGCCTGCGAAAAATTCCGCCGCCGCTTCACCTACCTTGAGCAGCAGACCATCGCACAGGGGCGGGACCTGAAGCAGATGACCCTTGCCGAAATGGATGCCATCTGGGACGAAGGCAAAGCTAAAGGGCTCTGAAAAGCGTTTAGCAAGATTGTCGGAAAAATGAAAACACAAATCGCCTTCTGAGAGGGGTTTTTGTAAAAAAGTTGACTAAAAAGCGCAACTTTTTTACACTTTTGGCCCTCTATCGCCGTTTTTTGTTTCAACTTTTTTAATCGTTTTGACCGGCAGCCCAGTTGTTACGCGCTTCGATGCCCGTGGTCCAGCCGTGGAGGTCGTAGCTGAAGGCGTTGTACCCGATGTTGTCCGGGCCGTCGCCCTATTCCGCAGCCCATTTACAAAAGGCCCCTAAAGGGCTGTAAAGAACGAGAAGTGGACGCGGCCGTAGATTTTCTCCTTTACGAAGCGGGGGTGGGCGGTGAATGAGTGTTCGTCGCCGTGCTCGAGGATGAAGTAGCAGTCCGGGTGTAGAATGTTCTGGCCGAGGACCTTGTCGGGAAGGGTTTCGAGGCCTTCGAGGGCATAGGGGGGATCGGCGAAAACAAGGTCGAACTTTTCGGTGCAGATAGGCAGGAAGTCGAAGACATTGTCCCGCACCATTGTCACGTTGTCCAGCCCGAGACGGGCCGCTTCCTTCTTTATGAAAGATGCATTCTCGCGAGCCATCTCCACGCAATACACACGGGAAGCGCCACGAGACGCGAACTCGAAACTGATGGCCCCCGTTCCGCCGAAAAGGTCGAGCACCTTCAGGTCCTCGAATTCATATTCGTTGTTCAGGACATTGAAAAGGCCCTCCTTGGCGAAATCCGTGGTGGGCCGTGCCGAGTAACGCTGAGGCAACTCGATAGTCTTTCCCTTGAGGGATCCTCCGATTATCCTCATATCTGCTCCACAGATTTGAAATAGCGGTACAGGCTCATCTCCTCTTCTGGGCCGATGAGGCTGCGCATACAGATTGAGGATATCTCGGGATTGAGTTGAAGCTGCTTCATGGCAAGGAAGAGATAGTACTCTGCCGTGGTGAAATCCTGTGCCTCGAACACATTTGCCAGAAGCAGGCTGCCACCCTGGGCGATGGCAAGATACAGGTGGTTTTCTTTGTAGGACGCCACTATCTTGTTGTAATCCCGGCATTTGGGCAGGTCCTGCAACACATACCATAGTTCCGGAAGAGCCTCTACCCTTTCATTATCAACGGCATACACCAAAACAGCGTCGTACTGGGGCACATCCGCCCATTTAACGACATCGCTCTCCTTCAAACAGGCGACTTCTGCAAGAGTTTCCCTTGCAGAAGTCGTGTTAAAGAAGTGCGTTGGCACAAGCGTGCACGCAGGTGTGAGAATGGAGACGTCCACCTCTACTCCCAGTTACCGGCGTTGTTGTTAGGCGCGGTGACGGAACCGACCTGCAGGCCCTCGTAACGGTTCTGATCCTTCTTTTCGGCATCGAGATTGATACGGAGCTGGTTGTCCATGCCCTTGAGGAGTGCCTTGTAAGGCATCTTGGCCTCGAACAGAGGAACGGGAACACCGGAAACGGTCTTCACGACAGCCTCCATGAGCACTTCCTGACCGCCGGAGAAGGGGATGTATTTGAGAGAGTCCACGATGAAATTGTCGCGGCCCGTAAAGAGGGTGTCTTTCACGGGGATCTTGGTCTCTACGGAGAAGACGAGGTCTTTGTCGCCGGCTTCATAAAGCTTGAGGAAATCTTCGCCGGTCATCTTCTTGCGGGAAGCCTTCTTGACCTTCTCGGTATGTGCGACTGCAAGGGAGTCGTCCATGGAACCGACCTGCATCACGATGCCCATCTTGCCATTGTTGTAGAAGTCTGCGAGAGAATCAACGGTGGAGGTAAACTTGCCGTTCACGCTCTTGAACGCAACCTGAAGGGTACGGATGTCTTTCAGGCGCTGGATGGCCACGGATTCACGATAAGCCTTCTGCTTGTTGAAGTTCACAGGTTTCATGATGCTCTTGACGATAAGGTCGACAAGAAGGATGCAGAGGAGGAACAGGACGATCTCAAGAATGATCTTTACTGACTTTTTCATATTTCGTTTCTATAATTTCAAGTATATCCGCACAAAGTTAGAAAATTCATTTTTCAAATGCAATATTCTTATTAAATTTGCTCGCGAAAAAATGGAAAACATCTCTGTACTAAAGCAATTGTTCAGCAGAGCCTCGAAAGTTTCGGTTGTGGTTCATACCCACCCGGACGGAGATGCGCTGGGAAGCGGAGCCGCCCTTGTCACCTACCTGTCACAAAGGCTCGGCAAAGACGCCATGCTGATTATCCCGGACAGTGCCCCCGACACGATATCATTCATTACCGAGGGTATGGACGTGCTGGATGCATCACTGCTCCCGGAAGAAGCCGCGGAACGCATTTCGCAGTCCGACCTCCTGGTCATCCTTGACCTCAACGAGCTGCACCGCACAGAACAACTTGCCCCCATTATTTCTTCTTCATCCGCCCGGAAGATCCTTGTCGACCACCACCTCCGTCCACAACTCGACGGATTCTCCCTCGCCTTCTCCGAGCCATGGAGATCATCTACCTGCGAACTGCTTTTTTTCATCCTGAAAGAACTTGAAGACGGGCAGGTCCGGAACATTCCCGCCCCCAGCCTTACAGCCCTCATGGCAGGCATGACCACCGACACCAACAACTTCGCCAACTCGGTAATACCAAGCACATTGCAGATGGCGGCCGAATTGCTTCAGGCAGGTGTCGACAGGGACGGCATCATAGACAAACTCTACCATAGCGACAGGCAGCAGCGCCTGATGGCTTTCGCCGACATGGTAGCGAACCACCTCACCATCCTCCCCTCCGGAATATCCTATATGATAATGACTTCGGAGATGCAGGATGCCTATGGCACGGATGCCGGGGAAACAGAAGGCCTGGTGAACGTGCCTCTGACGATGCAAAAGGTCCGTATGAGCATCTTCCTGCGCGAAGAAGGAGGGCTGTTCCGTGTGAGCATCCGCTCCAAGCGCGGAATATCCGCCCGCAACATGGCTGCAGAGTATTTCCACGGAGGAGGACATGAACTTGCTGCGGGAGGCAAAATCTTCTGGCCGCAGGACATTCCATCGAAAGAAGCCGCATCCTCCTATCTCGAAGAGATTGCGGCACGATTTCTGCGAAACGAAACGACGAATTGAAAGACTAAGTATGAAACTAAAATATATTACAATTGGCCTTTCCCTGCTTCTTCTGGCGTCCTGCGCCAGGGAGAAGACCGCCGGCCTGAACGACGATGCCAAACGCTATTTCGATGCATGGATTTCCCGGAACCATCCCGGTGCAGTACGCACACCTCTCGGAGCATATGTGCTTAGCGAGACTCCCGGGACAGGCACCGAAGCCGCGAGCCTGGCATACGTCCGCGTCAACTATACCACCCATACTCTCAAAGGTCAGATGCAGACCACGACTGTCGAAAAAGTTGCAAGGCAGAACGGAAACTACGACCAGACCAAGTACTACGGTCCCATCGTCGGCTACCGCGGAGAAGGTCTGGAAGTCATGGCAGCCGGCCTGGAAGAAGCAATCTCCACGATGAAGACAGGAGGCCGTAAGACCGTTGCGGTTCCCGGATGGCTCAGCAAAGCGGAAAGATATTACACCGAAGAAGAATACCTTAAGAATTGCTCGGGAACCGACCTCATCTATGATCTCGAACTGGTCGACGCCTTCGATGACATCGAGGCCTGGGAACTCGATTCCCTGCGCCGTTTCATGACCAAGAACTACCCGGCCGCCGTTGAAGACTCCGAACAGGAAGGATTCTTCTATGTGAAAACCCGGGACGGGCTCGACAAAGAGTTCGCAGCGGACACTACCATCTACATCAACTACACCGGAAGACTCCTTAACGGACGCGCATTCGACACCACCATTGCGGATACCGCGAAGGTATGGGGATTGTATTCCAGTTCCAAGACCTATAAACAACAGCAGGTCAAATGGTTCTCCTCCGACAAAGACTACACGTCGATAACTCTTGGAGAAGATGAAACCAGCGTCATATCCGGTTTCGCCTACGGCCTGAGCCTGATGCATCCAGGAGAGGCCGGCAAGTGCTTCTTCGTGTCGAAATACGGTTACAGCGGTTCCGGATCCGGCAATTCCATTCCTTCCTTCTCCCCTCTTTGTTTCGAACTGGAAATAACCGAAAAGCCATAATATGAGCACTGCTGCACAAGGGAAGGCTCCTCTGGAGTTGGAAACCAAGAAAATAAGCACATTGCTCAAAGAATACGCGGTCCCTGGCATCATTGCCATGACCGCGAGTTCTTTGTACAATATGGTGGACAGCATCTACATCGGGCACATCAAGGATGTGGGCGCGCTGGCCATCTCCGGCCTTGCCGTAACCTTCCCCGTAATGAATCTGGGCACGGCCATAGGCACGCTGGTCGGTGTCGGAGCATCCACCCTCACCTCAATGCTGCTGGGGCAGAAGAACTACGTTACCGCCAACAAGGTACTGCCCAACGTGGTCACCCTCAACGTTGTGCTCGGAGCCCTGTTCTCCATCCTGGTACTGGCATTCCTCAAGCCGGTGCTCTACTTCTTCGGAGCAAGCGACGCCATCTACCCTTTCGCCAGGGACTATATGGTAATCATCCTCGCCGGGTTCATAATCTCTCATCTGTATTTCGGCCTGAACGCCCTGATACGCGCTACCGGTAATCCACGGCTGGCCATGGGACTGACGCTGTTCACGGTCATCAGCAATGCGATACTGGATCCGATATTCATCTTCGGGCTGGGGCTCGGGGTCAAGGGCGCGGCCATCGCCACGGTGCTCTGCCAGACCATATCACTTGTCTACAGTCTGGTATACTTCTCTTCCGGCAAGAATGTCATCCACTTCGGCAAGCGCATCTTCGGGTTCAGTTCCAAGATTGCCCGCACTTCGCTCGGAATAGGGCTGGGGCCCTTCCTCATGAATGCCGCGGCATGTCTGGTTTCGATGTTCATCAACCAGCAGCTCCGCAAATATGGAGGCGACCTCGCTATCGGCGCCTACGGCATCATCAACCGGGTCTCCTTCCTCTTCCTCATGGTCGTGATGGGCATCAACCAGGGAATGCAGCCCATCGCCAGTTACAATTTCGGAGCAGGCAAAGGCCAGAGAGTCAAGGAGGTATACTGGTTGAGCGTTTTCTGGGCCACCCTCGTGACCACCGTGGGCTTCCTGGTATTCGAACTCTTCCCGGGAGCCGCAGTGTCGATGTTCACCAACGACGCCGAACTCAAGGGGCTGGCGGTGCATGGCATGCGCCTGATGAACTTCACCTTCCCCATTATCGGTTTCCAGATCATAAGTACCAACCTCTTCCAGTGCCTCGGAATGGTAAAGAAGAGCGTGTTCCTTTCTCTCAGCAGGCAACTCATCTTCCTGTTGCCCGCCCTCTACCTGCTGCCCCTCACCTTTGGCATCGAAGGCGTATGGCTCAGTTATCCTGCATCTGACGTGCTGGCCTTTACCTGCACGGTAATACTCATTATCCGTCTCATACGGCAACTCGAAAGAAGTGAAAAACCCCAATAAGAAATACGTTTACTCCGCCCTTGCGGTTCTCCTGGTCCTGATTGCTGTCATTCTCGCCATTCCTTCCGGCAAAGGAGAGAACAGGAAAAATGCATCCATCAAGGGAATCAACGCGGTGCTTACAAACGAAATGTCCGACTGCGAAGACCTGGCGAAGATGGAAAAGGACCTGCGCATTTTCATGCAGCGCTGGCAGATACGTGGTTTGGAGCTGGCCGTGATGCGTAACGATTCCCTGCTGTATTCCAAGGGATTCGGCTGGGCGGATCAGGAGAAGGAAGAAGCGATGCGCCCCGGCACAATCATGCGCGTGGCATCCGTGAGCAAGCTGGTTACCGCAGCCGGAATAATGAAACTGGCGGAAGATGGCAGACTGCGCCTGACAGACAAGGTTTTCGGGCCGGGCGGAATACTCAAAGACACGGTCTACACCAATCATATAAAGGACAAAGGCTATTACGATATCACCGTGGAGCAACTCCTGCGCCACGAGGGAGGCCTGACCATACGCCGCGGGGATCCGATGTTCCGCACGCGCGACCTTATGAACATCTACCATCTAGACGAAGTTCCCGACCAGAACACCCTGACTTCCATTGCGGTCCGAAAGCGCCTCGACTACACTCCCGGCAAGAGCCACGAGTATTCGAATTTCGGCTATCTGCTGCTGAGTATGGTAATCGAGCAGAAGACCGGGAAAGGCTATGAGGAGTGGATGCAACAGAATGTGCTGGAGCCGGCCGGATGCCAGGACTTCCACCTCGCATACAATTCATATGAAGAAAGGCATCCAGGCGAGAGCCGTTACCATATGCAGGACAATGACCCCAAAGTGCCCAAATACGACAACAGCGCCGATTCTGTGGCACGCTGCTACGGCGGCAACGACATCCGCGCTCTCAAAGGCGCAGGAGCCTGGGTATGCTCGGCACCTGAACTTGCACGTTTCGTGGCCTCTATCGACGGCAAACCCGGAGTTCCCGACATCTTGAGCCGAAAGAGTGTGCAGGAGATGACTGCCTATAGCAAAGATCACAAGTTCAGCCTCGGTTGGAACAGTACCGATCCTAAGAAAGGCTGGCTGCGCACCGGGTCTCTTTCCGGCACCAGCGCATACCTTATGAACTTCCCGGATGGCGAGTGCTGGATCCTGCTCTCGAACACCCATGCATGGAAAGGTCCGAGATTCTCCCGGACCGTCCATAATTTTATTCAGCAGTGCAGACTGCGCTATAGCATAAAGATGCCTTCACGCGATTTGTTTACATCGATTCAATGACCTCGCGGTTGGCTGCCGCCACGCGGGCGGGGATGAGTTTGTCCACCTTGCGGTCGTAGGTCATAAGACCGTTCACTTCCCTCTCGACATCGGTAGTCTGGGTATAAACTGCCGCTGAACATCCTTCCTTTACAAGCGGGATGAGGAGTTTCGCGAATTCCTCATACTTGGCAGTGGTTTCCTCGATGTTGGACATTTTTACATAGCCCCAGTTGCGCTGGTCCATCCATGTATGGCCTTCCACGGGCAGGCCTATTCCGCCGAATTCGCCAAGGACATTGACCATCTCGGGATCCCATATACGCATTGCAGGCTCGGGATAATGGTGGGAATCGAGAATATCCCCAACCCCGCCAGAAATCCAGTTGCCGCCGGAAGCCATATTCACCAGGCGGGAGGGATCCAGGGTCTTTGCCATTTCCACTATCTGCGGAGTGTCAAACTGTCCCCAGGCTTCATTGAAAGGCACCCAGGCGACGACACAAGGGAATTTCTTGTGCTGGTTTATGATATTCTTCCATTCCCTGCGGAAATTCTCCCGAGCCTCCTCGCTTAACTGGTCGGAGTTACCAACGTCGTACTTGTCTATCCCCTGGGCCCACTCTTCGTGGGCGCAGCGGCGCATACTCGGCATATCCTGCCATACCAGGATTCCAAGCTGGTCGCAATGGAAATACCAGCGGTCCGGCTCAACCTTCACGTGCTTGCGTATCATATTGAAGCCGTATTCCTTGGTGCGCTCCACATCGAAGCGGAGAGCCTCGTCGCAGGGTGCGGTGTAGAGGCCGTCCGGCCACCAGCCCTGGTCGAGGGGACCGAACTGGAACAAGGGTTTTCCATTCAGAGCCATACGCTTGTGGGCGTCGGCATCCTTCACCACCGAGATCTCACGCAGGGCAGTGTATGCATTCACGTCATCGATGGTCTTTCCATCATGCTGAAGCCTGATGCGCAGCCCGTAGAGATAAGGGCTGTCGGGGCTCCAGTAATGAGGGTCATCTACTTTGAGAACGGCCTTGCCGTCTTCGGCCGCAGCCGTGCAGAGCACCTTGCTGCCGGGATGCTCTGGATCGTACCCTATGCTGCCTTCCAGCAGTTCGACAACGGCTTTACCCTCTCCGCAGATTTCGGGATAGACGCTGATAGTGCCGTCTTCGATCGAGCATTCCACCTGATAGTCAGCAATGTGGCCGGTTTTTTCCACTGCCTCGGCCCAGACAGTCTGCCAGATGCCGGAAACAGGCTGATACCAGATGCTGCCCCTGTCAGGGCTGAAAACCTGCTTTCCACGGGGCTGCAATTCGCCAACCTCGGTAGCGTCCGTTACCTTAAGCACGATTTCATTCTCCCCTTTTGTGAGGTAAGGGCTGATATAGAATTCAAAAGAATCGTAGCCTCCCTTGTGATCTCCGGCCTTGTTGCCGTTAACCCACACTTCGCTGGACCAGTCTACTGCGCCAAAGTGGAGGATCACGTCCTTTTTCTTCCATTTCGCAGGAAGCTTGAAAGTGCGTCGATACCATAGAGCGTGCTCGTTGTCCAGGCTGCCGGCAACACCGGAGAGCGAAGATTCTATGCAGAAAGGCACAAGTATATTGCCTTCCGCTTCGGGCATTGTTTCATCTTCCGCTGCAGCGATGGCATATTCCCAGAAGCCGTTCAGGTTCAGGTAGGTATTTCTGACAAGTTGCGGCCTGGGATACTCCTGATGTACGTTTGCAGGGTCTACTTTTTCGGCCCATATGGTTTTGATGCGGTCGCCGGCAGGAGCCCAGGCGGGAATGACTGTCTTTGCAGTGCAGGCGCAGAGCATGGCTGCGCATAAAAATAAGGGAATCCGATTATTCATATTTTTAGTGTAGTTTGCACAAATTTACGAAAAATATTATCTTTACGAACTGTGAAAACCAAACTGCTGTTTTTTTTCTTGATGCTTGGCCTGATGAATGCCAGGCTTTCCGCCCAGAGCGAAAACCTTCTTCCACGGAACGAAGAATTCCGTGGGGCCTGGCTCGCCACTGTCGCCGGCCTTGATTGGCCGGATGCCGATGAGCCTGCAATCATACAGCAGATTCACTTGATCGAGCAGATCAAAGGTCTGCGCGAACTTGGGTGCAATACAGTTATCTTCCAGGTTGTCAGCAATATGGACGCCCTTTACCGGTCCGATTATCTGCCCTGGAGCGCCGTTCTGACCGGCACCGAAGGGCAGGACCCGTACTATGATCCCCTCGCCCTGGCAGTGCAGGCCGCCCACGACTGCGGGATGCAGATCCATGCCTGGATCAATCCCCTGCGCGTCAGCAGGGACGATGTCACCCCCCACTGCGACATGCATGTCAGCAAATCCCATCCAGAATGGGTCCAGACATACCAGAACAAGCTTTTTCTGGATGCAGGTAACCCTGAGGTGGTAGAATTCCTGCGAAGCATCGCATGCGAGATTGTAGGCAGGTATGATGTGGACGGCCTCCACATCGATGATTATTTCTATCCGGATGGCCTCCAGAAAGACGGACGAGGATGGAGGAACGATATGTACGAACGTTACGGCAAAGGCAAGAAGCTGGACGACTGGCGCTTCGGCACCATCAACAATGTTGTCCGCACCCTGTACGACGCCACCCACGAAACCAGAAAGGATGTCGTTTTCGGGGTCTCCCCTTCCGGACGCCTGGCCAATACCTGCCGGCTCTATGCAGATCCACGCATGTGGGTAAGCGGAGGCTATGTCGATTACCTCGCTCCGCAGATTTACTGGGCAATAGGCAGGGGCGATGCAGCCGCTTTCGAGCAAGTTCTGGAAAGCTGGCGTTTCGTGTCCAAAGGCGTTCCTGTTTATGTCGGACTGGCCGCCTATAAGTATGCGCAAGGCTACACGAAAGGGCTCGACGCTCCATACCTTTCTCTGGGTGAGTTCAAGAAAGAACTTGACCTCTGCCGTGCTGCCTGGTATATAAAGGGACACATCTGGTTCCGCACCAAGGATGTGTTGCAGGACGATTTCCGTTCTTACATCTTGTCTGAATTGTATGAACAATAATCATTTTAAAACCAACACATTATGAAAAAATCACTCTTTATTTGCGCTGTTTGTGCAGCCCTCGTTGCCACCGCCTGCTGCGGCGGCAAGCAGAAAGTAAGTGCAATCGTTGCCGGCCCCGATAAAGTCGCCGCCCTGGTTGTCGAGTATCCCCAGGCTCTGGATGCAGAGTCTGTATGCCCCGAGGCCTTTGTTGTCGAAGGCGAGGAGGTTGTCTGCGCCAAGTTGGTGGAGCCCACCAAGGTGCTGGTTGCCCTGAAGAAGTCCTGCTGCGGAAAGCATCAGGAGAAAGCCGAGTGCGGTGAGGCTAAGCCGGAGTGCGGCGAGAAGCACGAGTGCGGAGAGGCTGAGCCGGAGTGCGGCGAGAAGCACGAATGCGGCGAAAAGCCCTGCCCTGAAGAAGCAGAAGAGAAGGATTGCTGCAAGGAAAAGTGCGAGATTCCCGTTCCCGATGTAGCAGTCCAGCAGGTAGTCGACCTCAAGACCGCCGAAGGCAAGACCGTAAAGGCTTGGAAGAAGGCCGTCAAGGCCACCGAAGCTTGCCCCGCTCCCCATCACGGCAAGCACCACGGCAAGCCCGGCTGCGGCGAGAAGCCTGAATGCGGACAGCAGCACGAATGCGGCGCCCAGCCCTGCGACAAGCCTGCAGAAGAGCAGTGCGACAAGTGCAAAGAGGCTGCCGCCAAATAAGCGTGCCCAGCAACTGCCTGAGCAGCAGCACTTTAGCCAAAATGGCCTGGTTGATTTCAACCAGGCCATTTTGCTTATATCGCTGAGCCATAGCAACTTACATGGCACGCAACAAAACGCATAATCCGACGAACAGCCGGATTTTTACGTTCAACCTTAAAAATGTCGGGTTCATGGTGTGAATTGTCTGATTTACGGACTTCGGCTTTTCCATTAAAGACAAAATGACTACTTTTGCCGCATAATTTATCAGGAACCCGGGTTATGAGTTATTTCAGCATATTCGACACATCTTCAACTTCCGAACAGGACCGTAAAAGGCGTTACTTCTTCCTGCTTGTCAACGCCATCGTCCTGAGCTGGGTTGTCTGGTCCATCGTGAATTTCAGGAACTATGCGGCGTTGCCCCAGGATGAAGTCCTCAAGGAAATCCTGACGGATATGCTCGAAAACGTAATCGAGGCCGCGGTTCTTGTGACATTGTCCATTTTGTACTGCAAGATCATCTTCCGTATCTTCTGGGGGAATAAAAGGACATTGAACAAACTGTTTTTCCAGGTCATCACCTTGGCAGTTTTCAATGTTTTGACCTCTTTGGCAATCGGATGGCTGTACAGCGTGATATATCCGGGTGACGAGGGTATCATGCTCCGGATATTCATTTCCGATTTTACGGTCGTGTCCATCCTTTCAACGACCTATTTCGTATCCTTCCTGATCAGCCGGCACCGCGATGAAAAGGATGCCAGGCTGCTTGCCGAGAAGAAGGCAGCGGAAGAAAAACTGACGGCGGCACAGGCGAAGCTGGACAAACTCGCCCTGCAGACAAACAATCATTTCATATTCAATAGTTTCAGCACATTGGGAGGAATGATCAAGACTCAGCCGGACGATGCGGAGAAATTCCTCCAGGGGCTTTCTGCCATGTACCGGTATCTTGTCCGCAACGCCGACAGGCACCTGATCCCTCTCAAGGACGAAATACGTTTTACGGATAATTACGCCACGCTCGTCCACTACCGTTACGACGGCGTCAGGATTGAGATCGACGACTCTCTGCGGAAAACGGATGCGTTAGTGACGCCTGTCTCCATTCAGCAGCTTGTGGAGAATGCCGTGAAGCACAATCGGCACGGCGACGAAGAACAACTCCTTGTGGAAGTGTTTCGAATCGAAGACTACATCGTGGTCAGGAACAATATCCTGGAGCTTTCCGGCAAAGATGCTGGGAGCACCGGATCCGGACTCAAAAATCTCGCGGACAGGATCCGTTTGATTGCAGGAAAGGATATAATCGCAGATAACGACGGGACGACATTCACCGTGCGCATCCCGCTGATTTATGAAGAGGATCTGAAAGATGAAAGTATGGATTATCGAAGATGAAAGGGCGCTTTCCAAGGCGCTCTCGCAGCAGCTGAAACGGCTCCGGCCGGAAATCGAAATCGCAGGAATATCGACAGGGGTAAAGAATACTCTTGCGGCTCTGCGGGGCCATGATGACTTGGACATCATTTTTGCCGATATCAAGATTGACGACGGGCTGTCGTTCTCCATTTTCGACAAATTGGAGACCGGAGCCATGGTGGTGTTCACAACGGCCTATGACGAATATGCGCTGAAGGCTTTCGACTACAACTGCGCCGATTACCTGCTGAAGCCAATCAGCGACGAGGCTCTGGAAAAAGCGCTCATCCGTTGTGAAAAGCACCTTTCCCGAATGAGCGGGGCCCAGGTCCGGGAGATGTCCGGAGAGATTGTCCGCCGCGAAGTCAAATTCAGGAAACGTCTCTTTCTTGATTATGGTCAGGGAACGTTGATATGCCCCGTATCCAAACTGGCCTATGTCTTTACCGAGAGGGGTTATACCCGCGTTTTCATGGACGACGGGAGATTCGGATCGACGGACAACTCTCTCAGCGAGCTTACGGAAAGTCTTGATCCGACTCAGTTTTTCCGTGTGAACCGCCAGGCCATAGTCAATATCGACTTTGTGGATGCAATCGAACATGGGCCGGGACGGGATTTCATCGCGAAACTGCGGGCTCCCTTCCAGAAAATCGGCCTCGAAATAACTGCCGAGAAGATGAAGCAGTTGAAGATTCTTCTGGATGAATAAAGGCACTAAAGCCCGGCCAAATCGGTCGGGCTTCATTATGTTCAACCCGTAATATGTCGGGTTCAAGGTTCCTATTGTCAGGTTCACCATATTTGATTTTGCAAATCAAATTACACTATATACTTTTGCGACCCGGATTGAAATCATAGAAGTATCTTCAAACTAAGATTACAATGAAAACAAAGTACTTTACATTAACATTAGCACTTGCTGTTGTGAGTATTTGCTCCGTTTCCGCTTATGCACAAAACAATAACGGCAGGGCACCTGGATACCATGGCAACCTGGCCATTACCGACCACCTCGGAGTTTTCATAGGAGCCGAAACTTCGCATGGATATATGTTCGACAGTCACAACTATCTTGGCTTGGGCATTGGAGGATTTGTGCTTCCCAATGATAGCCACCCTACTTATATGAATGCGTTCATTGATTATCACAACTATTTGAGAGATAAAAATACGCTGGTTCTAGGGGTAAAAGCAGGCTGGTCTCACGCCTTTAATTACCAAAAAGACAGCGGGATACAATTTGAGAATGGTATTTTGTGCGAGCCGAATATCGGTTGGTTCTGGTGCTTCAACTCCGGCTATGGACTATATCTTGGTCTTGGGGCATCCCTCATCTTCCCCTTGGGTGAATCCAGAACGGAAAAAACAGTCCTGCCGATGCCTAAAATCACTTTTGGCTTCGAGTTTTAATCTATAAAAAGATGGCATTCAGCGTGCCCGGCAACTGCCTGAGCAGCAGCACTTTAGCCAAAATGGCCTGGTTGAAATCAACCAGGCCATTTTGCTTATATCGCTGAGCCATAGCAACTTACATGGCACGCAACAAAACCCTACTTCGCATCCATTGCCTGGCAGGCGGTGATGGCGATGAGGTTGTAGACGTCTTCCACAGAGCAGCCGCGGCTGAGGTCGTTGACCGGCTTGGCGATGCCCTGGAGGATGGGGCCGATAGCTTCGGCGTGGCCGAGGCGCTGGATCAGTTTGTAGGCGATGTTGCCGACTTCCAGGTTGGGGAATACCAGCACGTTGGCATTGCCCGCGATTTCGGAACCGGGAGCCTTCTTCTTTCCAACTGAAGGAACGAGGGCGGCATCTGCCTGAAGTTCACCGTCGATCTTGAGGGCGGGATCGAGTTCCTTTGCGAGGGCAGTAGCCTCTACTACCTTGTCCACAACTTCGTGCTTGGCAGAGCCTTTGGTGGAGAATGAAAGCATTGCGACGCGGGGATCTGCAAAGCCGGCCACGCTCTTGGCGGTGCGGGCTGTGCAGACGGCGATCTGCGCAAGCTGGCCTGCATCGGGAGCCGGGGTGACTGCGACGTCGCCAATCACGAGCACGCCGTTCTCGCCGTATTCGGGGGCCTGGGTGAGCATCAGCATCGCACCGCTCACGCAGGTAATGCCGGGAGAGCACTTGATGATCTGCAGGGCGGGGCGCAGAGTCTCTCCGGTCGTGGAGAGGGCGCCGCTGATCTGTCCGTCGGCATCTCCGCTCTTGATGATGAGGCAACCGAAGTAGAGGGGATCCAGGACAGTCTTGGCGGCCAGTTCGGGGGTCATCCCCTTGTTCTTGCGGAGCTCATAGAGCAGATTTGCATATTCTGCGGTCTTCTCGCTGGTGGCAGGGTCGATGATGGTCGCCTTGCCTATGTTCTTGAGGCCGAGCTTTTCGGCATAGGCGAGAATCTCTTCTTTGTTGCCGATGAGAATGATCTCGGCGAGGCCGTCGGCCAGGGCGCGGTCTGCTGCCGTGATGGTGCGCTCCTCAAGCGATTCGGGGAGCACGATGCGCTGCTTGTTGGATTTAGCACGCGCTACGATTTGTTCGATAAGGCTCATATCTTATTTCTTTACCAGATTCATAGTATCGAGGGCGATCATAAGTTCCTCTTCCGTAGGGATGAGGGCAACCTTGACCTTGGAGTCGGGAGCGCTGATGAGGGCTTCTTCGCCGAAGGCCTTCTCGTTTGCGGCATAGTCGAGTTTGACTCCGATGGAACCGAGTTTCTCGCATACGCGGCGGCGCACCTTGTGATTGTGCTCGCCTATGCCGGCCGTCCAGACTATGAGGTCCACTCCGTCGAGCACCACGCTGTAGGCGCCGATGAGCTTTACGATATCGTAGGTGAGCTTGTTGATGGCGAGGCGTGCGCGGGCGTCGCCGGCAGCGGCCGCTTCTTCGGTTTCACGCATATCAGAACTGACTCCGCCGAGGCCGATAAGACCGCTCTTCTTGTTCATTATGGTGGTCATCTCGTCCGGGGAGATATTCTTTTTCTTCATCATATAAGGGATGACGTTGCAGTCCACGTTGCCGCAGCGGGTTCCCATTATCATGCCCTCGAGCGGGGTGAATCCCATCGAGGTATCAATGCACTTGCCGTCCTTGATGGCGGTTACGGACGAGCCGTTGCCAATGTGGCAGGTGATGATCTTGGAGTGATTGATATCGATGCCTGTGAATTCGGCGCCCCTGCGGGACACATACTGATGAGAGGTGCCGTGAGCGCCGTAGCGGCGGACGTGGTAGTCGGTATAATAGTCATAAGGGAGCGCATACATATATGCATAGTCCGGCATGGTCTGATGGAAAGCCGTGTCGAACACTACCACCTGCGGAGTCTTGGGGAGAACCTGGGTGATGGCGTGGATGCCAAGCAGGTGGGCGGGATTGTGGAGAGGTGCGAAGTCGCAGCAGATTTCAATCTTCTTCAGCACATCGTCATTGACAAGGCAACTTCCGTCGAAGAAATCGGCACCCTGCACGATGCGGTGACCCACTGCATCTACATCATCGAAAGAATTGAGTACGCCATGCACGGGGTCGACAAGGGCGTCCATCACAAGTTTCATTCCGAGTTTGTGGTCCGGAATGGGCAGTGCCTTTTCGAAAGGCTGCTTGCCCGTAGGCTTGTGAGTGATGTTTCCTTCGGGGAGACCGATTTTCTCCACCAGACCCTTTGCCTTGACGGCATAGTCGTTGGCGCTCTTCATATCGAACAACTGGTATTTGATAGAAGAACTGCCGCAGTTGATAACAAGTATGATCATATTCTGGAATTATGTGTTTTCAAAAACTCACAAATTTAAGAAATAATGCTTATTTTCGCAAAGTTAAAAGTGAATCGTTATGGATGAGGCGAGGGATGCCGTGATGATATCGTTTCCTTTTGCCGCGGGGGTGGCCCTCGCGCAGTTCTGTCCATTCTCCCTTTTCCACTATTCGCTGGCACTGACCGCTGTGCTTATGCTGCTGATGCTCGGTGGCAGATTGTCCGGCAGGGTGTGGTTTGCGCTTCTATTTGCGGCCATTGGGCTTTTGTGCGGAGAGGTGCGGGGGGATTCCTTCGCTTCGCCCGGAATTGCAGGAGGGCTCCCGGGCCGGGCGCTGGCGCGTACCAATGCGCTGATACGGGGCATACCGTTCGCGCACGGCAGCACGAATGAACTCCTCCGGGCCCTGCTGACCGGGCAGAGGGACGGCCTTTCCCGCGAGACCGTGGCAGCGTTCCGCGCCGCCGGTGCTTCCCATATACTCGCGCTGAGCGGCCTGCATCTCGGCATCATCTATCTGATTATAGGCAAGATACTTTCTCTTCTGGGGAACGGACGCATAATGGCTCCGGTGCGTAGCGGCCTCATCATTGCCGCCTGCGCCTTCTATGCACTGATGACCGGAGCGGCACCTTCGATAGTGCGGGCGCTGCTGTTCATCACCCTCAACGAAGTCCTGCGCCACTTCCCGGGAAGGCGGAAAAGCCCTCTCGCCATCTGGTGCTGCGCCCTGCTCATGCAGCTGGCCGCCTGCCCCTGGGTGATATCGTCCTTGGGATTCCAGCTGAGCTATCTGGCGATGCTGGGGATCTTCGTGTTCTTCCCCCGCCTGGACGCATTCTACCCGCGCCCGGAAAAAGGATGGAGCCTTATGAAATGGACTTGGTCGTCGATGGCGCTGAGCATCTCCTGCCAGGTTTTTACTGCGCCTCTGGTATGGCTGCGTTTCAGAACCTTCCCACAGCACTTCCTGCTTACGAACCTGATTGCCTTGCCGCTGACATCCATTCTGATGTTCAGCGCCGTCGCCTGCATGGCACTCTCCGCCATTGACATCTGCCCCGGCTGGATGGTCCGGGCGGTGGACACCCTTGCCTGCGCATTGCAGGATTGCCTTTCGATTATTGCAGATTTGGCCTGATTCATCCGGGAAGTCCCGGGGCAATTGTCTAGTCCTGATATAAGTTTACCGATGTTGAACAATAGGTAGTTAGGACGCAGACGTCCTGATATCGGTTTACATTGATGTCGCGAAGATACAGC
>CACWOZ010000012.1 GCA_902762655.1 uncultured Bacteroidia bacterium
GGTGTAACCCATTCCGCCACCGATGATCAGGTTGTCTACCTTGGGAAGAAGGTTCTCAAGAACTGCGAGTTTGGAAGAAACCTTGGATCCGCCGATGATGGCGGTGAAGGGCCTCTTGGCGTTCTTCAGCACGTTGTCGATGGCCTTGATCTCACCTTCCATCAGATAACCGAACATCTTGTCATTGGGGAAGTATTCGGCGATGAGGGCGGTGGAAGCGTGTGCACGGTGTGCGGTTCCGAATGCGTCGTTGATGTAGCAGTCTGCGTAGGAAGCGAGCTTCTTGGTAAACTCCTTCTGCGAAGCCTTCACGGCCTTCTTTGCGGCAGCCTTCTCCTCGTCGGTGGCATCCTCTGCGAGTCCGCGGGGTTTGCCTTCCTCTTCTGCGTAGAAGCGGAGGTTTTCGAGAAGCAGGGCCTCGCCCGGCTTGAGGGCGGCAGCCTGCGCGTCGGCGGTCTGGCAGTCTTCTGCGAACTGTACGGGAACGCCGAGGCATTCGCTCACGTGAGCTACGATATGCTTAAGGGAGAATTTTGCATCAACTTTCTTGGGACGGCCGAGGTGGCTCATGATGATGAGGGAACCGCCGCCTGCAAGCACCTTCTTGAGGGTAGGGATGGCCCTGCGGATGCGGGTGTCGTCGGTAATTTCGAAGTTTTCGTTCAGGGGGACATTGAAATCAACGCGGACAATAGCTTTTTTGCCGGTGAAATCGTAAGAATCAATGTGCTGTTGCATAATATTTTGAAATTTTGTAATTTTCCGGGTGCAAAGTTAGCAAATTATATGAAAAGAGCAGTTATTTCCGCATTTATTCTCCTCTCTCTCGCAGCTTGTGCTCCCAAACAGTCCGATCCCGTAAAAGACGCCATCCGGGGCAAGGTGGAGGAACAGCTCGGAGAGCTCAAGAGCTTGAGTTTTATCAATCTGGAACTCGTGGAGAGTTCCACCTTCGGCGAGGAGATTGCGCGCAGGCGCAGTACCATCGAACTGCGCCGCAAGCAGAACATAAAACTTGCGGAAGGATATCAGGCGAACGGCAAAGTGCTCAATGCCAACGCCAAACTGGAGGCCGCCCTCAAGGACGAAGCCGTTCTCAAGGGGATCGAAGCCATTGAAAAGAGGCTGGCGGACCACGACTCCCTGGGCGTCAAGGAGCTGGACATCTACAAGTTCAGCGCAGTCGCCCGCACCACGGAAGGCAGCACCGATATCAAGGGCATGTTCATCGCCATCACCCCCGCAAGCGAGATCGTGGCCATGGACTACAAGAAAGAAAACCTGCTGAAATCCAGCGGCAGCCTGATTCCGGGCTACAAGGCCCTGTTCGACTAAAAGGCTGGTGGCACGTAATATGTTGATTTCCCAGCGTTTAGGGGGTAGTGCCTTCCCTCCAAAGCGCGAAGGCACTACCCGTCAAATCACTTATTATCAATCAGTTGAGCGCCACCAGCACCCAGCACCTTGACCGGGCGGCCAGCGGTGCGGACGATGGAATTGATGTCATCCGCCTCCACGTTCTGCAGCTTCACGACCGTGGTGTCGTACACCATCCCCTCCGTGTCGAGGGCGTGCAGCATGCGGATGTCGCTGCTGCCTATGCGGGAGTCGCGCACGATGATGCTGTCCACCGGCGTACGGCTCTGGATCAGGGTGGGGATCTCATTCTCCACGAACACTCTCTCGAACACAATGTTGCTCTGCACGGGGATCTCCGCGTAAGGATAGAAACTGCGGGAGTACTGGTCGTGGTCGAAGTGCAGGCAGAGGGCGACCTTGCGTTTCTTGGCTAGATGGATGTCGCGGAACACCACGTTGCGCACGCCGCAGCTGTGGCAGATGTTCCGGTTCTGGCTCATGGTCCAGGTGATGCCGTCGGGGTAGGTCACCGTGCCCTCGGCGTGCTCAGGGCGGCAGGTGGAGACGAAGGTCTGCTTCACCTTGGGGCCGTTGCTGCGGTAGATGCGCCCTCCGCAGACCACCGCATCTCCTGAGGACTGGATTTCCATTCCTGGTTCCCAGTCACGCCAGCCGCCTGCCAGTATGCGGGCGAAGAAGCCGGTGGTGCCGTTCGCAGGGTCGTCCAGATCCACGCAGTCCTCAATCACGCCGTTTTCTATCCATCCGAGCTCGGGATTGGAGGTGGTATAGTCGTGCGCATTCAGCGCGATGGGATCGTCGTAGGTCTTGAACACTCCGTGGCGGACGACGAAGTTGCGCCCGGGGCCGAAATGGACGGCGTCCTTCATCCCCTCGATGTGCACGTTCTCCACCAGCGCGTTTTCGAAGGTGCAGATCTGGATTGCAAAATCGTGGGGAGGCAGGTCCATGGTGGTATAGTCGTCGATGTGCAGGTTGCGTACATAGAAGAATGCTGTCTGGCAGATCATCCCCACGATAGGAGGGATGTCCATCTCGATGCCCGACCCGGAGTCGATGCCGTTGCAGCGCAGGTTCAGGCCCTTTATGGAGATGTTTTCGTTGAATTCGCGGGTGAGCGCACCGCGGTTCAGCAGCACGAAGCGCGCCACCTTCCCTTCGCTGTCCGCGGCCCTGCTGAGTATGGCACCTTCCGCGAATTGCAGTTCGGTGTCGGAATCCAGATAGATGGTGCGGCAGAGTTTATATTCGCCGGCCTTGCGGACCATGATGCGGCCGCCGCCGTCGAGGCAGCGCTGGAAGGCTTCGGAGTTGGTGATTGCGTCGTTTTCCGGCAGGAAGCCGTACTTGTCGGCGTACTTTGTTTTGGTGCATGAGGGCAGGACCGCCATCATGGCAACCGCTGCGACGATTAGTATACTTTTCCCGTTCATATTCTCTGTTCTGTTGCGGAGCCCGATGTTTCGTGCACTGTTTCTGCCGTTTTGTTCCCGATTCGGGATGTTTGTTCCCGTTTCAGGCGGTTTTTCGGAACAAACTTCACATTTCCGCCGCTTTGTTCCCGATTCAGGCCGTTTCCGGGAACAAAGCTTCACATTCCATTTCTATCAGCCAGCCGGGCCGGCAGATGCGCGCCTCCAAAACGATGCGCGGCACCCCCGGGAAGCGAGCCTGCATATACGCGTCAATCTTCGCATAATCGGAGATGTCCCGCAGATAAATCACGAAATACGGCACGCCAACAACCTCTCAGCAGCTTCCCAGCCGGTCTTTCAGCGCCTCCGCCTGGTTCTGGGCGTCGCTAAGATAGAAACCACGCTTTCCAGGGCTTCTGTAAACGTCCCCGATGCCTGCGGCCTTATGATCCGATAATTCTCCACTATTTTGTCTTCAGGTACTCGTCGATCGCGGCGGCGGCTTTGCGGCCGGCACCCATCGCGAGAATCACAGTAGCGGCGCCGGTGACGGCATCACCACCCGCAAACACGCCGGGGCGTGTGGTGGCGCCGGCTTCGTCGGCGACCAGGCCGCCGCGCCGTGTAGTCTCCAGACCGGGCGTGGTACGGGCGATCAGAGGGTTGGGCGAAGTGCCGAGAGCCATGATCACGGTATCGGTAGGTATCTCGAATTCGGAACCTGCCACCTCGACGGGACGACGGCGACCGCTTTCGTCGGGTTCGCCGAGTTCCATACGCACGCAGCGCAGGGCACGAACCCATCCGCGCTCGTCGCCGAGTATCTCCACGGGATTGGTGAGCATCTTGAAGTCGATGCCTTCCTCCTTCGCGTGATGGACCTCCTCCTTTCGCGCGGGAAGTTCCACCTCGGTACGGCGGTAGACGATGGTCGTTTCGGCGCCGAGGCGCAGGGCCGTGCGGGCCGCATCCATCGCGACATTGCCGCCGCCCACGACACAGACACGCTCCCCGGCATGGATGGGGGTGCGATAGTCGTCGCGGAAGGCCTTCATGAGGTTGTTGCGGGTGAGGAATTCGTTGGCGGAGAACACTCCGTTGAGGTTTTCACCGGGGATGCCCATGAACTTCGGGAGACCGGCGCCGGTGCCCACGAACACGGCCTCGAAGCCTTCTTTGTCCATGAGGGAGTCGATGGTGACGGTGCGGCCGATGATGACGTCGGTTTCGATCTTCACGCCCAGGGCGCGCACCTCATCGAGCTCGTGTTTCAGCACCTTCTCCTTCGGGAGACGGAATTCGGGAATACCGTATTCGAGCACTCCGCCGGGTTTGTGGAGGGCTTCGAAGATGGTGACGTCGTAGCCGGCTTTGGCAAGGTCCGTAGCGCAGGCAAGGCCTGCAGGGCCGGAGCCGATAACGGCCACCTTACGGTGTCCATTATCGGCCCTCCCGCTGTCGCGGGGGACCTTTATCAAACCATCTCTGGCATTGGCGAACGTCCAGTCGGCGACGAACCTCTCGAGCTTGCCGATGGACACCGGCTCGAACTTCACGCCCAGCACGCAGGAGCCCTCGCACTGGCTTTCCTGGGGGCACACGCGGCCGCAGACGGCAGGCAGCGATGAATCTTCCGCAATCTTTGCGGCCGCGCCGGCGATATCCCCGGCGACTATGCGCTCGATGAAATCCGGAATCTTGACGGCCACGGGGCAGGCCGCCACGCAGCGCGGATTCTTGCAATGCAGGCAGCGGGAAGCCTCCAGCTGCGCCTCTTCCAGATTGTATCCGTAGCAGACCTCGTCGAAATTGTGCGCACGCACTTTCGGATCCTGCTCGCGGGCAGGCACCCTTGGGATTCTATTTGCCATTTGAGAGGCCCTCCTCGGCCTTATATTGAGCGGCACGCCGCATAGCTTCGTCAAAATCAACAAGATAACCGTCGAACTCGGGACCGTCCACGCACGCGAACTTGGTCACTCCACCGACGCTCAGGCGGCAGGCCCCGCACATCCCCGTGCCGTCCACCATCAGGGTGTTCATGCTTACCCAGATGGGAATGCCGAGCTTCTTGCAGGTGAGAGCCGAGAACTTCATCATGATCATGGGGCCGATGGCGACCGCCTGCGTGTACTTCTTCCCTTCAGCCACGAGCGCTTCCAGACGCGCCGTTCCCACACCCTTGAAGCCGTAGGAGCCGTCGTCCGTGCACATATAGAGATTGTCGGTCACGCTCCCAAATTCTTCCTCATAGATGAGCAGGTCCCTGGTGCGGGCGCCGATGATCACGTCCACCGGCACTCCGTGCTCGTGCAGCCACTTGGCCTGCGGATAGACTGGAGCGGTGCCGAGGCCTCCGGCGATGAACACCACGCGCTGGGCGGCGAGTTCTTCGGGACTCATCTTCACGAACTCGGAAGGGTTTCCCAGAGGGCCTGCCACGTCGGCGAAGGAATCTCCCTCGGAGAAGTCGTTCACCATGCTGCGTGTAGATGCGCCGATAGGCTGGATGACAATTGTCACCGTTCCGGCTTCACGATCGAAATCACTGATAGTAAGAGGGATACGCTCCCCGGGTTCATCTGCGCGCACAATCAGGAACTGCCCTGGAAGAGCGGCCCTGGCGATACGCGGAGCTTCGACCACCATCTTGCAGATGGTAGGGTTGAGCATCTTTTTCTCAAGAATCTTGAACATATTCAGTTGGTTATCTGCCTTAAAGTTACGCATTTTTCCGACACTCCGTATGCAAAACCGCCCTTTTTGCATACATCCACCCCCAATTCGCCCGACTTGTATGCAAATCGCCCCGTTCTGCATACATCTCCTCCCAAAAAAGCGAATCGGTATGCAAAACGCGGAGTTTTGCATACCGATCTGTCAAAAATCGTACGTTCTATCAGAAAGCGTAGCGGATACCAAGACCAACGCTCTGCCAGCCGAAACCGGTGGAAGGAACGATGTCGAATACGGGACGCCAGTCAAGCGAAATCTGAAGAGGGAAGCTGGGGAAGATGTACTCGAGACCAACCTGGGCACCGACACCGAGTGCGCGGGGTCTCGACCACCATCTTGCAGATGGTCGGGTTGAGCGCCTTTTTCTCAAGAATCCTGAACATAGGTAATTTAAAGCTGGCTATTGTTATTCACAGGCTGATAGTTCCATGTAAATAGGTGTGAAGAATTCTTTTCGTGCCTTATCGTTATATATCCCAGCACATGCTGTTGCGTCCGCTGTGATTGCGGGGAGTGTCTCGTAAAGAAGTATTCCTCCACCCAGAATTGCAGTCAGCGGGAGACCAGACCAGAAGGCAAATGACATTGCAGAGAGAATGCCGCATTCTACAAGAAAATTGCGGCCGGCTTTTTCCCATTCCCCAGAATATGCATGCCCAAGGCCTGGTATGACACTCATCAGCATCGCTGCATTTGGGTTGCGCCGCCGCAGTTTCCCAGAGGGCGCAGGCGAAGAAACGATGCCTTCGGCACATGCTTCATCCAGCATTGCGCAGAAATCATCCATCATACCAGCCTCCCATGCACAAATCATTTTTTTACGCAGCAAATCCCATCGCATACCAACATCTTTGCCAAAAGGTGAAATGCGGCACAAGGTACTATAAGCTGCTGCCGGCTTGCCCGCTTCCATAAGAAAAGTTGCCTTCCTGAAAAGCAAGGAATCCCCTATAATAGCACTGCCGGATTCCCAGGCTGCCATCTCACAGAGAGCAGCTGAAAGATCTGCATCTTGAGCACGCAGGTTAAAAACTGTGCAAAGGAATACGCAGATTAAAAAGCAATGTGGTTTTCTGAGCATCGTTAAGACTGTCTTTGATTATGGATACTGATAGATAACTTCCATAAATATCTGCCGTATAAAAAAGTCCAAGAATAGAACCAAGGGCAATGGTCCTCCAGTTGTCTAAGCCTTTTTTATTCCAGGAATCAGCGAACATTCCACCCAATGCTCCCACTATCAGAAAAGAGGATAAGCCGCTGGCGACATCTCCTGCATATATTTTCCCAGATCCGGGAATAATTGCCGACATTACGGCGGCAATCTTAGGATTCTTGTGGTAATCTGCTTCCGGAGAGTTTTCCCATACATCAAGGAAAGACTTCGCAAGAACGCTGTAGGGGCTGTCAGAAGGAATCTTGCGGAAATATTCATATGCAAGAGAGAAGTCGTGGATGTCATAGCAGACTAGACCGCGGAGATAATCAAGAGTATCGGATGGGTGGAAGAGCCCCTCGGCGAAAAGAAGCCTTGATGCATCTTCATACATATGACTTCCTAGAGCATAGGAAAAGAATGCAGGATTGAGTGCACGTGTTGTCCCTATTTGGGAAGAAGTTATGTCAAATGTTGGGGTAAAAACCTCCAGAACCTTCTTCCGGAGAGAATAAATACCTCTGGAGCGGGAGATAAATGAATTATTCAAAATCCTGTCTGCAAACGACAGGGGGCCGGCAACTTCGGGCCATGAAGGGTTGCTGAAATGGAGGATGCCAGTGCTATCGACGGGGGCCGATGCACCTGAATGGAACATAAACAGGAACAACGACAAAAGCGCACAAATGGTCTGTTTCATCATTTACCTTTAAAATCCTTCAATCCCTTCTTAATGTCAATAACTACGGCATCGGAAGGAACCTTAAAATCATGCATATCCTCCCGCTCATCAATACGAAGATTACTATATATATCTAGCCTGACGGTAGAATCCCTCTGCTCTCCAAAATAAGATATTTCAGTGACCCGCATCGGAAAATGAAAGCCCTTCAATTCGGTATAATGTGACAGATACGTCTTGGTAATGACCTGTCCCTTTTTATCGTAATAAAAACAACTGACCGGATGATAGGAAGAGTCTAGGGCTAACTGCACCATGGCGCACATGGAACCAGATTTCAGAGGTTCGTATCGCCGGACGGTATAATCCCCATCCTTGAATGTGGATTTAAAAGCATAACCTTCTCTGGAAAGACCAAGGTCTGATCCCTGACCGTCTGCAAAGATGCACAGAAGCTCATCCGAAGTATTAAACATACCTGGATCAAGGACCGCGAGCTCATTTTTCCCGGGATAGTATATATCAGTCCCTCCAAATGGATTGCTCAGCATGTAATATGTTGAGGGTCCATTTCCAAACGACACGATAAGACGTGATCCCCTAGTGTAATACAACTTCTTATCAGCCACACGCATCTTTCCATTTGTCGCGGTTTTAGTCTGTTCTTCTACAGTAAACCATCTCTGCGCAGCACAGGGCACACATAATAAGACACAGTACAGCACTGAAACAACAAAAAGGCGACCGGATGTGATCGCCCTTTTAGATTTTTTTTCCGCCATTGGAAACCGGGCTAAATCCACATTATAAATGCAGGATTGTCCAGCCAGTTGGCCTGTCCCTTGACAAGGTCTACGATAAGGAGAATACCATCTACAAGGGGAACAACTCCGAAGATACCTCCAATGGTAAGGAAATACCAAAGGCAGTTAATGGGTTTTGTGCCAAGAATAAGCCTGTGGATACCGATTCCGCCAAGACCGACCCAGTCGACCACGAGGGCAATCACATTAGTTATCTGGGGATCTCCGCCCACAGATGATACGCTTGTTTCCGCCATTGACATGGAGGATGCAGACGCTTCCATTACAGCTTCACTGAAAATGGCATCAACTGCCGCCTCATCAACAGAGTAGTTGTTTGCAGAAGCAATCGCTACGAAAGCAAACACTGCAAAAAGGACTGCAAAAATCTTTTTCATAAAAATAAGGTTTTAGTTAGTTATACAAATGTATTAAACAATTCCGGAAAAACCAAGGAATGCCAGGGCCATGATGCCGACGGATATCAGCGCGATGGGCAGGCCCTTGAAAGCCTTGGGCACCTCGTTCATGGCCAGATGCTCGCGGATTCCCGCAAAGAGCACCATTGCAAGGCCGTAGCCGAGCGAAGTGGCGAACGCGTAGACGGTCGCTTCGCCCAGGCCGAGCATGTGGGCTTCTCCCCCGAAGGTGAATTCCTTGGTCACCACGTTGATGGCAACGCCGAGCACGGCGCAGTTGGTGGTGATGAGAGGAAGGAAGATTCCGAGGGCCTGATAGAGCGAAGGAGACACCTTCTTGAGCACGATCTCGACCATCTGCACCAGCGCCGCGATCACGAGGATGAAGGCGATGGTCTGCAGGAAGGTGAGGCCGAAGGGAACAAGCAGATACTTGTTGATGAGGAAGGTGACAACGGTTGCGAGCGTGATGACGAAGCACACGGCGAGGCTCATGCCGGAAGCCGTGGACAGTTTGTTCGACACGCCCAGGAAGGGGCAGATTCCGAGGAACTGCGCCAGGACGATATTATTGACGAAAATCGCCGAGATGATGATGAGCAGATATTCCATAACGTCCTACTTTTTAGCGAGTTTATTGAACAGAACCATCAGATAGCCGAGCACGAGGAACGCGCCGGGAGCCATCACGAATGCAAGGATGCCGTCGCCGCTGATGAACTTCCATCCGAACACGGCGCCGCTGCCGAGAATCTCACGGACGATGCCGATGACGGTCAGCGACAGGGTGAAACCAAGGCCGATTCCGATTCCGTCGAGGGCCGAATCCCAGACTCCGTTCTTGTTGGCGAAGGCTTCGGCGCGGCCGAGGATGATGCAGTTCACCACGATAAGCGGGATAAAGAGCCCAAGGGTCTTGTAGACGTCGGGAGTGAAGGCCTGCATAAGCAGCTGCAGCACAGTCACGAATGTGGCGATCACGACGATGTATACGGGGATGTGCACCTTGTCGGGCACTATCGGAGCAATCAGGGAAATCACTATGTTCGAGAGAATCAGCACGAACATCGTGGCAAGCCCCATCTCAAGGCCGTTCATGGCCGAGGTGGTGGTTGCAAGCGTAGGGCACATGCCCAGCACCAGCACGAAGGTCGGGTTCTCTTTCAGCAACCCTTTGGTAATCAAAGAAAACTTACTCATGGCTTATTCCTCCAATGTTTTTACAAGAGCAACCGCCTGTGCGACAGCCTTGGTGTAGGCACGGGAAGTGATTGTGGAAGCGGTGATGGCATCTATGTCGCCACCATCCTTGGTGACGGCGAGCTTGCCTGCAAAACCCTTCCACTGCTCGCGGAAATGAGAATTCTCCTCGGTGCACTTCGCGCCCAGACCGGGGGTCTCGGAATGCGAAAGTACCGAAGTATTGTAGACGGTGCCGTCGGGAAGCACGCCCACCATCAGAGTGACGGGGCCTCCGAAGCCACCGGTAGTGGATTTCACTGCATAAGCGGTGACAGCGCCTTCGCCGTCGGTCTGGACGAAATATCCGTCCACACCTTCAGCATCCGAACTGAGTTCTTCGGAAATCTCCCCGCCCTCGGGAAGCACTTTGGCGATGGACGCCTGCGCTTCGGCGGCAGCGGCGGCTGCGATGGGCTCCGCAGTCACGACATAGATGACTCCCAGGATCGCGGCGCACACAAGGCAGACCGCGGTCAGCACCAGAGCCATGTTGGTAAGATTCGATTTAGCTGCCATATCTACTTCCTCCCGAATTTACGCTGGTGGAACTTCATATTGATGAGCGGCACCGCCATGTTCATGAGAAGGATGGCGAAGGACATGCCCTCGGGATAGGACCCGAAGTAACGTATCATCATCACGATGAATCCGATGCCGACTCCGTAAATCACGCCGCCCCAGGTGCTCATGGGAGAAGTGACATAGTCGGTGGCCATGAAGCAGGCTCCGAGGATGACACCGCCGGTGAGCAGGTTGAAAAGAGGGCCAGTGAACTGCGCGGGATCCGCCAGATGGAAGATGCACGCAACGACCGCCACGGTAGCGAAGATGCTGAGGGTGATCCAGGGCTTGATGACCTTGCGGACGAGCAGGTACACCCAGCCGGCGAGCAGCGCAAGCGCCGAAATTTCGCCGGCGGAACCGCCGATGTTGCGGAAAAGGGTCTGCAGGTTCACGAGTTTGTCGGCCTCAAGGGCGCCGAGGATGGGCACCTGGCCCAGCAGGGTCGCACCGGAGAAGGCATCCACGTTGCTGATGAAACCGGCGGGAACGGTCCAGTCGGTCATGAAGGTCGGGAAGGACACGAGCAGGAACACGCGGCCGGTGATGGCCGGATTGAAGATGTTCTGCCCTATGCCGCCGAAGGTCATCTTGGCGACCGCGATGGCCACGACCGCACCGATGAACACCACCCACAGGGGGCAGGTCGGAGGGAGGTTCATGGCGAGAAGAATTCCCGTGACGATGGCTGAAAGGTCGCCCGTGGTGGAAGCTTTCTTAAGAAGATACTTGGTGATTGCCCATTCCAGCACGACGCAGGAGGCCACGCTGAATGCCATGATGGCAATTTCGCTCAGTCCGTAGTACAAGAACGAGACGATGACAGCGGGGCACAGGGCAATGATAACGTCCAGCATCAGCTTCCTGGTGCTGACCGCTGCATGTATATGGGGATTAGGTGATACGATATAGGCCATAACTACTACTGTTTAGTGTTAGACTTCTGCGCAGCAGCCCTTGCCCGTATCGCGGCCATCACCTGACCCTTTGCCTGGCGGATATGGTCCAGCAGAGGGATATAGGCGGGGCAACTGTAAAGGCAGCAGCCGCACTCGATGCAATCCTGCACGGCATTCTTCTCAAGAGCTTCGAGATCGCCGGCCGCATAAAGCCTGCGGAGCAGGAAAGGCTCCAGGCCCATGGGGCAGGCATCTGCGCAACGGCCGCAGCGGATGCAGAGACTCTCCTGTCCGCGCCTGGTCGATGCCTCGGAAAGATAAAGTATGGAAGATGAGCCCTTGACGGTGGCGGCGTCGAGATTCGCAATGGCGCGCCCCATCATGGGACCGCCGCTCACGAGTTTCGCTGCCCCCTCAGGCACTCCGCCGGCATATTCGGCGATGTAACTGAGCGGCATGCCGATGCGGAAAAGGTAGTTGTGCTGCCTTTCCACGGGCAGGCAGTTGCCGGTGATGGTCAGGGTGTTGGTAATGAGCGGCTTATTCTTCTGCACAGCCTCGTAGACCGCGAGAGACGTGGCCACGTTCTGCACCACTGCGCCAACACTGATAGGCAGTCCGCCGGAACCCACCTCACGGTGCATCACGGCCTGGATCAACTGCTTCTCACCGCCCTGCGGATACTTCTTCTTGAGAGGAAGCACCTCGATTCCCTTGTAAGGGAGTGTGGCGAGGGCCTTGCCCATGGCCTCGATGGCCTCGGGCTTGTTCTCCTCGATGCCGATCACGGTGCGGCATCCGCCGAGCACCTTCTGCATGATGGCTGCACCGACGATGATCTCCTTCGTGCGCTCGAGCATGATGCGGTAGTCGCTGGTGAGATAGGGCTCGCACTCAGCTCCGTTCAGGATGAGGCACTCGGCCACACTGCCGGGAGCGGGATTGAGTTTCACATGGGTGGGGAAGGTCGCACCTCCGAGTCCGACCACGCCGCAGGCCTTGATCTTATCGAGGATGGCAGCACGGTCTTCCGGGATTTCAGTGACGAGGGTGTCGGAGAGATCGACTCCCTCTACCCACTCGTCGCCCTCAACTGCGATTTCAACATGCATGACATTGTTGCCGGCAAGGTCCTTGCGGGGAGCGATGGACTTCACGGTGCCGGAAGCTGGGGCATGCACGAATGCGGATATGAATCCGCCGGGTTCGGCTATCACCTGGCCTGTCTTCACCTTGTCGCCGACGGCCACGATAGGCTTCGCGGGGGCTCCGAGGTGCTGGGCCATGGAAACATACATGGTCTGGGGCAGGGGCAGCACCTCGATGGCGCAGCCGCGTGCCAGCTTGGCGTCATCCGGATGCACACCGCCAATTGCAAACGTTATCTTACTCATTGCTGACCTCCTTTTTAACTGATTCCGTCGCGGCGGAAACGGCAGTGCCGTCAACGGAAGTTTTTTGAGCGGGCTCGTGCGTGGCGGTAGCGGAGTTGACGGCACTGCCGTCTCCGCCCTGCGCCGCAGCCTTGGCAGCAGCATTGCGGGCAGCAACACGCGCCTTGATACCATCGCGATCAAGCGGTTTCGGGAAATTCACCCCATGGATGGCCCCGGTCGGGCACATCGCCTCGCACTCGCGGCAAAGCTTGCACTTCGCGAAATCTATATAAGCAATATTGTTCTCCAGAGTTATGGCATCGTGAGTACAGGTCTTCACGCAGATACCGCAACCGATGCAGGCATTGGCGCAAGCCTTCCTGGCGGCAGGGCCCTTGTCCTGATTGCGGCAGGACACGAACTCCCTCATACCGCGAGGCCCCTTTGCCCTAAGTTCGATGAGGGCCTTCGGGCAGGCCTTCACGCACTTGCCGCAAGCCACGCACTTAGCCTCATCCACCACCGGCAGACCGGTTTCGGCATCCATGCTCAGCGCACCGAACTCGCAGGCAGCCACGCAATCCCCGCAACCAAGGCAGCCGAACGAACAGCCCGTGTCACCGGAATAAAGCGCTGCCTTCACGCGGCAACTGAGCGCTCCATCATAAACATTCACCTTGGGGCGTACGGCACAACTGCCATTGCAGCGCAACACGGCCACCTGAGGGGCTTTCTCCTCGACTTTGTAACCGAGAATGTCAGCAACCTTCTTCATCACTTCGTTCCCTCCTACGGGGCAGAAATGCGCACTGAGGTCGCTGGCCTTCACGGCAGTATCGGCGAAAGCATGGCAGCCGGCATAGCCGCAACCGCCGCAATTCGCTCCCGGCAGAGTCTTCTCGATCTGCTCGATGCGCGGGTCTTCCTCAACCTTGAATTTCTCGGCGATGAGGAAGAGGACCACTGCGAGCAGCAGACCCAGCCCGGCCAGGATCACGATAGTCCAGATAACAATTGAATTCATTTTTCCTTTATATAAAAAGAATATTCGTTTTTAAGCCTGTTCCGGAAAAGCCACAGGAACAGATAGTACACGCCTACCGCAGCAATCGCGGCGAGCCCGGAGGCAAGTTCGCCAAGACCAGCGGCATTGAGCCCGAGCAGGACGGCCATCAGAACCACAAGGGGAATCGCATAAGCCAGCCAGACGGCCTTGAAGCCCATGCTGCGCTTGAGCAGGACATGTACCTCCTGCCCTACATGCCAGTCGCCCACGGTAGCCGGCACGCTGATGGCCTTGTGGGTGGCGTCCGCGGTACCGCAGAGCCCTGCCGCATGACAAGTTGCACAAGCGGACTCCGCCACGATTTCTACCGTGATGAAGTCCGGTGCAATGTCTACGATTTTCCCTATATGTGATATTTCCGCTGCCGCCATGTCTGTTATTCGAAATCGCTGTTCATGGCTGACGCCACAGGCCCCTCCTGGGCATAGAGGACGTCATCCAGTTCGAGGAACTTCACACGCTCGCTCTTGAAGACCATGTCGATATCGCGGGTTTCGCCGTTACGGTGCTTCGCGATGATGATCTGGGTCTTCTCCTTGTCTTCGGGGTTTTCGGAAAGGCCCACAAAGTCCGGACGGTGGATGAAGATGACCATGTCGGCATCCTGCTCGATGGAGCCGGACTCGCGGAGGTCGCTCAACTGGGGCTTGCCTGCGCCGCCCGTGCGCTGCACGGCCTGGCGGGACAACTGCGAAAGGGCTATGATGGGAACGTCCAGTTCCTTTGCTGTGGCCTTGAGCGTGCGGGAGATGGCAGCCACCTCCTGCTCACGCATGCCGCGGAGTTCGGCAGGGCCCTGCATCAACTGCAGATAGTCCACCACGATCAGCCGGACTCCCTTGTTCTTCACCAGATTCTTGGCCTTGGTGCGGAATTCCATGAGAGGCAGACCGGGGGTATCATCGATATACAGGGGGGCCTTCGCAAGGTCTTTGATCTTGTATTCCAGCTGCTCCCACTCGTAATTCTCGAGTTTGATTGCACCCTTGATCTTGTCACCGCTGAGGCCGGTCTCGCTCACCGCAAGACGCTTGGCCAACTGCTTCGCGGACATTTCCAGGGAGAAGAAGGCGACGGGCATGTGGTGGTCCACTGCCGCATTGCGGGCGATATTCAGGCTGAAGGCGGTCTTACCCACGGAGGGACGGGCGGCGAGGATGATGAGGTCGCTCGGCTGCCAGCCCTGCGTGATGGTATCCAGCGTAGGGAAGCCCGAAGGCACTCCGCTGAGGCCGGTCTCGTCCTGACGCTCCTGAATGTCGGAGATGACATCGTTCAGCACGGAGCCTATCTCCTGCACATCCTTGCGGACGTTGTTCTGCACGGCATCGTACACCTTCGACTGGGCCATATCGATGAGATCGTCCACATCGGTGGAGTCGTCGAAGGCTTCCTTGAGAATGGCATACGAAGCGGAGATGAGGTCCCTCTGGATGGTCTTCTGCTTCAGGATCTTGATGTAATATTCCACGTGCGCCGCAGAACCCACCCTTTCGGAGTAGTTCGCAAGCACGACGGATCCGCCCACGGCCTCCAGGTTGCCCAGGGCCTTGAGTTTTTCACTCACCGTGATGATATCGAGGGATGTATGCTCGTTCACGAGCTTGCTCATCGCCTCGAAAATCATCTGGTTCTTCTTATCGTAGAAGCAATCCTTGGTGAGTTCCGCCATCGACGCGTCGACGATGGCAGGTTCGAGCAGCATCGCGCCGAGCACGGCCTCCTCCGCCTCCAGGGCCTGAGGGGGTTTGTTCCCTATCTCGAGCCCGAGGGTTTCGATACCGGCCTGTGCCTTGCGGCGTGTTTTCTGCTCTGCCATCAGGAATTAGATTTCGGGGTTCACGATAATGCGCCCGCAGTGCTCGCAAATCACGAGTTTGGTGCCGGATGCGATATCCACAAGCCTCTGGGGAGTGATGGTGTTGAAGCATCCTCCGCAAGCCTCGCCGTTATATACGGGAACGACTGCAAGGTGATTGTGGGTGCTGGCCTTGATGCGCTCGTATGCACTGATGGTGCGGGCGTCGAGTTTGGCAGCAAGCGCGTCGCGCTTTTCGGTATAGGTTTTTTCTTCGTCTGCGGTAGAGCCAACGATTGCAGAGAGTTCCTCGTTCTTGGCTGCGAGATCTTCCTCGCGCACGGAGATGCGCTCCTGGAGCTCCTCGATCTGCTTATTGTCTTCTACGATGCGGTCCTTTGCTTCGCCGATGAACTTGTCGGCAATGCGCAGCAGCAGGTTCTCATTCTCCAACTCCTTGCTGATGGAGTCGAACTCGCGGCTGTTGGCGATATTCTCGAGCTGGGCCTTGTACTTCTCGATATCTGCCTCATGCTCGGCAATCTTGCCTTTGTTTACCTCGATGGCGGCCTCTTCTTCCTTGATGGACTGGTTCAGTCGCTCGATCTTGGTTTTGAAACCTTCGATTTCGCCTTCGAGAGCAGCGACCTCGGCAGGAAGTTCTCCCCTCAACTGCACCAGCTTGCCGATTTCATTGTCGGCTGCCTGGAGTTGATAGAGGACTTTCAGTTTCTCGGTCACGCTGAGATCGGAGTCTGCGAACGTCTTCTGCAGGCTCACGAAAGTCTCACGCGAATCGTTGGGGGTTTCGACTTTCTTGATAGTTTTCTTGGTTGCCATATTGTAATTACAAATAATTTACCGGATTTGCCCCGCCGATACACTCGGACATAAGGGATACAAAGGTAGGAAATTTTTTCCGTATAACGGAAAGCAGCACCTTTGTTATTTCAACTTCTGTTTCAAAATGCCCTGCATCCACCACCATGAAGCCTTTCGGCTGGAAGAAATAATGGTAGGAAATGTCGCCGCAGACATACATCTGAGCGCCTGCCTGACGGGCCGCGGGAATCAGCGAGGTGCCGGAGCCTCCGCATACGGCAATCCTGCCCACAGGCTCCTCGACAAGGGCCGAAGTCCGCACACAGGGCGTACCGAGGGCCTTTTTCACCAGTCCAACGGCTTCAAGGGCAGGCAGCATCACGGGGAGATCTCCAACCGCCCCGAAACCGACACCTCCGTCTTCCGGTGCGAGCACCCTGACGTTCTGCAGGCCGAGTTTCCCTGCCAGCGCCCAGCTGACTCCGCCGGGAGTCTTGTCCACGCTGGTATGGCAGCCATACACCGCCACGCCGTTCTTTATGGCGGCAATCACAGCGGCCGCGCCAGGATCCTCGGGGTAGATATTACGCAAGGGGTGATAAATAAGGGGATGATGAGTAAGAATCATGTCGCATCCCCGGCTCACGGCCTCCATGACCAGCGCCTCTGTGCAGTCGAAACCTATCAGCACCCCGTGCACTTCCTGCTCGGGAGAGCCAACCTGAAGGCCCGTATTGTCGTATTCCGCCTGTATTCCGGCGGGTGCGAATTCCTCGATCGCAGCGATTATATCCTTTACTTTCATAGGCTCTTGCGTATTTCTGCGAGTTGCTTGCGTATGCTCTTCAGGGACTCCAGGGCACGGACGCGCCCCTCGACGGACGCCCGGTCGGCGCCGAGCTGCTTCGCGGCTCCGTCCAGGGTCAGGCCTTTCTCCTTTACAAGGAAGTGGATCTGCTTGAAGGTCTCGACATCTTCAGGCATGAAGCGGCGGTCGCCCTTTGCCGTACGGGAGGTCTTGAGGAACTTCTCGAAGTACCCCGACCAGTAGCGGACGAGGGAGACATTCTCTCCGAGAATCTCCGCCGTCTCTCCGATGGTATAGAAAAGTTTGCTCATATATCAGTCCATTGATTGTCTGGTGTTTATACTCATATAGAGGAAATTGGGGTATGCCTCCGGCGCGATCGATCCGAAAAGATAATTAACCGGGTCGCGGAAGGCCCCGTCCAGCAGCACCTCGTAGTGAAGGTGCGGTGCATACGCGTTGCCGGACATGCCGACCGTGGCGATTTTCGCCCCACGCCTCACTCTCTGCCCCTTCGAGACGTTGATTTCCCCAAGATGCAGATAGCGGGTGGAATATCCTCCCGAATGCCTGATTACCAAGGTGTTGCCATCTCCCTTGGACGTCCGCACCACCTCCTCCACGGTGCCTTCGGCGGGAGCATAGACGGGAGAGCCCTGAGGCACGATGATATCCAACCCGTGGTGAGACACTTCCGTCTTGTAGAAAGGATTCAGCCGGTCGCCGATGGACGCTCCTATCTGCGGATAGGACACATCCTTGACGGGCATGCTCATCGGAGGCATAACGAAACCCTCCCCGGCCAGTGTCCGGTAGATTTTCTCGAACTGTGCATCCACCTCTGCCGCGGTCTTCATCAGGGCGTCCGCCTTGCGGGAAGTGTAGGAGACTATCTTGCCGTCCGGGATGGTATCAGCCCCGAAAAGGAAGTCCAGGGATCCCACCGGATCCACGGCCGGAGCCTGGGTGTGGAAGACCTCCTCATATATCTTCCCGTCCTTCCACGATAGGATTTCGAGCGATTTGGAGAGCAGTTCCTGCTGCTCCGGCACAGAGGCGAACATCTTCTCGTAAGCTTTGTTCTCGCGACGCAGGCGCTTCTCGGTATCGGTGCTGATTACCAGCGAAAGCACAAGGTAGAGCACTATGAAGAGCGACAGCGACACCAGCAGCACCCTCAGCACGGACCACACCGTGGTCCACACCGACTTTGTAACCTTGCGCACCGTCATGGCGGCCGCGTCGAATATGTAGGTCTTCCTGCTCATCGTCCGTGTCCTTTAAGCAATTCCAGGGTAGATTTGGTCTTGGGGCCCGACTCCTCCCTGCGGCGGGTAATCATGGCGATGTATTCCTCCACCGTCATGTCCAGGTTCATGTAACTGTAGGGATTGATGGCGTTGCCTTTGTAAATCACCTCATAGTGCAGGTGCGGGCCTGTCGCCTTTCCCGTCTTGCCCACGGCGCCGATTTTATCACCGCGCAGGACCTTCATCCCCTTCGCCACGTCGATGCGGCTCAGGTGGGCGTAGCGCGTCTTGTAACCGAATCCGTGATCTATGATTATCTCATTGCCGTAGCCGGTAAAGCTGTATTCCACTTTCTCTACCACTCCGTCACCCGTGACATACACCGGATACCCGACATCGGCGGCCAGATCCTGCCCGGCATGGAAGCGCGTGCCCCCATACACAGGGTCCGTGCGGTAACCGAAAGGGCTGGCCATATGGAAAGAGCCCTTCTTGGGGAGGATCGGGGGCACGGCGGGGATGTGGGACACCATATCTCCGGCATCCACCGCTATCCCGTACACCTCGTCGAGGGCCATGGTTTGCACGTAGGCGCGCTTTGTGAGGGAGTTCAGGCGGGAGATGAGGGGATCCGCCTGCGGATCCAGCTTTGCCGCCTTCACTTCTTCCGGGATCACGTTCATGCCGAAAATGGAACGGTAGACATTGTCATCGCGCTCCTCGATACCATTCAGGGTTTCCTCCATTATGTCCAGCTGGCGCTCTGCGAGGGCGATCTTCGACTGCCATCCGGCATTCTCCTTCTTAAGCCGCGCCGTCTTAGGCAGGTCCATGCCGAGTACGGATGTATATATCCAGAAATAAAGCACGCAGAGCCCTGCGGCAACGATTATCGTGAGTGAGGTGCGTATATACCGGGTGTAACGGGGTTCTTCGCGGACCTCGTACTGCAATGTGATCGGATTGAACACATACCTCATACAAACTTATAAGTTTCTATCTCACGGAAGCCACGCAGGAATGCATCGGCACTCATCCGCTTCTTGCCTGCCAGCTGCAACTCGATAATCTCGAGCCATCTGTCGCCTGTGGCGACAAATAGCTTCTTGCCATAGGTACGTACCGTCCCGACGGCAAAGCCTGTCTTGGATTCTGCTCTGACGGAGATGGAGGTGTCGATGTCCGATTCGGACGCCATATCCGCCCTCGGATGTAGAGGGAGGGACCCACCGGAGGTGGGAGGGGCCGTCAGGCCGGCTTGAGAATCGGACATCGACACCTCCGGCCCTGCGGAAGCGACCGCAAAGATCTTTACATCAGTGGATTTGCCGTCCCGCACCAGCGTAGTCCAGGCGGAAGGATAAGGATTCAGACCGCGGACAAGATTGCGGATATCCTCCGCAGGACGGCTCCAGTCGATACGCGTATTCTCCTTCGTAAGTTTCGGCGCAGCCTTCAAAACCTCGGAACCCTGGATGAACGAGCGCTGCACACGGGTCTCGACATTATGCTGGAAAATACCCTCCGTAGTCTCCACCACCAACTTCGCACCGACCTCCATCAAGCGGTCATGCACATCCCCCGCAGTATCGTCGGGCCCGATGCGCACCTCGTGGCGCAGAATTATTCCTCCTGTATCTATATCCTTGTCTATCATGAAAGTAGTCACGCCGGTGATACGCTCGCCGTTGATTACCGCCCAGTTGATAGGAGCGGCCCCGCGGTACTGAGGCAGCAGTGCGGCGTGAAGATTGAAAGTGCCAAGCTTGGGCATGCCCCAGACTTCCTCAGGAAGCATGCGGAAAGCCACCACCACGAACAAATCCGCCTTCCATGCGGCGAGCTGCTTCAGGAATTCCGGATCCTTGAGTTTAAGCGGCTGCAACACCGGAAGCCCATGCTCCACCGCATATTGCTTGACCGCAGATTGATGCACCTCGAGCCCGCGCCCGCTGGGCTTGTCCGCCACTGTAACCACTCCTACCACCTTATATCCCGCTTTCACCAGTGCATCGAGCGAAGCCACGGCGAACTCGGGCGTACCCATGAATACTATCCTTGCGGGGCGGAAGAAACGCACCACCCTGCTCTTGAATTTGCGCCAGTAGTTCATAAGCGAATCGTTGCTGAAAAGAGTTGCGTCCTTTATGGCGCGCGAAGTGAGATAGGCGCCTATCGGCCCCAGGACAAGGGCGGAGATGAACGCCCCCAGCGGGGCTCCTACGGCACCATCCCTCGCGAGTTTCGTGCCCGTGATGTCCACCACCCAGTAGAGCACGAAGAATAGCACCGAGATGATCGCGCTCACACCCAGCGCGCCCTTACGTACGAAGGCCCCGAGCGGAGCACCTATGAAGAAAAGCAGCAGACATGCGAGAGCCTGCGCGAACTTCTTGAGGAGTTCGATATCGGTACGGCGCAGATAGAAGTAGTATTCATACACTTCGCTGCCGTAGGCCAGCAGGCTCGTCTGCAACCTGTCGGCATTGTCCGCAGCCTTTTCATAGGCCTTGCGCTTGCGGGATGCGTTGTCCCAGGTGAGATAATTTTCGTTTTCGAAGTATGACTGGTATTTCTCGCGGCTGCTGCGCTTGGCGGTATCCAACTGCTCAATCAGACGGAAAGAGCCGTACTGCGATAGTTGGGCATAACGGTTCTCCCGGGCCTCCCGGGCCTTCACCTCGAGGGAATCCTTCTGCTCTTTCAACTGGCTGAGGCGCATGGCCTTGACCTGGTCGCCGTAGCGGCTGCTGTCGGACTTATGGAAACTGTAGTTCTTGAGAGGTATGATGAGTTCCTGCCTATCGAAATCGATGTGCTGGAGTTCGCGCGTGGTGTCCCTCAACTTGCGGGTGTTGTTCTCCTGATAGTTGGTGCCATGATAGAGGGTGAAGGTGAGATAATCCTTGTTCTTGCTCATCTTCATCATGGCGGAATCGGCAAGCGAAAGGGAGGTGTTGCCCTTGCCTGCGGTGTGGTCGTAGACCATCACCCCGTGCATCATGCCGTTGTCATCCTGGGTTTCGGTGCGCAGCACGTAACCATCGATGCCGTCGTAGAAGGTGCCCGCCGGAATCTTGATCTCGTTCTTCGTACGGCCGATGTCATCGCGCAAGGTATAGATCTCGTTCCAGGCGATAGGCACCAGGTTGTTGCCGACATAGAAGGCTCCGATGCTGATGAACACAGATGCTATCATCAGCGGCAGCATCACCCTCGCGAGCGAAACGCCGGAACTCTTGATGGCCATCAACTCGTTATGGTCGCCCATCTGCCCGAGCACCATCATCGATGCCAGCAGTGTGGCGAGAGGAAGGGCGAGAGGGAGGATGGTGCATCCCCCCAGAAGCATGAATTCGAATACGACCTTCAGCCCCAGGCCCTTGCCTACGAGTTCGTCGATATACACCCAGAGGAACTGCATCATCAGGATGAATATGACGATTACCAGGATCGCTATGAACGGTCCTATGAAAGCCTTGAGTATGAACTGGTCGAGTTTCTTCAAATCTTTTCAATCATTTTGTCAAGAGCCGCAGAGAGACCTGCAATATCCTTGCCGCCTGCGGTGGCAAGCCCCGGCTGGCCGCCGCCGCCTCCCAGGATGAGCCTGGCGGCTTCGCGGATGTCGGCGCCGGCATTCTTTCCGGCCTTCACGAGATCCTGACTGTACATGAGCAGCAACTGAGGCTTGCCCGCCGACTCGAACGCGGCGGCGATTACCAGATTTTCTGTCTCTTTCTGCAGCATGGTGGCAGCATCGCGCAGCAGCGTAAGGTCGCGGGACTCATTGATCCTGATGACCTTGTGTCCGTTGATATCTTCCGCCTTGTCGAGGAGGGTCTTCTTGAGTTGGAGGGTTTTCTCCTTGGCAACCTCGGCTATCTGCTTCTTGTAGTTGTCGTTCTCTTCGATAAGTTTCTGGATGGCTTCGGTGAGGCCTGGGGCGTTGTTGAACATGGCTCTTGCGGTGCGCACCAGTTCCTGTACTCCGTTCACGAGCATCTCGGCATCAACTCCGGTGACTGCCTCGATACGGCGTATGCCTGCCGCGATGGCGGATTCGCCGGTAATCTTGAAGAAGCCTATATTACCGGTGCGGGAGGTGTGGCATCCGCCGCAGAGTTCGACGCTGGGGCCGAACTTGACCACGCGCACACGGTCGCCGTACTTCTCGCCGAAGAGGGCGATTGCGCCCATGGCATTGGCCTCCTCCATGGTAGCCTCACGGTTCTCGATGAGGGGGAAGTTGCTGCGTATCATCTCGTTCACACGGGCCTCTACGGCACGGATCTGCTCGTCGGAAAGTTTCTCAAAGTGGGAGAAGTCGAAGCGGAAGTACTTGTCGCAGACATAAGAGCCCTTCTGCTCGACATGGGTTCCCACGATCTCGCGCAGAGCACGGTCCAGCAGGTGGGTGCAAGTATGGTTGTTCGCTATCTTCTTCCTGCGGGCTGCATCCACCTTGAGGGTGAAGGCACCTTTGCAGTCGGCAGGAAGCCTGTCCGCAATATGGATGGTAAGATTGTTCTCCTTTACGGTGTTGAGGATCTTTATCTCCTCTCCATCGGCGGAAACGGCCACACCGGTGTCGCCCACTTCGCCGCCCATCTCTCCGTAGAAGGGGGTACGGTCGAATACGAGCTGGAGCATCTCCTTGTTCTTCTGCACCACCTTGCGGCTCTTCAGGAGGAGCGCGCCCTCCTGCTCCACGGTGTCGTAACCGGTGAACTGCACGTCCTCGCCCTCGTGGTAGACCGTCCAGTCGCCGAATTCGTTGGCGGTAGCGTTACGCGCACGTTCCTTCTGCTTTCCAAGTTCCACCTGGAATCCATCCAGGTCCACCTTGTAACCCTTCTCACCTGCGATGAGTTCGGTGAGGTCGATGGGGAAGCCGAAGGTATCGTAGAGCACGAATGCGTCCACTCCAGGCAGCACCTTGGTGGCGGCGTTCCTGGCCATGTAGTCGTCCAGGAGTTTGATGCCGCGGTCGAGGGTGCGCAGGAATGCGAGTTCCTCTTCGCGGATGACGTTCTCGATGAGTTTCTGCTGGGCCTTCAGTTCAGGATATGCGTCGCCCATGTCGTCGATGAGCTGGGGCACGAGCCTGCAGAGGAAGGGCTCGCTGAAACCGAGGAAGGTGTAGCCGTAGCGCACTGCACGGCGCAGGATGCGGCGGATGACGTAACCCGCCTTCACGTTGGAAGGCAGCTGGCCGTCGGCGATGCTGAACGCTATGGCACGGATATGGTCGGCGCAGACGCGCATGGCGACGTCCGTATCGTGGTTCTCGCCGTATTTGTGTCCGGAGAGTTCGCCCAGTTTGCCAAGAAGGCCGGTGAACACGTCGGAGTCGTAGTTACTATTCTTGCCCTGGAGCACGGCGCAGAGGCGCTCGAAGCCCATTCCGGTATCGATGTTCTTTGCGGGGAGGGGTTCGAGATGGCCGTCGGCCTTGCGCTCGAACTGCATGAACACCAGGTTCCATATCTCGATCACATGGGGATCGCTCTGGTTGACAAGGTCGCGTCCGGGGATGCCGCTGGCGCGCTTCTCTTCCTCGCTGCGGATATCGATATGGATTTCGGAGCAGGGGCCGCAGGGGCCGGTCTCCCCCATCTCCCAGAAATTGTCGTGCTTGTTGCCGAGCAGGATGCGCTCTGCAGGGAGATGCTTGAGCCAGGCCTGGCGGGCCTCCTCGTCGAGGGCGGTGCCGTCTTCGGCGCTGCCTTCGAACACTGTTGCATAAAGGAGTTCGGGATTGATGCCGTAAACCTCGGTAAGGAGTTCCCAGGCCCAGTCTATGGCTTCGGACTTGAAGTAGTCGCCGAAACTCCAGTTGCCCAGCATCTCGAACATTGTATGGTGATAGGTGTCATGTCCTACTTCTTCAAGGTCGTTGTGCTTGCCGCTCACGCGGAGACACTTCTGGCTGTCGGTCGCGCGGCGCATCTTCGGCGTGCTGTTGCCCAGGAAGATGTCCTTGAACTGATTCATGCCGGCGTTGGTGAACATCAGCGTCGGATCATTTTTCACAACCATTGGTGCAGAAGGGACGACTGTATGTCCCTTAGTCTCGAAGAAGTCAAGAAATTTCTTACGTATTTCCTTAGAAGTCATCATGATAAAAGTGTGTATCTAAAGTACAATCCTGCAAAGATACTTCTTTTTTGGGAAAAGACTTTCAAATTCCCCCGAAAAGCCGTATCTTTGATATGTCATTCAATCTCATGATCCGCTATGAATAAAATAGACGTCGTCCTTGGTCTCCAATGGGGAGACGAAGGCAAGGGTAAAATCGTGGACTGCCTCACCCCTGGTTACAAGGCAGTTGCAAGATTCCAGGGAGGCCCGAATGCCGGGCATTCGATCAGCATAGGGGGCCGCAGCCATGTGCTTCACACCGTTCCCTCCGGCATTTTCCGCGAAGGAGTGCTCAATATCATAGGTAACGGCGTAGTGGTCGATCCGGTCATCCTGCAGGACGAAATCAGCAAAATAGAGGCTCTCGGCATAGATGTCACCGGGAGGCTCATCATCTCGAAACGCGCGCATCTCATCCTCCCTACCCACAGGGCCCTGGATGCCGCCAGCGAGGCCGCCAAGGGCAAGGCCAAGATAGGCTCGACCCTCAAGGGGATAGGCCCCGCATACATGGACAAGACCGGGCGCAACGGGCTCCGCTTCGGTGACATACTCCTCCCCGAATTCGAGCAGAAGTATCTCACCCTCAAGAAGAAGCACCAGCAGATGCTCTCGCACTACAAGGACTTCTCCATGTTCAACACCGACGACTACGAGCAGAAGTGGTTCGAGGCGGTCAACGCCCTGCGCCGCTTCCCCTTCGTGGACACGGAATTCCTGGTCAACAGGGAACTGGACGCCGGCACCCCCATACTTGCCGAAGGCGCACAGGGATCGCTGCTCGATGTGGAGTTCGGTTCCTATCCCTTCGTCACATCCTCCAACACCCTCGCCGCGGGCGTCTGCTCCGGACTCGGCGTAGCACCTTCGAGGATAGGCAGGGTGTACGGCATCTTTAAGGCCTACTGCACCCGCGTGGGCAGCGGCCCCTTCCCCACCGAACTCTTCGACGAAACCGGTGAGTCCCTGCGCAGCATAGGCAAGGAATTCGGTGCCACCACAGGCCGCCCGCGCCGCTGCGGATGGCTCGACATGGTGGCCCTCAAATACGCCGTGATGATGAGCGGAGTCACCGACCTCATCATGATGAAGTCCGACGTCATGGACGGTTTCGACACCATCAAGGTCGCGACATCCTATATGATAAACGGTAAGGAAACGGCGGAATACCCCTACGACGGCGGCACCAACGCCCAGCCCGTCTACACCGAGTTCAAGGGCTGGAAAAAGGATATCAGCGGCGTGCGCAGCTTCGAGGACCTTCCCGCCGAACTCAAGGACTACATCGCTTTCATCGAAAAAGAAACCGGCTGCCCCGTGCGGATAGTCTCCGTCGGACCCGACCGCGAAGCCATAATCTCCAGATAAAATGAACACTATCCTCAGCACAGATTTCAAGTTCCCCGGACAGAAGGGCAAATATACCGGCAAGGTCCGCGACGTATACGACCTCGGTGACAAGATTGTGATGGTGGCCACCGACCGCATCTCCGCATTCGACTGCGTGCTCCCCAAGGGCATTCCATACAAGGGGCAGATCCTCAACCAGATAGCAGCCATGTTCCTGGACGCGACGGCCGACATCATCCCCAACTGGAAACTTTCCGTTCCCGATCCGGCAGTCACCATAGGCCATAAGTGCGAGCCGTTCAAGGTGGAGATGGTCATCCGCGGCTGCCTCACCGGGCACGCCTGGCGCGAATATGCCGAGGGCAAGCGCATTCTCTGCGGAGTGCCTCTCCCCGAAGGAATGAAAGAAAACGAGCGCTTCCCCGAGCCTATCATCACCCCCACCACCAAGGCGGACGAGGGGCACGACCTGGACATCTCCCGCGAGGAGATAATCGCCAGCGGCCTGGTAGGGGCGGAGGATTATGCGCAGATCGAGGCCTACACCCGCGCCCTTTTCGCAAGGGGCTGCGAGATGGCCGCCAAGCGCGGGCTCATCCTCGTGGACACCAAGTATGAGTTCGGCAAGAAGGACGGACGCATCATGCTGATGGACGAGGTGCACACCCCCGACTCTTCCCGTTACTTCTATGCCGACGGCTACGAGCAGCGCATCGCCCGCGGCGAGAAGCAGAAACAACTCTCCAAGGAGTTCGTGCGCGAGTGGCTGATGGCGAACGGCTTCAACGGCGGTGCCGGGCAGAAGGTGCCCGAGATGACACCCGAGGTAGTGGACGGCATCAGCAAGCGCTACATCGAACTCTATGAGCATGTGACCGGCCAGGCCTTCAGCGGCTCCGGGCGCACTGCCGCGGAAATGGAAAAGAACATCCTCTCGGCACTATGATAGAAAGGTATTCCCGCCCGCAGATGAGGGCGATCTGGACAGAAGAAAACAAATTCAACGCCTACCTCAAGGTAGAGATCCTCTCCTGCGAGGCCTGGAGCAAACTCGGGGTGATTCCCGAGGAGGACGTCCGCAAAATCGCGGAGAAGGCGCGCTTCGATGTGGAGCGCATCCGCGAGATAGAGGAGCAGACCCGCCACGACGTGGTGGCTTTCACCCGCTGCGTGAGCGAAAGTCTGGGCGAGGAGAAGAAGTGGGTGCACTACGGCCTCACCTCCACCGACGTGGTGGATACCGCCAACGGCTGGCTCATCCGCCAGGCAGATGAAATCCTCCTCCAGGACATCAAGGATTTCATGGAGATACTCCGCCGCAGGGCCCTGGAATTCAAGGACACCCCCTGCATAGGCCGCACCCACGGCATACACGCGGACATCACCTCCTTCGGCCTCAAGTGGGCCCTCTGGTACGAAGAGATGAAACGCAATCTCGAGCGCTTCGAACTGGCCCGCAAGGGCGTGGAGGCCGGCAAGATGAGCGGGGCTGTGGGCAACTTCGCCAACATCCCCCCGTCGATCCAGGACTATGTGTGCGGGAAACTGGGCATTGAGAGCGCCAACATCTCCACACAGGTGCTGCAGCGCGACAGGCATGCATTCTATCTCTCCACCCTCGCGGTAATCGCGTCTTCTATCGAGCAGATGGCTATGGAGGTGCGGAGCCTGCAGCGCACCGAGGTTCGTGAGGCCGAGGAGGCATTCCGAAAGGGCCAGAAGGGCTCCAGCGCGATGCCTCACAAGCGCAACCCCATAGGCAGCGAGAATATCTGCGGCTGCGCCCGCGTCATGCGAGGCTACATGGCCACCGCGAACGAGAACGTCGCACTCTGGCACGAGAGGGACATCTCCCACTCCAGCACCGAGCGCATCATACTCCCGGACGCCACCGAACTGCTGGACTACATGCTGACCCGCTTCGGCGGCATACTCGACAACCTGGTGGTCTACAAGGACAAGATGCTGCAGGACATCTACATCACCAACGGGGTCATCTTCGCCCAGAGGGTGATGAACGCCCTGATAGGCAAGGGATTGTCCCGCGAGCAGGCATACGACACCGTACAGCCCCTGGCCATGAAGGCCTGGAGCGAGCATGTCGATTACGCCGGCCTGCTGAAAAGCAGCGAAGCGGTCACCGCCCTGCTTTCCGCGCAGGAGATCGACGACTGCTTCACACTGGATTACTATTTCAAGAATGTAGATTACATCTTCGGAAGGGTAGGCATCAATTGACGAGTATCACCTGTTCGATTTCCTCTTCAGAGCCGTCGGCGTAAGTCACGACGGCTTTAATTGTATGCGTTCCGGCCGTGAGAACCACGGACGGATCGCTTGTCTGTACGCCGTCGAAGTACCAGATTGTGCTTGCGGCAACACCGCCTGCAAAAGGATTCTCGAATGCAAAGGTAAACTCCGTACCAGCCGAATAAGGCTCGCCTTGCCCGGGATTGGAGATCACTTTGATGCCCAGGGAAGTAAATGGCGATACCACGGACATTAAATCCGCGGAGATGACGAAATTGTATCCGGATTCGTTCCAGTCCCTTCCGCCGGCAGTTTGGTAACCGCTGCGCATCATTCCGCCGCCCTCGACTCCGGTTGCGCCGTCTATAGTCATCCAATACTGTGTGGTGATGTCCTTGACAGCATACCCGACATAAACGTTCGTATTTTCGGGAATTATTATCCCGGCGTCGCTGATATCTATCGAATGCAGTTTATTGAATTCGGGCTTGATTGTACGCGTGAACGCTCTCTTGGTGCCGAAATCGATGAAAACGTCAACTACGTCCGCCTTGTTTCCGGCTATCATATAATTGATCGTGGTAAACTTGTATCCGGCATAGGCCGCAAGTTCTTCCTTCTTGAAGAGGACGGCGTTGGTCGCCGACCAACTGTCCGCTGAACCTGTGAACCCGAGCGCACTGCCTGGAACAGAGTACTTCTTCAGCAGAGCCGGTTCTCCTTCGGAAACGTTGAACATGGTTATGTCCAGCACCGTGGCTTTGGCCTTGGAAAGTTTCAGCGGCTCGGTCCTGGTGGTAAAGTATTCAAGACTGAACACCACAGTGACATCCAGCGAAGCGGAAACAGGTATTTCTATGGAATAACTGCCGTCTTCTCCAGTAGTAGCCTGCAAGGATGAGAGTCTCTTTATGGAGGCAGGGGCAAGCAGCTTTGATGAAGACTTCAAAGCGGCCATTGCGGCATCGCTGTCAAAGGTCACCGAGACCTGAACGCCCTGAAGAGGGCGCCCCTTGCTGTCGTTCACCTTGCCGGAAAGAGTTCTGTTTTCGAATGCACTGAGTTTAAACGCAGCCGTGCCGTCATTGTAGGCGATGTCCGTGAGTTTGTAACCGCTCTCCTGTTTAGCCCAGTCCACGCCTTCAAAGGTGGTAGTACCGGATGTGCCCGGGAACATCAGATCCTGATATGAACTGTAGGATATGGTCGGCCGCACTATGTAGTAGCAGGGATGGCTGCCATAGCAGTTTAGGTCGTTGCTGGACCAAAGGGAGCTTGCAGGGTAGGAAGAGATTAAATTGTCATCGGACATATCCACATGATAGACAAGCATCCCGCTGGGAGGATTATCTTTATTTGAGGCTTTGATATAACGGTCCCAACCGGAGCCATCTCGCACCTCGTATAGGAAGAACTCTCCTTCAACCGAAGTGGGCGTGGTGCATCCTCCGTTTTCGTATACAGGACGAATGTTTACGTCCTGGGAAGTTCCGAGTTCAGGAAGGTCCTCGATCCAGCCGAGAATCCAGCGTTCAAGGGCGCCCAGATAGGGAGGTGTGCGGCCATTGTTATTGTAATTGCCGTTGCACATCAGCGAAAACGCGTAGACGGCATCGGCAGTTCCGTTTTTCTCATAGTCGGTGTCGTAGAAGTCCGGAAGCCCGAGTGCGTGACCGAACTCATGGCAGAAAGTGCCGATGCCGGCCATCGTGGTGCCCGAACTGCCCCTGTACTCCGACGTACAAGCGTAAGACCCGGCGCGCACGCCATTGGCAGAGAAGTTTCCAAGATAAGACTGGTGGGGCCAGATGGCATCTTTACTGCCACCTTCCGCTTCATTGTGACCGGCGAAATAGAAGAACAGATTGTCTATGTATCCGTCGCCGTCATTGTCGTATTGAGAAAAATCGATCAGATTCTGGGCAAGAGCCAGACTGCAGGCCTCAACGAAAGCCCCCCGGGCATCTTTGTCCGAGCCATCGTCATTGTTGCCGCCATATTCAGCAAAGCCCTTGCTGAGGGTAACGGGGCCTATGACGTCATAGACAGGATCGAACTGTCCGCATGAATTCTCGTAGTAGTAATCATACACCGAACCCGTACCTCCGTTCTCGGAGTAACCGCGCTCGTTAAGCATTTTTGAAAAGGCTTCAACAGGATTCTCCACTGTGAATTTCAGATCGGAGAATTCAACCAGAAAAACGGGGAATCTCTTCTTTCCTATGGAAATGGACTTGCGTCCGGCCACCCTTGCAGGCACGATCGGACGGGAAAGATTGTTCATCCTGCGTTTCTGCGGATTGTAGAAGGGCTTTACGGCAGGATGATAGAAGCCGTCGTCCCCAAGTTCTACCACCTTCCCTCCGGAAGTTGTGTAGTGCCAGAATTCATCGCCATGCAGGGTAATTTCTATAATGCTCCCGTCCGGCTGACGATATTTTATGGGATAAGGATATGCAGGTGCCGCATCAAGCGATATGTACAAGAAAAGGGATGCGACAGACAACAATATATACTTTTTCATAAGGTATTCCTCTATTTCCTGACAACATAACAAACTTCGCCATCGAGCAGCCAGACCTTGTCCGTTTCAATCTGTACCACCTCCGCCGAAACCGCCGTCTCATATCCCAGCGAAGGCAATACGTTCTGCACAAGATTGAAATCCACCTTGTCTCCTTTCTTCATGGAAGAAGGGAGTGAACCAAAGACGACGAACTGGTTTTTGGATGGTATTATGATGCGGAAATCGCATGATGCCCCCGGTTTCTTCAGCATGGAAGTCTGATGAGCATACTCATCGTAAACGAATGAAGCACCATTGCCGTCATAATTGTATACACCGAAGGCAGGAGCAAGCAGGTCGGTAACCGGCTGGGTGACTCCGATCTTCAACTCGGCGCCTGACAGGTTCACCACAACACTCCCCTTGCGGTCTTCGCCGTCGAGATTAACACTCGAGGCGCAGAAAGACACTACCTTGGAGACATTGGCGGTACCGGAGTCGGCATCGGCCGAGAACCATGTAGCAGGACTTCCGTCAGCATTCCTGCAGGAAAGGGTCCATTTGTCCGGAAAGCGCAGGGAAAGGACCGTCGCCTTGAGGTTTGTAAGTGTAATCTCCTGCACAGGCAGCAGTTTGCCTATCGGTGACTGGGAAACAGTAACATCTACGCTCTTTTTGCCGGCAACTACAGTCAAGGTAGCAGTCCTGGAGTCGGAGCCGCCGTTCGTTTCCAACTTAAGAGTAACAGGCGTTACATCTTTCAACCTCTCCCCAATGGATGTGCTGATCCATTCGGAATTATTTGTTTTCACCTCGAATGCCTTTTCGCTCGTGACTTTCAATGTGACTTCGTGTGCCACGCCGGATTCATCCGCAAATTTTTCCGAACTGACCTTGAGCACCGAAGGGGTCGCCTCTTCCAAGGGGTCCTTGCAGGATACCAGTGCCAGCGCCAGCAGCGACAACGATAAAAATAAATGCTTCATATCAAAAAAAGGAGGCCACCGCCAAACGATGGCCTCCCGGATATTAGGGTGTCTGTTATTCGCCCTGGAACACTTCGTAACCGTAACCAAGACTACCAGCAGAAACGAACCACTGCAACCAGAGTTGGCAGTATTTGTCAGCAGGATAGTACTTGTTTGCATCGGCATAAGAGTCATCGCCCTGCCAGTAAGCAACGTCACGGAAGCTGATCATGCCATAAGAGCCATAGGTATCGTTAAGCTCCTGAGGAGCAACGCGCATGACGAGATATGTATCTCCATCTTTGTCCGTTTTCTCTTCACCATCGGTCGTGAACAGAGGATTCACGCCTGTCCCCCAAGGATCGATAAAACGATAACGTTCAGGGAAGGTTAAGCAGTGCTGGAACACAACATCTTCAACATCGCCTTCCATCCACCAGGAGTTGAGAGTGCCCGTTGCAACGGTTTCCCAGGATACCTTAAGGAAGGTAAAAGAGACGTAAGTAGTGTCCTTGGCATAAAGAGAAGCATACTGAGGGTCGGTAACCATAATGTGGCATTTGTATTCCACACCGATTGCAGCCTCCGGGAAAGAGACTTCGAAGGTGGCCTCATTCTCTCCGTCTTCGAACACAAGGTCTGTATGCTTGAACACGAATGCGGAATCGAAAGGAACCTGCTCGACAATCAGAGGAACGGTGATCTTGCCGGTAGTGACCTGACGCTTGGCCTTGATGGTAACGGTGCTGGCAGAAGCATCGTTGGGATCGAGCTCGTAAGAACTGAGCACAGTCTGCTTAGGGAACGAAACCCTGTAGCATCCATCAACTTCGGGCTCGCCGGGAGTGTAGGCTTCTTCCTTGCTTGTGCAAGCGAATGCCAGAGCACCTGCAGCGAGAAATGCGAGAATATAATTGATCTTTTTCATATCTACACTAATTAAGGATTATTCTTCCCAAGCTTCGAGAGCCTCACTAGGATCAGGATTGTTGTATCCGTCGATGGCAGGATTGCCGTTGACCTCACGCTGAGGGATGGTGAAGTTCCACGCGGGGCATACACCCGTGCAGTTGATACGGAAGTCAGCCTCGGCATTGGTTCCGGGATAACCGTTCTTCATACCTGCGCCGATTCGCTTTGCATCGTGGAAGATAAGGCCTTCACCCCAGAGTTCAATCCTCTTCTGGAAGTAAACTTCGTTCTGGAAGAAGTTGTCCGGAACAGAGGTGCAATCATAAGCGGAGTCGCGAGTCTGGATCAGGCTGTTGAGAACGGCCTTCCCACCGGGGACATCTCCTGCAAGTGCGAGAGCCTCTGCCTTGATGAGGTACATTTCTTCAACACGCATAAGAGGAACGTCGGTAGCGCCGCCGGTCTTGTAAACGCTGTAATTGCCTTCACCGGGACGGAACTTGATTGCTGTGTAAGGATTGAGTTTACGGTTGGAACCGTATCCGGAAGGAGCGGAGAAGAAATCCCTGTTGCGAGGATAATCATAATAGGAGTATCCTTTGGGATCTATCCAGCTGTGCTTGCGCCAGTCGGTATCGGGGATGCTCTCATATACGCTTTTGGAGATTCCGCGTCCGGTTGCGCATCCATACGCTGTCCAGCACTCTTCACCGCTCATGTGGGCGACGAAAGTGTTCAGGTTGCCAATGGTTTCAGCCGAATAACTGATGTACCACATCCAGGAATTGCTGTTGGCAGCAAAACTGTTGAATCCGGTAGCAGGGGCTTCCCACTGTGCCTGGGTAAGAGGGGAACCGGCGTGAGCGGTAATGGCCTTGTCGGCATATTCGGCGGCCTTGTCGTATGCGCCGGCGACACCGTCAGAACCCATCTTGAGGTATGCACGGGCCTTCAGACCATAAATAACAGCAAGGTTAGGGAGAAGGGATCCTCCTGTTGCCTCAGTATCTACATACTTTTCGGCATTATCAAGATCGTTGATGATGAACTCATACATATCCTTGACAGGGACGCGCGGATTATTCTTCGCATCTTCCTGGGTGGTGGCGTCTGTTACGAGCGGAACGGTGAGACCGAGGATATCGTTCTCGGGTTTGTAACTGGCACTCACTGCAGGATCGGTAGGAGCCTTGTACTCATACATGTCTGCGAATGTCATATAGAACAGTGCACGGTATGCAAGAGCCTGTGCAAGATAATTCAACTGCTCATCATTTGCATTCTCAACATCAACTGCGCCGATGACGTCGTTAGCACTCTTGATGAACATGAACATTGTCCTCCAGGGAACGTAGGAGGTTGGATATTCTGCAGCAAGGCCATGGGCGGGGCAGCTCCAATAAGAATACCAGTCATAATTGGAATCGCCGTTGTCGATAATTTCGCCTGTTACGCTGTCAAGTATAATCATTAGGCCGGGCCAAGCCATATCGAATTCCCATTCCTGCCGGCCGTAAACCAGATATCCGGTAGCCATCTGTGCAGGGATAGCCTTAACCATGGCGGTAAGAGCCGAGGAAGAAGTGGCAAGCTGTTCCTTGGTGGCAGTATCGCTCATAGGGAAGGTTTCCTTGATGCAACTGCTGCCAAGTACGAGAACCAGACCGAAGATCGCTATTTTTCCAAATATATTTTTCATAATACTGTTCTCCTATGTTTGATTAGAACTTGAGAGTTACGCCCCCGGAGATAGTCCTGATAGGGAGGTAAGAAGTGAAGGCGGAGTCACCCGAGTAAGATGTGCGGGGATCCAGACCCTGCCTTACAGACCAATAACCTACATTCTCGCATGCTGCATAAACACGCAGGGATGCGATGCCTGCCTTGCTGGTGAGTTTGGAAGGGAAGGTGTAACCGACATTGATGTTCTCGATGTTCAGATAACTTGCCTTGGTGAGGAAGCGGTCGGAAGAAGCGTTGGAATAAAGGTCTCCATACTGGAAACGGGGAATGTCTGAATTGGCATTTTCTTCGGTCCAGGCCTTCAGCAGATCCTTGTGGTAGTTGAAACCTGTGGATCCGGAAGTAGGAGAGTTCATGAGCTGCTGGTAACCGTTGTCGAAGATTTCACCGCCGATCTGGTAGGAGCAGTTGATAGAGAAATCAAAGCCTTTCCAGTCATAGGAGATACCGAAACCGCCATAGAGAGCAGGGATGGGATCCTTGCCAAGATAGTAGTCGGCATTGGAGTAGTTGTCGGTGGTCTCGCGTCCTATAGGATCGCCGTTATCGTCAAGGATATTCTTGTACCAGAGAGACTTACCTGTGGAAGCATCGACACCTGCATACTTCTTGATGTACTTGGTGTAGATAGGGAGTCCTTCACCGATATAGTACATTCCGCTGTTGTAACCGCCTACGCCTTCGATGTTAAGGGTCTTGAGGTCATCAGCGATCTTGGTAATCTTGTTCTTGTAGTGGGTAGCGTTGAAATTGACAGAAAGGTGCTGATCCTTTGTGTTGATGAGATTCGCCGTGATGGAGAACTCGATACCCTTGTTATACATGTCGCCGATGTTGTCGTAGTATCCGGTGTAACCGACTGAAGGAGCGGTTGCAAACCAGAAGAGCATGTCGGTGGTGTTGCGTTTGAAGTACTCAACGCTACCGTCGATGACACCCTTGAAGAGAGTGAATTCAAGACCGGCGTTGAAATTGGTGTTGGTTTCCCATGTGATGTTGGGATTACCCTTCTGTGCGAATGCCACGGAAACTTCACCAGCGGAAGGAGCGACGGTGTAAGTATCGGTATACTGATAGGCACCGATGTCATCGTTACCCTGGCTGCCGATGGATGCCTTGAGTTTGAGGATGTCGACTGCAGGGACATTGAAGAAGTCTTCCTTGCTGACGATCCATGCTCCACCCAAACTCCAGAAGTTACCCCAGCGGTGATCCACTGCGAAGTGGGAAGAAGCGTCACGACGGAAGGAAGCGCTTGCATAGTACTTGCCGTCGTAATCTGCCTGCAAGCGGGAGAAGTAACCTTCTACATTATACTTGGTGGTGTAGGAATCTGCGGAGGCGTTATCCTTGATTGCACCGCCAAGTTCTTTGTTGTCCTGGGAATACATGTTCTGCTTTGCAGCATAGAGCAAATATCCGTCGGTAACATAGTACTCGTGACCAACCATGGCGCCAACGCTCAGTTTGCCGAAATCCTGATTGTAGTTGAGGATCTGCTGAGTGTTGAAAGCGGTGGTACGGGAGTGCTGCTTGCCAACGGAACCCTTGGAGGACACGAACTGTCCGTAGTAAGGATTCTGTACGGAGGTGTAGCGATACTCGTCTACGTTCTCGGTAGCATTGAGAGTGAACTTGAAATGCTTGAGGAATGTGAAGTCGGCGGCCCCGGATGCATTGATTGCATTGCCCTCACTGTAACGGGTATTGGCCACGTTGGCGAAGAGAGGGTTCGCGTTCACCATATAAGGACGTACAAGTCCGCCGAGCATGCCGTCACCATAGTCCATCTGCTCGAAGCCCCACTTGTCGATCACGATATTCTTCTCTGCATCCCTCACATAGAGAGGATAGATAGGAGCGATCTGCGTGGTGAAGGCCCAGATGTTGGCGGTGGAGTTGCTTGTTCCGTTGTTGCCGAGGGAGTTGCTGTCATACTTGGTGTAGGACATGTTTCCATAGACCTTTAGCCAACTCTTTGCCTGATAGTCTGCTTTGAGACGGCCGGTGAAACGGGTCTGGTCGGAATTGCGGGTGATACCTTCATTCTTGAGGTAACCTACTGAAGCGTAGAAGTTGCTGCGGGTGGAACCTGCGGTAACGCTCACGTTGTATTCCTGACGATGTCCGGTACGATATGCATAGTCCTTCCAGTTGTCAGGCTGAGCCCAGAACTGGTTGCCTTCATCGTCGGTAACGAGGCGTCCGAGGGTCGCATTGGGATTGACCTTGCCGTTCATGCCGATGAACGCCTGTCCGGCAGGGACATCATATACCTGATAACCAAGACCGCCGCTGTTCTGATGTCCGGTGATGACACCGTTCAGAGCCTCTATGGCACCCTGCTTGGACAGCCCCTTCTCATGCATATAGTAGTGCTGGAGGGCAAGTGCGTGTGCCTCGTAGTATGCGGGCACGCTGGTGATATAGTCATACTCCTTCATCGCCTGGTTGTTGACACCGGTCTTGGCATCGAAGGTCACGACTGCATCTTTGGATTTGCTTCTCTTGGTGGTGATCATGATGACACCGTTCGCGCCACGTGCGCCGTAAAGGGCATTGGATGCAGCATCCTTGAGAACGGTCATGCTTTCTACGTCGGCAGGATTGATACGTCCGATTGCTCCGTCGTAAGGCACTCCGTCAACCACGTACAGAGGTTCCTGCCCTGCATTGAGGGAACTGAAACCGCGGATACGGATGGTAGGAGCGGTACCGGGAGCACCGGATGCCTGAGTCAACTGAACACCGGCGACCTGACCTGCAAGGGCAGAAGTTACGGCACTGACCTGGGATTTAGCCAGTTCGTCCGACTTCACTACCTTTGCGGAACCTGTGAAGGACTCCTTGGTCGAAGTACCGAAAGCTACGACGATGGTTTCTTCGAGCTGCTGAGTATCCTCTGCGAGGACCACATTGATAACAGCCTTCCCATTGACTTCCACTTTCTGCTCTACATATCCGATGGATGTGAAGGCCAGAGTGGCATTTGACGGTACACTGATCGAATACCTACCATCAAGATCGGTGGTGGTCCCTTTGGTGGTTCCGTCCACAAGAACAGCCGCAGATGGAACAGGTTCGCCTGCGCCATCCAGAACGACGCCCTTGACCGTAATGTTCTGCGCATTTGCAGCAACGCTGGCCATCAGGGTCGCAACGACTGTAACAAGAAAGAGCTTAAATTTTCTCATAAGCCATTTTTTTAATTAAACAATAAACTATACTAACTATACTTTTAGCCTTGTTTCTATACTTTACGCTCAAAGTACATTGAGTCGGCAATTTCGGAAAAAATAATTACAATTGCAAACTTTTTAAAAATGCCTTTAAATAATGTCCTTTAAGGATTTTTAAATTTTTTTGCATTTATTTTGCAATTTATTTAAAAAGGGACTTGCAAATTGAAACCAGAATCCGGCAGAATTCTTTCAAATTGAAAGAGAAAAAAATTTGAAAATTATTTAAAAACTCCCTTTCACGCGCGAACCTTATAATAGTATAAGTGCTTAATCCAGAATAACCAGGACATCTCCGGGATGATTGAAAACGAGCTTGACCACGTCGTTTTCAGCCATGTTCAAAGTGCCTCTGAACCAATAATCGAAACTCACCTCGTCAAGCGGCCAGCGCAGGCCGGTGGTGCTGATGCGCAGGGAAGGGTCCTGCGCGAAAAATGAAACTTTTCTTCCTTCTCCTATGTGGAGTTCGCAACTGTCGCAGACCGCAAAGGCCGTGTTGTAGTCGGACACCATATCGACATTGATTCCGGAGGCGTCCAAAGCATACTGCTTCTCCCAGAAAAGGAGATATGACAGATTGCCCAGCGCGTGGGCTTCGCTTTTACCTGTGGCGCCGAGAATGTGAATTTCCGTCGCTTCCGGGCAGTTCTCCCTCAACCACAGGAAGGCCTTGTTGAGATCATTGTAATCCTGTTCCTCCACCTTTACCGCCTTGTCTCCCAGGGATTTGCGCTCCGCATCGGAGATGGAATCCAAGTCCCCCACCACTGCCCCCGGCTCAACGCCGAGCCTGCGCAGGCGCCGCACATTCAAGGCGCTGTCGCAGCAGACCACCACGTCGGCATTTTTCAGCAGCCAGAGCGGATACTCCCTGCGGGGAAATTCCCCGTTTGCAAGAATCACTGCCGTCATTGCTGCGCTCCTCCCACGAGATCGAGGATTTCGGATGTGATCTTCTGCTGACGGCCCTTGTTGTATTCGAGTGTGAGTTCGGAGAGCAGATCTTCGGCATTGTCGGATGCGGCCTGCATCGCAAGCATACGCGCCGCATGCTCCGCAGCGATCGAATCCAGCAGCACCGTATGAATCCGGAGGCGCATCACCTGAGGCAGCAGCGTCGCGAGTATCTCCTCCCCGGAGGGTTCGAGGATGTATTCGCTGTCAGGGGCAGACGGATGGGCTATACCCTCCTCAAGCCGGCCTGACGGCCCCTCCCAGCAAAGCTGGGCCCCTCCCACTTCATCCGTGGGCGGATAGGGCGTCCGGAGGGTATAGCCCATCCGCTGCCCTCCACCGAACGGCAGGTAGGTTTCGGTCTGGACTTTCTGCGAAGCCGTGCTGACGAAATGATTGTATACCAGCAGGATGCGGGTGTAGCGCCCGGAATTGAAAGCGTCGATAAGCTCCTGCGCGAACGCCGACGATTTCTCGAAACTGTTGCGGCCGACGAGATCGGCATGATCTTCCGGCGCAAACCCCATCTTGCGCATCGCCTCCGCCATCTTCCGCCCCACTGAAATCACCTCCACCCCGGCTCCGGCGGCCTTGCACTCCGCCACCAGCTCCTGCACGCGGTGCACTACATTGATATTGAACGCCCCGCAAAGCGACGAATTGCTCGCCACCGCCACGATGGCCACCCTTCCAGCCCCAGCCACATCCGCTCCACTTGTTTCCCGTGCGTAAAAAGCCTGATTTTGCGCACGAGGGCCTCCAAAATCAGCCTCCCGTGCGTAAATTGCCCCGTTTTGCGCACGGCCGTCAGGAATGACAGGCGCGTCAGCCATCACTTGCGCAAGCATCTGCGACAGCGCGGCGGTGTACGGCCGTATGCCCTCCGCGGCCTGCTGAGCCTTGCGGAGCTTCGCCGAAGCCACGAGCTTCATCGCCGAAGTAATCTTCAGCGTACTACGCACCGATGCGATGTGATCCTTTATCTCCCTGAGCGATGCCATGAAACCTAAGCGTTAATCTGCGAACAAACTTCGGCCGCGACTTTCTGCAGCACTGCCTCCACTCCCTCGTCGATCTTGCCGGCGGAAAGAGTGTCCAGCGCGTCTTTGTGCGAAGCGCGCATCCGGTCGAGGAACAGATGCTCGAACTCGGAAACCTTGTCAAGAGCGATATCCGCCATCAGGGCGTGCGTGCCGCAGTAGAGAATGGCCACCTGCTCACCCACGGGCATGGGTGCGTACTGCGGCTGAATCAGCAGACGGTTGTTCTTGCGGCCCTTGTCCAGCGCCATGGCAGTCACCTTGTCCATGTCGGAACTGAACTTGCTGAAAGCCTCGAGCTCGTTGTACTGCGCCTGGTCGATCTTGAGCGTGCCCGCGACCTTCTTCATGCTCTTAACCTGCGCGGAGCCGCCCACACGCGACACCGAAATACCGACGTTGATTGCGGGACGGAAGCCCTGATTGAAGAGCGAACTCTCGAGGTAGATCTGGCCGTCGGTGATGGAAATCACGTTCGTGGGGATGTAGGCGGAAACGTCGCCCGCCTGTGTTTCGATGATGGGCAGGGCGGTGAGCGAGCCACCGGCCTTGACGCGGCCCTTCAGCGACTCGGGCAGATCGTTCATCTGCTCCGCGACCTCCTGCTGGCCGATGATCTTGGCGGCACGCTCGAGCAGGCGGCTGTGAAGATAGAAGACATCTCCCGGATATGCCTCGCGCCCGGAAGGACGGCGCAGAATCAGCGACACTTCGCGATAGGCGACCGCCTGTTTGCTGAGATCGTCGTAGACTATGAGCGCGGGGCGGCCCGTGTCGCGGAAATACTCTCCGACGGCAGCCCCGGCGAAAGGCGCATAATACTGCACCGCGGCGGGGTCGGACGCAGTCGCCGCTACGACGATGGTATAGTCCATGGCTCCCTTTGCGCGCAGGGTTTCAACGATGGACGCGACGGTCGAACCCTTCTGCCCGACGGCCACGTAGATGCAGTAGACGGGCTTTCCCGCCTCGAAGCAGCTGCGCTGATTGATGATGGTGTCGATGGCGAGGGCGGTCTTTCCGGTCTGGCGGTCGCCGATGATGAGCTCGCGCTGGCCGCGGCCGATTGGAATCATCGAATCCACAGCCTTGAGGCCTGTCTGCAGAGGCTCGGTGACCGGTTCGCGGTATACCACTCCCGGAGCCTTTCGCTCCAGGGGCATCTCGAAAGTCTCCCCTTTGATCTCGCCCATTCCGTCCAGCGGCTCTCCGAGCGGATTCACCACGCGGCCGACCATCCCTTCTCCCACATTGATGGAAGCGATGCGGCCCAGCCTGCGGACCGGCATACCCTCCTTCACCTGGTCGGTTGGACCGAGAAGCACGGCGCCCACGTTGTCCTCCTCAAGGTTCATCACCACGCCCTTCACACCGGAGTCGAACTCCAGCAGCTCGCCGGCCTCGGCGTTCACCAGGCCGTAGATGCGGGCAACCCCGTCGCTCACCTGGAGCACCTTGCCGGTCTCTTCGAAGTGGACGGTGGTATCTATGTCTTTCAGCTGTCCGAGCAGGATGTCGGAAATCTCGCTGGGCTTGATAGTATTCTGCGTCATATGATTCTGTTGTTCTTTTGTACGAGGGAACGGCGGATGTCGTCGATCTGGCGGCGCACGCTGGCGTCCAGTGTTTCATTTTCCAATTCGATAATGAAACCTCCGAGCAAATCCGGATCCACCTCGGTTTCAAGTATTATCCTGCAGCCGCTGCGGTCCTTGAGAAGGGACTCGATGCGTTCAGGCAGGCCTGGAGAAGGCACGGCGGTGACCAGCCGGGCGAGAAGGATCTTCTGATCGGAGCACCAGAGCCGGACGAAATCGTTCAGCACGAACTTGAGACAGTCCAGACGGCGGTTCCGCCTCAGCAGCAGCACCAGTTTTTCGATGTCCGGCTCCAGCGGCTGCGGGGCGGACGACGCGTCCTTAAGCGGGGCCCTCACCTGAGCGAAGACCTGCTCCCCCCTTCCGCTTTCACTGACCAATTCCAGGAAAGCCTTGGCGTATCGGCTAGCTACTGCTCCTTGATTCATCTACATAACGATCTATCAACTTCTGCTGTTCCACGCTGCTGTCGAGCTTAGAGCGAAGCACTTTCTCCGCTACATCCACCGACAGCAAGGCAACCTGCCGACGGATATCCCGGAGAGCCGACTCCCTCTCGTTCTCTATCTGCTCACGCGCCTTGCTCACCATCTCGGCAGTCTGCGCCTTGGCATCCTCCTTCGCCTGCGCGAGGATCTCCGCCCTGGCCTGGGCCGCTTCCTTGAGGATGCGTCCCTGCTCCTGTCTGGTTTCGGCTATGAGCTTTTCCTGCTCCTCCGCAAGCCTCGACATGCGCGCCTGAGCCTCATCGGCGAGACGAAGACTCTCGCTGATGTGTTCGTTGCGTTTGTCCACCATACCGGTAATCGCCGGAAAGCCCCACTTGGCAAGGATGAAGAACACGATGCCGAAAATGAGGACCATCCAGAACAGAAGGCCGGTATCCGGAGTGATCAGATTCATTTTTTACTTGATTACGATTGCAAGGAGGCAGACGATGATGCCCAGAAGGGCGGCGCCTTCGATCATACCTGCAACGATGATCATGCTGGAACGGATGTTGCCTGCGGACTCAGGCTGGCGGGCGATGGCTTCCATTGCAGCGGTGCCGACCTTACCGATTCCATAACCTGCAGCAAAGGCTGCGAGAGCTGCAGCGACTGCGGCGCCGGCCTTTCCGAGGGCCGCTCCGGCAACTGCCTGAAGAATGATTGTAAGTAACATAATATTAACGATTTAAGTTGTTATTCTCCTTTTGCGCGCGCCATACCTATATAGATGGACGACAGCATTGTGAATATGTAGGCCTGGATGAAGGAAATCAGGATTTCCAGCACATCCAGGAAGATTCCGAAGAGAAGCGTTATGACCGTGGCGCCACCCGTCATCGCAGGGCCGTACTTGGCCATGATGAAAATGATGCTCACCATGCAGAGTATCTGTATATGCCCCGCCAGCATGTTCGCGAAGAGTCGGATGGTGAGCGAAATGGGCTTCACCAGGGCGGAGAAGGTCTCGATGACCGCCATCAGGGGCTTGAGCACGCCGGGCACGGCCGGCGAGAAAATCTCCTTGTAGTAATGCTTTGTGCCCGTGAGGTTCACGGTGAAGAAGGTGAAGAGGGCCAGCACCAGGGTGCAGGCGATGTTTCCCGTGAGATTGGCTCCTCCGGGGAAGAAGGGGATGATGCCGATGACGTTGCTCAGCAGGATGAAGAGGAAGGCCGTGAGCAGATATGGCGAGTAGCGGCGGTAGTCGTCTTCGCCTATGTTCTCGCGGGCCATGTCGTGTATCATCATTATGAGAGGCTCCATCAGGGCCGCGATGCCGGTGGGATGCTCCTTGAGGGCGTCGTGGCGCTTGTACCAGCGGGCGGTGAGAAGGACGATGAGCACCAGGAGGAGGGCGTTGATCATCAGCTGCAGCACGTTCTTGGTGATGCTGATGTCGAAGGGCTTGCTGCCGTCCTCGCGGACTATCTTCCCTTCGTGCGGAGCGCCTTCGGGGGCGATGTGCCAGCGCCCGTAGCTGCCCGTTTCGAGGATTTCCCGGGAATTGAATGCGTGTATGCCGCGATCGATGAGGATTACGGGGAGATGTATAGCGACAGGCTTGCCCTTCCATTCGGTCAGGTGCCATTCGTAGCTGTCGAGGACGTGTTCGAAGATGATGTTGCCGATGTCCGGGACGCTCTCCTGTTCCTCCGTGGCAGGCTCTGCGTCAATGGCTCCGGCTCGCAGAAAAATGCTCTCCGGCACCATTGCCGACGTCGCCTGCACCGTAAATACAAGCAACAACAAAAGAATCATTTTTCTTCCGCCAATCATTCCGCGCAAACTTTTATCACGTCGTTTTCCACCATCACCATTCCGCTCCGCAGAGGCTGCACATGTTCCCCGGAGTCGTCGCGCCAGCGGACATCTCCAGCCGTAAGGGCGGAGATTATGGGCGCGTGGCCCTTGAGAACCTCGAAAGCGCCGGCAGCGCCCGGCAGGAAGACCGCTTCCGCCTGGTGCTCGCTGAACGATTCGGGAGTGATGATCTGCAGTGTCATTTCGCCTGTGCCAATATCTTTTCGCCCTTGGCGATTGCATCTTCGATGGTTCCGACCTGCATGAAGGCCTGCTCCGGAAGGTAGTCCACCTCGCCGTCGAGTATCATCTTGAAGCCCTTTATGGTGTCTTCGATGTCCACCATCACTCCGGGGCAGCCGTTGAACGCGGCGGCCACGTGGAGGGGCTGGCTCAGGAAGCGCTGCACGCGGCGGGCGCGGTTCACGGTGAGTTTGTCCTCGTCCGAGAGTTCATCCATGCCGAGGATGGCGATGATGTCCTGGAGTTCCTTGTAGCGCTGGAGTATCTGCTTCACGCGCTGGGCGGTGTCGTAGTGTTCCTGCCCGACGATGTTGGGATCGAGGATGCGGGATGTGGATTCCAGCGGGTCCACTGCGGGGTAGATTCCCAGGGTGGCGATCTTGCGGCTCAACACGGTGGTTGCGTCCAGATGGCTGAAGGTAGTGGCCGGTGCCGGGTCGGTAAGGTCGTCCGCCGGCACGTAGACCGCCTGCACGGAGGTGATGGATCCGTTCTTGGTAGATGTGATGCGTTCCTGCATCTGCCCCATCTCCGTCGCGAGGGTAGGCTGGTAGCCCACTGCGGAGGGCATGCGCCCGAGGAGCGCGCTCACCTCCGACCCCGCCTGGGTGAAACGGAAGATGTTATCGATGAAGAACAGTATGTCCTTCGGGGCGGCCGGGTCGGAGGAATCGCGGAAGGATTCCGCGAGCGTGAGCCCGCTGAGGGCCACGCTGGAGCGCGCTCCCGGAGGTTCGTTCATCTGCCCGAAGACCATCGCCACCTGGCTCTGCGCCATCTGCTCGCGGTCGACCTTCGACAGATCCCACTTCCCTTCCTCCATCCCCTTCTCGAACTCCTCTCCGTATTTGATCACCCCGGACTCTATCATCTCGCGCAGCAGGTCGTTGCCCTCGCGGGTACGCTCGCCCACTCCTGCGAATACACTGAATCCGTTGTGCTTCTTCGCGATGTTGTTTATCAGCTCCTTGATCAGCACGGTCTTTCCCACGCCCGCGCCGCCGAAGAGGCCGATCTTTCCGCCCTTGAGGTAGGGTTCCAGCAGGTCTATCACCTTGATGCCAGTAAACAGAACTTCCTGACTGGTAGTGAGTTCCTCGAATTTCGGCGCTTCGCGATGGATGGGCAGGCTGCCCTCGCGGCTGAGTTCGCCCAGACCGTCGATGGTATCCCCGACGACATTCATCACGCGGCCCCGGATCTGTGTGCCCGCAGGCATCGTGACCGGCGAACCCGTACTCTCCACTTCCAGCCCGCGGCGCAGGCCGTCCGTGGAATCCATCGCCACGCAGCGCACGGTGTCTTCGCCTATGTGCTGCTGAACTTCTATGATAAGTGTCTTGCCGCCGGGCCTTTGCACTTTGAGCGCATCGTGGATGGAAGGCAGCGACGACTCCTGCTTGTCGCTCAAGTCGAAATGCACGTCCACCACCGGGCCTATGATCTGGGAAATGTGTCCTGTAACTGCTGGCATATATCAGGGTTTTAATACTCTTCGCCGGTATCCGCCGGCGCAAGTTCCAAAGTTACAAAAAAGATTCCTAATTGACTAATTTTCGACCTTTGCGCAACTTCTGATTCCGAAAACTCCCCCGCGGGCAGAAAAACGCCCCGATTCCTGCCCGGAGCCCGCAAAAACGGGACACCTGCAGCATTAGAGGGCTGAATTGACGGAGAGTTTGGCGGTGCGGAGACGGCGGCCGGAGACCTTAAGACGGATGCGGCCGGGAGTTTGGGAAGATTGAACGATTACAGTGAGTTTGCCGTTGAAGGCGTGCATACGGGGTTCGTGGAAAATATCCAGGCAGGTGGGATCGCCGTTCGCTGCGGCACGGTATGAACCTGCGCCGGAGACCTTGAATTTGAGTAGAGACCCGTCCAGAGGACATAGGTTGCCTCTTTTATCCAGAATCGAAACGGTTACATAGGCGAGATCCTTGCCGTCGGATTTCAATGCGTGACCGTCATAAGACAGGCTGATTCGATGTGGTTTGCCGGCCGTGCGAACGAAAGCGGAATCCGCAGGAGCGCCATCGCGATAAGCCACCACCTTCAGTTCACCTGGCTCGTAATCGATATCTTCCCATATCAGGCGGTAGCGGCTTTCGAGCGCTTCCTCCCGGCCACCGTGCGTGGGTTCCACGGCAACGGCTTTCTTTCTGATACCCAATGACTTTCCGTTCAGGAATAGCTCAGCCTCATCGTAGCTTGCGAACACCATAACCGGCACCTTGTCACCCTTCTTCCAGTTCCAGTGAGGTAAAATATGAAGGGTTTCGGAGTTGCGGTTCCACACGCTTCGGAAGAGCCAGAAGCGGTCTTTAGGCAGGGATGCCAGGTCGATGATACCGAACATCGAAGAGTGGTTCGGCCAGGCATCGGTATCGTATGGGCTGGGCTCGCCCAGATAGTCGAATCCCGTCCAGACGAACTGCCCGAGGGTCCAGGGATAATCGTCCGCCAAGGCGAAATCCACGTCCGGGATATTTGACCATGAACAGGCATCCAACTCATAGGCGGAGCACTGCTGGTCGGGATCTTTTGCGCTGAAACGCTTTACCGCCGGCAATTTGTAAACCCCGCGGGAACTCACGGTAGAACCAGTTTCCGTGCCGAGGATAAATCCCTGGGGCAGAGCCGCATACGCCTCTTCGTAGCGGAAGGTGCGATAGTTCAGGCCGGGCACGTCGATGCAGGCTGCAAAGCCATTTGAAAGCACGCACGAAACCTGGTCCATGCCACAGGTGACAAGCCGCGTGGGATCTTCCCTGTGACAGATGTCCCGCAGGAAAGAAGCGACTTTATACCCCTCCGGGCTGCACTGCGTGGGTACTTCGTTGTCAAAATATCTGTGATAACCATTGCGGCATTTGGCCACATCCCATTCATCGAAAGGCTCGACCATCATCATGAAGCCCATCTCATCGCACAGGCGAACCAATTCCGGGGCCGGCATGTTGTGAGAAGTCCGGATGGCGTCACAGCCCATATCCTTCAACAATTCAAGCTGGTGCCTGATTGCCGACTCATTTACGGCTGCTCCCAAAGGCCCGAGGTCATGATGATTGCAGACACCCTGGAACTTGCGCGATTCGCCATTCAGCAGGAAACCCTTTCCGGGGATAAACTCCACACTGCGGATTCCAAAAACCGTCTCATAGCGGTCTGTCTCACGAATCCCGTCCCCTATTACCGATACCGCCTTGTACAAAGAAGGTGTTTCAGGGCTCCATAGTTCCGGAGCCGGGATGCCGAAATCCTGGACCGCAGTGCTTTCTCCGGGCTGAAGAGAAGAATCCGCTTCTGCAACCACGTCTCCGTCAGGCCCTATTATGCAAGTATGCACCTTGGCACCTATGTCATCTACCCCTTCCAGAGTTGTTTCCAGGTGAACGGAGGCGAAATCGGCAGATACCTCAGGAGTAGCAACGTGTGTTCCCCATACTCCTACATGTAAAGTTTCAGTGAGAACAAGATGAACGTTGCGATAGAGGCCTGCACCGGGATACCAGCGAGAAGAGTTGGGGAGATTTTCCAAACGGACTGCAAGCTCATTGCCGCCAGGATGCACCGCCTCGGTAATATCGACATGGAAGGAATTATAACCATAAGGCCAGAAGCAGACCTCTTTTCCGTTGACGAATACGTGCGCGTCGCTCATTGCACCGTCGAAGACCAGCGTCGCCCGCTTGCCGGAGGGCACCTCGAAACTGCATCTGTACCATCCGCAGCCCACATAAGGCAGGCCGCCAGTGCGTCCGGTCTTAAGCGAGGCCTTTTTCTCGTAATTCTGCGTAACCGCCACGTTCTGAAGATCGTACTCACGGCTGAAAGGGCCGTAGATAGCCCAATCGTGGGGTATGCACACTCCCTGCCAGGCGGAATCGTCATAAGCGGCGGCAGAGGCCTCGGGGGCATCTCCACGATGGAACTTCCACCCCTTCTCCAGCAGCACTTCGCTCCTCTGGGCGAAGGCTGAAATCGAAAGCGACAAGGTCGCAACCAGCAGGAGTGCACGCATTACAGGTTCAGCTTAAGATCTTTGTCACCTACAAGGATATGATATTCTCCGGGCTCGACGAAATACTTCCCGTCACCGTCCAGATAACCAAGGTCCCGTGCGGGATCCACCTCGAAGCGGAATACCTCCGTGGCCCCAGCTCGTATCATCTTCTTTTCGAAGAACTTGAGTTCCTTTTCGGGACGAGTGAGCACCGAGCAGTACGGGTCACTCACATACCAGAGCACTGCTTCCTTGCCGTCCACGGAGCCGGTGTTCGACACGCTCACCTCAACGGAGAACGGTGCATCCAGGGATGCAGTCCCGACCACCACGGGCTCGCCGTATTCGAAGGTGGTATAGCTCAGGCCATGCCCGAAGGGATATAGGGGCTCGGTTGGCATTCCGTCCTTATAGATGCCTTGGGTGCCCCTGCGGCCGGATTTGTGACGGTTATAATAGATAGGTATCTGCCCTGTCACATAAGGGAAGGTTATGGCTAGTTTTCCGGAAGGATTGATGCGTCCGCTCAGTATTCCCGCAAGGGCGGATGCACCGTTGCAGCCCGGTTGCCAGGTTTCCACGATAGCTTTTGCGAAGGGTACGATGTGGCAGAGTTCCAGCGGGCGGCCGTTTGTGAGCGTGACCACCACCGGCTTACCGGCCATACTGACCATGCTTAACAATTCCTGCTGGCCATTTGGCAGGGCGATGGAGGTGCGGGAGGTGTTCTCCCCGCTCCAGTTCAGTTTTTCGCCCAGGCACAACACCACGGCATCCGCCCATTTGGCCAGTTCCACGATATCGTTGATATTGTCAGCCTTTTTCCCCTCAACTTCGCAACCTTCAGCATAACGCACCTCGGCATCCGGGAACTCCCGAACGATCGCATCGAAGAAAACCTCTACCTCATCAGCTTCGGAATGTCCGCGCCAGTTTCCGCGCAGGTCGCTGCCGTTCTTGGCCAAAGGGCCGATGACAGCCAGTTTCTTCACCCCCTTCAGGGGCAGGATGCCGTCATTCTTCAGCAGCACCATCGATTCAGCCGCCAGTTCGAATGCGGTCTGCATGGCCTCTGGAAGGAAGAATCGCTCCTCGGGAGCAGATTCGGGGGTGTAAGGGTTCTCGAAGAGGCCAAGGCGGAACTTCACCCGCAGCACTCGGCGTACGGCCTCGTCCACCACACTCTCGGGGACCTTCCCCTCTCTTACCAGTTCCTCCAGGTATCTGTCGTATCCGTGGGACATCATATCGATATCCACGCCAGCGGTCAGGGCGGCTGCGGAAGCCTCCTTCAAATCGGCGCTATATCCCTGATTGATAAGCTGTTTCACCGCATCCCAATCGGAGACGACAAGCCCGTCGAAGCCCCAGCGGTCCCGCAGGACCCCGGTCATGGTATAGTGATTTGCCGAGCCGGGCACGCCGCTTATGTCGTTGAACGAACTCATGAGCGACACCGCTCCCGCATCCACACCCATTTTATAAGGATAAAGGTACACGTTCCAGAGTGTGGGACGCGAAATTTCGGTATACACATAATCGCGGCCGGCCTCCGAGGCGCCATAGCCGACGAAATGCTTGAGGCAGGAAGCTACGGCATCCTGCGA
>CACWOZ010000013.1 GCA_902762655.1 uncultured Bacteroidia bacterium
TAGGGACGACAAGCCGTACCAGCGCCTTTCCGACCATATCGGACTGCTACCGGTGGTGATGGTCTCTCCCACCGATGTCGCAATGGTGAGCGAGACGGGGGAGGAACGCCGCAAGTTTTCGAACGCTGTGCTGTCGCAGATGAGCGCGGAATACCTGAACGCCGTGCAGAACTATACCCGCCTGCTTACCCAGCGCAATGCCATGCTCAAGAACGGGCAGGTGGATTTCCAGTTGATGGAAGTAATCGATTCGCAGATGGAGGCTTTTGCGACCCCGGTGTTCGAGATGCGCAGGAGGCTCGCCGCAGATCTGTCTCCGCTCGTGCAGGAGTATTACGCTGGTATTTCCGGGGGGAGAGAGAGCGTCGGCATCACCTACCGTTCAGACCTCGAGCGCGGAAGCCTCACGGAACTGTTCGCATCCCGTCGGGAAAAGGATGCCGTGCTGAAGTTCACCACCGCAGGCGTTCAGAGGGACGATTTTATCTTTGAGATGGACGGCCGCCCCATCCGCCGCTGCGGCTCCCAGGGCCAGCAGAAATCCTTCCTGGTATCCTTGAAATTCGCACAGTACAGCCTCATGAAAGAGCGCGCCGGCTATGCTCGGGCAGATATTCCTGTCGGACAGCAACAAGGTGCGCCTGAGCGGAATAGTTGACGGCATCACGTCGGAAAGGACCTACTACGAGGCGAAAGGAGGCGTCTTCACCCGCAATGAGTAACCGTATCGCGCGCAAGGAAGCCATCCCATTGCTGGAGGCCTTCAAGCAGATGTTCGCTGAAAGCGGAGCCCGTAACAGCCACAACACCCAGCGCATCTTCATGGCATGGAACGAAGTTTCCGGCGCGGCGCAGTATACGATCAAGCGTTTCTTCAGAGACGGTAAACTCTACATTACCCTCTCATCGTCCGTTGTCTGCAGCCAGCTTTCAATGCAGAAGGATGTCCTGCTCAAGAAGGTAAATGCCGCCGTAGCTGGTGATGAACTATATATAGGACAGGAAAAAGAAGGGCCGGTTAAAGAATTGATACTGAAATGAAATTCGTTATAGATCAGGCGATACCCTTCATCAAGGGCGTGTTCGAACCTTATGCCGAAACCATTTACAAAGATGGCATGGCCATCTGCAGGGACGACCTGCTCGATGCCGATGCTCTCATCATACGCACCAGGACCCGTTGCAATGAGGCGCTGCTCTCGGGCACATCGGTGAAAATCATTTCCACCGCCGCAATCGGCATGGACCACATAGACATTCCTTATTGCAACGAAAATGGAATCTTCTTCCAGAACGCTCCAGGAAGCAACTCCGGCGGCGTCATGAATTATATCTTCTCCGCTCTCTACGGCGCGGCCAGCCGCGAAAGGATTCCCCTTACCGGAGCGACCTTCGGAATTATCGGAGCCGGGCATGTAGGGGCGAGAGTCGAGAGCATGGCCCGTGCCCTGGGTTTCAAGGTGCTGTTGAACGATCCTCCCCGCGAGATTGAGGAGGGGCCTAACCAGTTCGTGAGTCTGGATTATCTCCTCGAGAAGTCGGACATAGTGTCGATGAGCATGCCGCTCACCCCTGCCACACACAAGATGGCGGATGGAGCCTTCTTCGACAAGATGAAGTTTGGAGCCATCTTCATCAACACTGCACGCGGAGAAGTGGTGGATGACGATGCGCTCATGGCCGCCTTTTCCAAACTCGGCCCCGTCATCATAGATACCTGGAACAACGAACCGGACGTGAATCTGGAACTGATTTCCAAGGCGACCATCGCCACTCCGCATATCGCGGGATATTCCTATCAGGGCAAGCAGAGGGCAACCGCGGCTGCAGTCCGTTCGGTGGCGCGCTACTTCAAGATCGAACCGCTCTACGAGTTCTTTCCCAAGACTGAACTCGAAGAACTTGAGGCGGTCAAGCTCGACCTGGCCGGCCTGACGCAGGGGGAGATAACCTCAGTATTCCAGTACAACTACCCCATATTCACCGATGACTTCATGTTCCGCGTGAATCCCGGAAAGTTCGATGAACTGCGCCGTCTGTACCGTTACAGGCGGGAGTTCTATGTTTAGATTACCGATAACACTGACTATATGACCACAGAACAACAGATGAAATACTTCAGGGAGGGTTTTCCCTGGATGAAGATAGAAGCTCCCGCTACGCCCGGGAATGGGATCGAGGTGCTGGATACAGCCGCCCAGGATGCCTGCATCGCTTATTCCGAAGTTGCCAAGGTGGCCGGGCGCGTGAAGTTCGTGCCCGCCTCCGGAGCCGCTTCCCGCATGTTCAAGGACATTTTTGCGGGGATGGAAAAGCCGAACGATTCCGTACGCAGGCTGACGGAGAACATACGCAAGTTCGCATTTTATGATGAAGCGGTTTTCGGGGCTCCGGATTCTTCTTCCGATGCTGACTGTTCCCATACAGCCTCTGCATTGCTGACGGATGCCGGGCTAGGCTACGGCAGCAAGCCAAAAGGCGTGCTCAAGTTTCACCGCTATGCTTCCGAAGTGCGCACGGCCCTTGCCGAACATCTGGTGGAAGGGCAGGAATACATGCGCAATTCCGACGGCAGCGTGAACCTTGTGATTACCATTTCCCCGGAACACAGGGTTTTGTTCGAGGCCGCCCTCGCCGAGGTGAAAGATGATTTTGAGAAACGCTACGGGGTGCGTTACAACATCCGTTTTACGTATCAGTCGAAGGATACGGACACCATCGCGGTCACGCCTGCGAACGAACCATTCCTCTGCGATGACGGAACCGTGTTGAGGCGTCCTGCGGGGCACGGTGCGCTCATATATAATCTAAATGAGGTAGAGGAAGAACTGGTGTCGGTGAAGAACATAGACAACGTCGCAGTGGAGGACTATCTCCCTGTCACCGCCCGCTACAAGAAAGTGCTGATGGGCAGGGCATTGCAGTTGCGCGATACAATCTTTGCGTACCTGAACGCCCTGGATTCCGCATCTGCCGGAGAGGCTCTCCGCCTTTGCAAAGAGGAAATCGTCCCTTTCCTGCACGATGTCCTTTGTATAAAACTCCCTTCTGTTCCGGATGCGGAACTGCCTGCTCTTGTGATGGCGAAGCTGAACCGGCCGGTGCGCGTATGCGGCATGGTCAGGAACCAGGGCGAGCCCGGAGGCGGCCCCTTCGTAATCCGGGGCAATGACGGCAGCACATCGCTGCAGATTCTCGAGAGCGTGCAGATCAACCCTTCGGATCCTTCCGCGGTCGCTGCTCTCAAGGGCGCCACGCACTTCAATCCTGTCGACCTGGTGTGCTGCCTGCGCGACTATAAGGGGCGCAAGTTCAATCTTCCGGATTATGTTGATGCAGATGCCGGGTTCATCTCCTCGAAGAGCTTCCAGGGCAGGGAATTGAGGGCGCTGGAGTTGCCGGGTTTGTGGAATGGTTCGATGAGTGACTGGAATACGCTGTTCGTTGAGGTGCCGCTGGAGACTTTCAATCCTGTCAAGGTCGTGCTCGATTTGCTCAGGCCTGCACATCAGTGTTGGAAATAAATTTGAATTTTTGTATTTTTGCGGGCTATTAAGAAAATACAAACAAATTACAATATGGCTACTAAGAGCAAAAGCAAGGAAGAAGTTCGTCAGGAGCAGGTTGAAACCGGCCTTTCCAAGTTCGAACAGTTTTACGAGAATTACAAGAATATCATCTGGGGTGTACTGATCGCCGTCATAGTGATCTGGTTGGCTGTCCTCGGCTACCAGAGGTACATCTACCAGCCCAAGTGCGCCGAAGCACAGGAGCAGGCATTCCCCGCAGAGAACAACTTCCAGCAGGGCAACTACGAAATCGCCCTCAATGGAGACGGCAACGTCCTCGGATTCGCCGAGATTATCGACAACTACGGCACCAAGGCCGGCAAGGCAGTCTATCTCTATGCCGGAATCTGCGAACTCCAGCTTGGAAACTTCCAGAATGCTATTTCCTATCTCAAGAAATACAATGGCAAGGAAGACATCCTCAAGGCCCGTGCCCTCGCATGCGAAGGTGACGCCTACGTCGGACTCGAGGATTACAAGGCAGCGGTTTCCGCTTACAAGAAGGCTGTCGCTGTCGCCGACAACACCTATGCCGCTGCATATCTCGTGAAGGAAGGCCTTGCACTCGAACAGCTCGGTGACAAGGCTGCCGCCCTCGACTGCTACAAGACTGTCAAGGAGAATTATCCTCAGAGCATCGAAGCTTACGACATTGACCGTTACATCGCAGCAGTGGAGGAGTAAGTCATGGGAAGAGCATTTGAATTCCGCAAAGAGCGCAAGCTGAAGCGTTGGGGGCACATGGCCCGCACCTTCACCAAACTTGGAAAGGAAATTACCATCGCAGTCAAGCAGGGCGGCCCCGACGTTACCGGTAACCCGCGTCTGCGCGCCCTCATGGCAGAAGCCCGTTCCGAGCAGATGCCCAAAGAGAACATCGAGCGTGCCATCAAGAAGGCAACCGAGAGCAAACAGGGTGATTTCAAGGAGGTTATCTACGAAGGCTACGGCCCCTTCGGCATTGCCTATCTCGTAGAGACCGCTACCGACAACACTACCCGTACCGTCGCAAACGTCCGCAGTTACTTCAACAAATGTGGAGGCACCCTCGGCACCAGCGGCAGTGTGGCTTTCATGTTCGACCACAAGTGCGTTTTCCGCATCAAGGAGAAAGAAGGACTCGATATCGAAGAGCTCGAACTCGAACTTATCGACTACGGTGCAGAAGAAGTTTTTGAAGAGACCGTGGTTGACAAGGACGACAACGAGAGCAAGGAAGTCGTAATCTACGGCGACTACGCTTCTTACGGCACTATCCAGAAGTTCATCGAGGACAATGGTTACGAACTCGTATCCGGCGGTTTCGAGCGCATCCCTACCACCGAACTCAAGGAGGTCACTCCCGAGCAGCGTGCCACCCTCGAGAAACTCATCGGTCTTCTGGAAGATGACGAAGACGTTACCAACGTCTACACAACCATGAAGCCTGCAGAAGAGTAGGCCTCTCGCATAATACTATAGTATCGGTATGCAAAAAAGCCTGTTTTGCATACCGATACTTGCTTTTACGGCTGTTTGTATGCAAAAGTGGCGATTCTGCATACATCTCCCTTTAAATTGGCGGGTTTGTATGCAAAAGTGGCGATTTTGCGAACGGAATTAATTATATTTGTGCTGAAACTGGTAATCAATGCCCCGCGTTCTAATTGCAATTGTACTCGGCGTGTTACTGGGGCTTTTCGTACCTGACTGGTTCACGCGCATTTTCCTGACATTCAACGGCATATTCTCACAGTTGCTGGGCTTTATGATTCCTCTGATCATTGTTGGCCTGGTGACAGCGGCCATCGGCGATCTTGGGCACGGCGCAGGAAAGATGCTGCTTGTGACGGTATTGATAGCCTATCTCGACACGGTGATAGTCGCTCTTGGCGGCTTCGGGGTGGGGAGCGCGTTCTTTCCCGGAATCGTATCGAAGGTGGGCAGCGCAGCAGATCTCACGGAAGCTGCAACCCTCAGCCCCTATTTCTCCATTACCATTCCCGCGATGTTCGATGTTATGACCGCTCTGGTATTCGCTTTTATCATGGGCCTGTGCATCGCCAACGCGGAGATGCCGGTTATGAAATCGTTCTTTGCGGAATTCAAGACTTTTGTCGCACGGGTGATAGCGAAACTCATCATTCCTCTTCTTCCTATTTATATATTCGGCATCTTCCTGGATATGACCGCCACGGGCAAGGTGTTCAGCGTACTGAAGGTGTTCGCACTGATTATAGTCGTCATCTTCGCCCTTCATATCCTCGTGCTCATCTATGAGTTCGTAGTGGCCGGCCTATTTACCAAGAGAAATCCTTTCAAACTCCTGTGGAACATGCTTCCTGCCTACTTCACGGCACTGGGAACGTCAAGTTCCGCCGCGACCATCCCGGTTACGCTTAAGCAGTGCGAAGCCAACGGAGTAAAGGAAGATGTGGCCGGATTTACGGTGCCCCTTTGCGCGACAATCCATATGCCTGGAAGCGCCATGAAGATTACATGCTGCGCCATCGCTGTGTGCCTGATGGCCGGAATGCCCGTAGAGTTCGGGAAGTTCCTGGAATTCATACTGATGCTCGGAATCATGATGGTAGCAGCGCCGGGTGTGCCCGGGGGAGCGATCATGGCAGCGCTTGCGCCTCTCTCTTCCATCTTGGGCTTTGATGCTGAACAGCAGGCACTTATGATTGCACTATATATCGCCATGGACAGTTTCGGCACAGCCTGCAACGTTACTGGCGACGGCGCCATCGCGCTGATTATCCAGCGTCTCTTCAAGAAATAGCGCAGCACTTAAGTTATTATAAAATGCAAAAAAGTTTGCAATAATAAAAATATTGTCTATCTTTGCAGTGTACTATTAAACTAATACACTATGATAAAGATAGGCAATATTGATTTCAGTTACGGTAACGTTCCGTGCCTGGAGAAGATTTCCCTCAATCTCGAGGAGGGAAAAATCTACGGCCTTCTCGGAGAGAACGGAGTAGGGAAGACCACGCTCCTGACTCTTCTTTGCGGGCTCAAGAAAGTGCAGTCCGGCAGCATCGATGTCGACGGATTCTCTCCTTACGACCGTGAACCGGATTTCCTGGCTTCGCAGTTCTACCTTCCGGATGAGGTTTCACCCGTCAATGCCAAGGCAGAGTCCTTTGCCGTGAACAGTGGCCAGTTCTGGCCAGGATTCTCGATAGATAAGTTCAACGAGATTATGAAGGTATTCGAGATGGATACCGAGCAGAAGATGAATGCGATGTCCGCCGGCCAACTCAAGAAGACCTGGATATCCTTCGCGCTGGCCTGCTCAACCAAATATCTCTTCCTCGATGAACCAACGAACGGACTGGACATTCCCTCAAAGGCACAGTTCCGCAAGGCCATCATGAGTTTCACCCGCGAGGATTCCACCATCGTGATCTCCACCCATCAGGTGAAGGATCTTGAGAATATCATCGACCCTATCATCATTCTCGATAAGAGGGATGTACTCCTGAACGCGAGCGTGCAGGAGATAACAGAAAAATTCTATTTCGATTACGGAACCACCCTGAATCCCGCCAGCCTGTACACAGAGCAACTGCCCGGTGGGTTCATCCAGGTTTATCCCAACGCTGCAGGCGAGGAAAGCAAGATCAATATCGAAGCTCTCTTCAACACTGTCCACAAGAACAAAGAAACCGTCAAAGCTATTTTCAGCCATGAGTAAGATATTTAATTTCAAAAGGTTCGGGAAATATTTCCGCTACGATATAGTGTCCGCATGGCAGAATGCGGGTGTAACCTTGCTTGCTATTGCGGCCATGCCGTTGTGGATCTTTGCAATACAGCAACTATTCTCAATCGTTTTTGCCGGAGAATTCGCTGCCATGCCCATGGGGCTGACCGTCACGACCTACATTCTTTCGTTTTTATTCGCCATCATCTTCTTCCCTGTGCAGCATTACGGCCGCCTGACCGACAAGAAGGCCGGTTCCGACTGGCTGCTGATTCCCGCCTCGCGATTCGAGAAGTTCCTCTCGATGCTGCTTCTGCTCTGCGTCATAGTCCCCGTCGTGTGGCTTGCAGTTATCGCCGCATGCGATGGCGCCCTGTATCTGATTTTCGGTACTTATCCGGAAATGGGCATCAAAACCATTACCAGCGGCCTTGGAGCAGTGCTTGCGGAGTTCCATTCCGAGAATATCGACTTTGCCGTCTCCGGGCCCTATGCCACTTATCTGAGTTGGTGCGCCAATATCCTGACTTTCGCTCTCGGAGCCATACTGTTCCGCAAGAACAAGGTAGTCCTTACCTTCCTCTGCATGATGGGCATAGGCCTTTTCATTACTATCTGCGCCGGAATCGCCTTCGGCGGAGATGTGAATATTTCCCCGGAAGATATCAACGAGGACAGACTGATGCGTTTGCTCAATATGGCACTTTATATCCTCTATGTGGTGGAATTCGCCCTGCTCGACCTCGGAATCTTCTTCAGGATCAAGTCTTTAAAGCATTAAAAATATGGAATTCGACAGCAACAGACCCATTTACCTGCAGATAGCGGACGTTATCTGCAACAGGATACTCCAGGGAGAGTTGAAGGCTGAGGACAGGATTCCGTCGGTGCGCGAGTATGGTGCTGAGATTGGGGTGAACCCCAACACCGTGGCCAGGACTTACGAGACTCTTACCGATAAGGGAGTAATATACAACAAGCGCGGGATTGGTTTTTTTGTGACTGAAAAAGCCGCACAGAACATACGCAAAGAGGCAAAAGAAAAATTTCTTAAAGAAGATTTGCCGAATTTTGCAAATAAGGCACGGCTTTTGGATATAGATAAGGAAGAAATAATAAGGTTACTATTCTAACAAGCCATAAACAGTTAAACTATTCGCGAACTATACTATGCTTTGCTCCCGTGCGTAAAATCCAGTGAATTACGCACGGGAGTCATTTTTTGAGGGGTGCCGTGCGTAAAAAGGCCTGTTTTGCGCACGGGGCGCTCAAGGCAGAATGGCTTCGAGGAATCTTTCGAAGATGAGGTTGGCGGCTTCCTCGGTCGGATGGACCTGGTCGGTGGCGAACCAGCGGTAGTCCCGCAACTCGTCCAGCATTATTTCGTATGCGGGGAAATAGGCGGCGCGTTGCAGACCGGCCGTGGTTTCCAATGCTGACTGCAAGCCTAGATGAAGGGTCGCCTTGCTGAGAGTATTGAGATGCGCCCCTTCTCCCATGTGCCTGATGGGACTTACGGTAAAGATGAACTCTTTGTCCGGGTGGGCGGCGATCATGCGGCGCAGCACTGCGGCCACCTGATCTACCGAAAGCATCTCATGCGTAAATTCCCTCGAGGGGCGTTTCAGGCAGTTAGATACCACCTCGCCGTTCGATACCAGCTTCCATACCATGGCGGTGCCGAAGGTGATGATGACCTTGTTGCTGCTCTTCCAGATGGCGGATTTCTCTTCCAGAGACTTGTTCGCATTCAGCAGGAACTCGTCTTCCGTAAGACGGGCGAAAGAAGTGTGATGCCACCAGGAGCAGATTTTCCCTGCACCAGCCCCCATCTCTACGCACTCATCCCTGCGGAAGGGAACGCAATAGTCCAGTCGGGCGATGGAATTCGCAATGGAAACCGGATTGTAGACCGTTCCGAACGGGTTCGTACAGACATTGAATCCAGCGGATGCCATGCGCGTGCCCATCTCCGTCGCGAAGCAGCTGCCAAGCACTGCGACCTTGTCGTCCTTGCTTATTTTGATCGGAAATTTCATATTGCAAAAATACCACTCTTTTCCTATATTTGTGCACAAATGATGAAGACTAACCACATGCTCATTCTGGCCTTTCTTCTGGCGGCAATGCCACTGCAGGCCAAGGTATACAACGTTAACAGTCCCTCCGGCAAACTTTTACTTTCCGTAAATCCCGGCAGTACAACCGAATGGTCGCTCTCCGTGAACGGGCATCAGGTAATGGGTCCAGGGCGCATCGCCCTCATCGAGGACGGCATCACTCTCGGCGACAATGCCCGTGTGCAAAGGGCCGTCAAAGGCTCGAAGTCCGAACATATCGTCGCCACCTTCTACCGCCAGGCGGAGTTTGACGCCAATTACAACTTCCTGACTCTCAAGATGAAAGGAGGGTATTCTCTGGAATTCAGGGCATACGATGACGGCGTCGCCTACCGCTTCGTGACCGAGGGCAAGGGCAGCCGCAAGGTAGAAAACGAGATTGCGGAATTCAATTTCGCGAAGCCTTACAATATGCTTGTGCCCTATGCCCGTACTTCTAAAAACGACAGATACCGTACTTCTTTCGAGAGCCTGTACGACGAGGTGAATGCCGGCGACGTTGCCAAGGCGGACGGACGCCTCGCCTTCATGCCCGTATATGCGGATATAGGCGAGGATGGGCGCCTGCTGCTTACCGAGTCCGACCTCTGGGCGTATCCTGGCATGTTCCTCCGCTCGACGGAGAAAGGTTTCGAGGCAGAGTTCCCGCCTTACCCCAACGATACCCAGGTTCAGGATGCGAAGTACCTGGACTACCTCAATGTAGTTGATGCCTCCCGCACATTCCCCTGGCGCATAGTCGCTTACGCTGAAGATGAAAGGGGGCTTGCCGTAAACAACATGGTCTACCAGCTGGCTACCCCCTGCAAACTCGACGACATTTCCTGGATCCGCCCCGGACAGTCCACCTGGGACTGGTGGAACGCCTTCCGCCGCCACGGAGTTGACTTCAAAGCAGGCATCAATACCGAGACCTACCTCTACGACATCGACTTCGCTGCTAAATACGGCATCCAGTATGTGCTGATCGACGACGGCTGGTACAAGAACAAGAATATCTTCACTCCCATCGATTCGATGGATATCCGCAAGATCTGCGACTACGCAACGGAGAAGGGAGTTAAGGTGATTCTCTGGGTGTCGAAGGGCGTGCTCGGTCTCAAACCCGCCAAAGCCTTCGAGCATTATTCGAAGATGGGCGTCTCCGGCTTCAAGATCGACTTCTTCGATTCGCAGGAGGCTGCCATGGTCAGCCGCATCAACATGTATGCGGAAGAGGCGGCGAAGTACCATCTCATAGTGGATTTCCACGGGCATTTTAAACCCGTAGGGCTCAACAGGACCTGGCCTAATGTGCTTAACTATGAAGGAGTATTCGGCCTGGAGAACATGAAATGGTGCAACCCGGACCGCTGCGACATGCCGCGCAACGATGTGATACTGCCTTTCATCCGTCAGGCGGCGGGCGCGATGGACTACACACCCGGAGCCCTGCGCAATGCTACGAAGCGCGATTTCCGTGCGGTCAACGAACGGCCGATGAGCCAGGGGACCAGGGCCCATCAACTCGCCTGCTACGTGGTATTCGACGAGCCTCTGGCCATGCTCTGCGACTCTCCTTCGGATTATCTGAAAGAAGATGAGACCACCCGCTGGATCACCTCCATCCCCACCGTATTCGACCGCACCGAAATCCTTTCCGCGAAGATAGGGGAGTATGTCGTGACGATGCGGGAGAAAGATGGCAAGTACTATGTAGGCGGCCTTACCAACTGGGAAGCAAGAAAACTGAAATTCGGCCTTGGCTCCCTCCCGGAAGGAAGATGGAAGTTGAAACTCTTTATGGATGGCAAAAATGCTGACACTGTTGCTACCGACTACGTCCTGGGCTTCTTCGAGAATGACAGGAAAGAACTGGATTCGGTCGAAATTCCACTCGCACCCGGTGGCGGTTTTGTGATGATTCTGGAAAAGATATGATAATGAAGAAGATACCTCTTGTTCTAACTGTCCTGATCCTGGCCTCATGCGGGCCCAGGGACGGCGTGCATACACTCCACCTGCTTACCACGAACGACGTGCACGGCCGCTGGTTCGATTCCACGTATGTGCAGAAAGGCACCAGGCAGAGCCTCATGGCCGTCAATTACTATGTGGACAGCATCCGCACCGCCGACGGCGCAGAGAATGTGATGCTGATAGATGCTGGAGACTGCCTGCAGGGCGACAATGCAAGTTACTACTACAACTACGTGGATACCAAGCCCGAGCACTTGTTTACCAGGCTTGCATCCTACATGAAATATGATGCTGTAACCGTGGGTAACCACGACGTCGAGACCGGCCATGCCGTCTACGACAGGGTCTCCCGCGAACTCAAGCGCCACGGCATCCCTTTCCTCGGAGGCAACGCCATCCGCAACGACAACGGCAAACCCTATTTCCAACTATACAAAACCTTCAAGCGCGCCGGACTCAAGGTGCTGGTGCTCGGCTATACCAACGCCAACAATCCGGCCTGGATGGACGAGAGTCTTTGGAGCGGGATGCATTTCGAGAGCCTCATTCCCAAGGTGCAGGAAGATGTCAACCGCCTGATGGCCAGGGAGAAACCGCAGGTGGTGATAGTCTCGGTGCACTCTGCAACGGGAGATGGCAACGGCCGGATCCTGGAGGCGCAGGGCCTGGATCTCTTCAATTCGCTGAAAGGAGTGGACTTTGTGGTATGTTCACACGACCACCACGAATTCACTGCCTGCAACGACACCATCGCGATCATCAATACCGGCAACCGCGCCAAGTTCCTTGGTCACGGTGTAATCTCGGTGGAAATCAAGGACGGCAAGGTGGCTGGCAAGGCCATCAGTTCCGGACTGATCCCTGTTGACAAGCGCAGGACCGATGCAGCCATGCGGGAGGTTTTCCACAGCGATTATCTCGCCGTCAAGGAGTTCTCCAACAAAGAGATAGGTGCGCTGGCGATGGACCTCCGCACCCGCGACGCATACTCGGGAATGTGCGACTACGTGAACCTTATCCATACCGTCTCCCTTAAGGGCGGTGATGCACAGATATCCTTCGCTGCGCCCCTCACCTACAACAGCACGGTGCGCGCCGGCATCCTTATCTACAACGACCTTTTCACCATATATCCCTTTGAGAATCAACTCTATACCATGCGACTGACCGGCCGCGAGATTAAGGGATATCTGGAGTACTCCTATTCGAAATGGCTGGCTGAACCGGGAGGTGAGCATCTATTGAATATAGTGAAACGCAACGACCCCCGCAATAATCAGGAAGGGTGGTCGTTCGTGGGCAGGCCCTACAACTTCGATTCAGCGGCAGGAATAAACTATACCGTGGATGTCACCAAGCCCGCAGGGGAGAGGATAAGCATCTCGAGCCTTGCTGACGGCAGTGCTTTCGATCCTGACGCTGAATACATTGCTGCCATGACTTCCTACCGAGCCAGCGGTGCAGGCGGCATACTGACGGAAGGTGCAGGCATCCCGGAGGCAGAACTGGAGAAACGCATCATCCACAGATATCCGGAAATCCGCGAACTGCTCTACGGTTTTATAAATGAGTACGGCCTTATAGACGGTACAGCTATCTACGACACGAAGCGTAATGGGGAATGGAAATTCATCCCTGATGATATTGCTTCTCAGGGGATTGCAAAAGATCTCGGACTACTGTTCTAGCCCCTGAAATTTTTAAGCCGCTGGGCGAGGGATCCGTCCACGGCCATCTTCATCATCTTGCGGGAGCCTTCGAACTGCTTGAGCAGTTTGTTGACATCCTCCACCGAGGTGCCGCTTCCGGCAGCAATCCTGCGGCGACGGCTTCCGTTGATGGCTTCCGGATGCTCGCGTTCGAAGGGCGTCATGGAGTGATAGATGGCCTCGGTGCTCTTGAAGGCCTTGTCGTTGTCGATGTCAACATCCTTCATGGCCTTGCCCATGCCCGGGATCATCGATGCCAGGTCCTTGATGTCTCCCATCTTGCGCACCTGCTGTATCTGGTTGTAGAAGTCGTTCAGGTTGAACTGGTTCCTGGCGAGTTTCTTGCGCGTTTCACGCATCTCCTTCTCGTCCACGGCCTGCTGGGCCTTCTCCACGAGCGAAACGACATCTCCCATGCCCAGGATGCGGTCCGCGATACGGGCGGGATAGAATATGTCGAGGGCTTCCATCTTCTCGCCGGTCGAGACGAACTTGATGGGCTTGCCCGTGACCGCCTTGATGGAAAGGGCCGCACCTCCGCGGGTGTCACCGTCGAGTTTGGTAATCACCACTCCGTCGTAGTCGATAGCCTCGTTGAACGCGAGGGCGGACGCCACGGCATCCTGGCCGGTCATCGCATCCACTACGAAGAGACTCTCGGTAGGCTTGACGGCATCGTTCATGGTGCGGATCTCGTCCATAAGCTCCTGGTCGACGCTCAGACGGCCGGCAGTATCGACGATGATGACGCTGTAGCCTTGTTGGCCGCCCTGGGAAATGGCTGCCTTAGCGACCTTGACAGGGTCCTTCTCTCCTTCGAGCGAGAATACCGGCACTTGTATCTGCTCCGCCAGGGTCTTCAACTGGTCGATTGCCGCGGGGCGGAAAGTGTCGCATGCGGCGAGCATGACCTTGATGCCCTTGCGCTTGAGCCAGAGGGCGAGTTTGCCGCTGAATGTAGTCTTTCCGGAACCGTTCAGGCCGGCCACCAGCACCACTGCGGGATTGCCTTTGATGTTGATTTCAGCTGCGTCGCTGCCCATGAAATCGGCGAGTTCGTCGTGGACGATCTTCACCATCATCTGCTGTGGTTTGACCGCGGTCAGCACGCCTGTGCCTATGGCCTTGGTCTTCACCCTGTCGCAGAATTCCTTGGCGACTTTATAGTTTACGTCTGCGTCAAGGAGCGCCCTGCGGACATCCTTGAGAGTCTCCGCGACGTTAACTTCGGTTATTTTGCCTTCTCCTTTGAGGATCTTGAAGGACTTTTCGAGCCTTTCGGATAAGTTTTCGAACATAATGGGTACAAAAATACTCAAAAAAAGCGAATCTCGCCAACACATAACCAACACTTAAAAACTAATGAAAAAAATTCTTCCCAAAATGATCGAGTTACTCGTGCGTTTCTATTCCGGAAACACAGAGCCGTCCCAGCGCATGGTAAATGAAAGGATCTCCAGGAAATTCAACCTGTGGGTGGCGGAGAAAAAATATTGCAGTCCCGATATTCCTCTGTCGGCCGTGGCCGAGGAATTCGGAGTGTCCGAAGAGGAACTATCCTACTATTTCTCTACCGTGGTCGGAAGCCGGTTCTCCACCATACGCAAGCGCCTGCGCCTCGAGGAGGCCCGGCGTCTGATTAATGAAAACCCGGAGATGAAACTTATCCATGTGGCAAATCGTGTGGGAATCAGGGACAAATGTAATTTCCGCCGCCAGTTCAAGGAGGTGTACGGATACTCGCCAAGTGAGTGGCAGGAAGAATGCATGAAAGATAAGGAAATATAGAACAACGTTTATATGCCGGGGCGCATCCGCGCACTGGCACGGATGCAGGACAGCCTTGCGTCCATATGAAAAAATATTGCTATCTTTGAAAGATATTTATGACACAGGCAAGTTTTATATTCCTTCTGCTTCTCGACCTTTTCCTGACGGTCGGGATTTCCTTTTTGTGCTCCATCCTGGAGTCCGTGCTGATGTCCACCCCGCTTTCCTATATCATCATGCGCGAGGAAGAAGGGTACAAGCCCGCAACTCTCTTCAAGAAATACAAGACGGATATCGACCGTCCCATCGCAGCCATCCTGGCAATGAACACGATAGCGAATACCTTCGGGGCATCCCTTGTGGGTGTGCTCACGGCCAGGGCTTTCGGCAGCACCTGGGTCGGCTGGATGTCCGCACTCACCACTCTCCTCATACTTGTCTGCTCGGAAATCATCCCCAAGACCATCGGCACCAGCAAGTACCGCAGCCTGATGGGCTTCACCACCAGGGGAATCACGGTCCTGCAGGTGATGATGTATCCTTTCGTAGAGTTGATGCGTTTCGTGGGCAGCCGCTTTGCGGGAGATGAGGATGAGGCCTCTGTCAGCCGCGAGGAGGTGTCGGCCCTCGCGAACGTTGGAGAAGAGGAGGGAGTCATCGACCGCAGCGAGAACAAGGTGATCCAGAACATCATAAAACTCGATAACGTAAAGGCTTACGAGGCCATGACGCCCCGCGTGGTCTGCTCCGTCGCCCCGGAATCGATGACCCTGAAGGAGTATTTCGAGGCCGATGAGTTCGAGCACCATTCACGTATCCCGGTGTATGCCGAAAGTCCCGAATACATCACCGGCTACATCCTTCGCGATGATGCACTGGAAGATCTGGCAGAGGACCAGTTCAACAAGACACTCAAGGAACTCCGGCGGGATATTTCTTTCTTCAACGAAGAGACTTCTCTGGCGGACATCTGGGAAAAACTCCTGAAGAGCCGGGAGCAGATGGCCTTGATTATCGATGATTATGGCTGCTTCGAGGGCATTCTTACGCTGGAAGATATCATCGAGACCATCTTCGGTCTGGAGATAATGGACGAGATGGATGAGGTGAGCGATATGCAGGAATACGCGAAGGAACGCTGGAAAAAGCGTCAGAAACGCTACCGTAAGGTCAGCATTCCAGTGGAAAAGGCCTGAATTGTTTTAGGGATCTGACGCATTTTGCAAAATTTTTACTATTTTTGTATTCTGTAGGTCCAGAAACCCTTGTTTATGCTCGAAGATGTCCGCACATACGTCAATCGTTTGATCGCCCTATATGAAGGTGAAAAAAAACGTGCTGACGATACCGTGGCTCTTCTTGCTGCCAGCAGAGAGGAAGTGGAGTCCTGCAAAAAGCAGATTGCTGAATTAAACAGACAGATAGATAATCAGAGGCTTACAAGCGCCTTCTCCGCCGAAGGTGGCAATCCCGAAGCCAAGCGGCGCTTGACCAAACTGATTGCGGAAATTGACAAGTGTATCGAATTGCTTGAGGCTTGATATGGAACAGAAAGTAAATCTTGTCATAGCGGGAAGGCAGTTTCAACTGAAGGCGAATACTCCGGAAATGGAGCAGTCGATGCGTATCGCTGCGGAAGACATCAATAAGATGCTCGACCGCTACACCGAAAAGTATCCCGACAAAGAACTCGTTGAAATGTTGCTTTTCGTCACTTTGACGCAGGCTGTTTCCAGAATCGATGTCTTGAAGAAACTGAATGAGATCACTGCCGAAGGCGCGAAGTTGGCCGGCGATCTTTCCGAATATCTGAAGAATATAGAACCCGACCGTTAGTCCGTCCTTGCTGAAACAAAACAAGTTCCACGGAACCGGGTGTACTCGAGCCGAGGATGGCAGGCCTGCCCGACAGGAAGCCAGATACGGAGCGGAGCCCAAATCTTACAGAAATTATTTTCTGCTATGGACTGACGGTCTTTCATACAGCATCTGCATGATGAGTGCGGATGCTGTTTTGTTTGACATACTAAAACACTATATACTATGTTGTTACACCTTTTGTCGGCAATAGCAGGTGCCACAGTGGCCCTGGCCGTTTACATATTCGCCCACAAAGCCTCGGTAAAGGGGCATGGCGAAGCCATCATCCAGAAGGCTGAACTCGAGGCCGAGCAGATAAAGCAGCAGAAGATCCTGCAGGCCAAAGAGAAGTTCCTCCAGCTCAAGAGCGAACACGAAGACTATATCAGCAATAAGAACAAGCAGTTGCAGGAGCGTGAGAATGCCATACAAAAGAAGGAATCCCAGCTCGGCCAGCAGGCCAGCGAACTCGGCCGCAAGCAGCATGAGCTCGACAGTGCCCGCGGCCAGGTGCGTGCGCAGATGGAGAACCTCGAGCGTAAGCAGGAAGAGTGCGAGCGCCTTACCGCCCAGGTGAACAAGCAGTTGGAGACCATCGCAGGCATGACCGCGACCGAGGCCAAGGCTATGCTAGTAGAGAATCTGAAGGCCGAGGCCCGCACAGAGGCCCAGGCTTACATCAACGACACCATGGATGATGCCCGCCTGAATGCCGCCAAGGAAGCTAAGCGCATTGTAATCAACACGATACAGCGCACCGCGACTGAAACTGCCATCGAGAATGCTGTAACTACGTTCCCCATCGATAACGACGAGGTAAAGGGACGTATCATCGGCCGTGAGGGCCGCAATATCCGAGCACTCGAGGCCGCTACCGGTGTCGAGATCGTCGTGGACGACACTCCAGACGCCATCATGCTTTCTGCGTTCGATCCCGTCCGCCGCGAGGTCGCCCGCCTTGCCCTGCACCAGCTGGTGGTCGACGGACGCATCCATCCCGCTCGTATCGAGGAGGTTGTGGCGAAGGTGAGCAAACAACTCGAAGAGGAGATACTCGAGACCGGCAAGCGCACCTGCATCGACATGGGCATACACGGCCTAAATATCGAACTTGTCAAGTTGATCGGCCGCATGAAGTACCGTTCCTCCTACGGCCAGAACCTTCTGCAGCACTCCCGCGAAGTCGCCAACATCGCTGCGGTGATGGCCTCCGAACTCGGCCTGAACCCCAAACTCGCCAAGCGCGCCGGCCTTCTCCACGATATAGGCAAGGTCTCCGATGAGGATCCGGATCTGCCTCACGCACTCCTCGGTGCCAAACTTGCCGAGCAGTACAAGGAGCGCCCCGAGATCGTGAATGCCATCGGTGCCCACCACGAGGAGATGGAGATGACTTCTACCATTTCGCCCATCGTGCTTGTAGCTGATGCCATCTCCGGTGCCCGTCCCGGTGCCCGCCGCGAGGTGATCGAGTCCTACATCAAGCGTCTGAAGGGGATGGAGGATCTGGCAGCCGCCTATCCAGGCGTGACTAAGTCCTATGCCATCCAGGCAGGCCGTGAACTCCGCGTAATCGTCGGTGCCGAGCAGGTCTCGGACGATGATGCCGCGCGTCTCTCCTCGGATATCGCACAGCGTATCCAGGACGAGATGACTTATCCGGGTCAGGTGAAGATCACCGTGATCCGCGAGACTCGCTCGGTCGCCTATGCTAAATAATTGAACATGAACAGACTACGCCTGATAGCGTTTTTCGTGGCAGCCCTCTTCGCAGGGCTGCCCGTTTGTGCCCAGAGCCTGCCTGATACCACGGTCGAGTGGAACAGCGAGGTTGTGGTCGGGCCCGATGGCGTTGCCCGCATCGTCTTCACCGGCACTCCCGTCGTGCCCCTCGACGAGGTGCATGGTACCCTGCAGTGGATTTCCTGCGTGGGTGAAGCCTGCCATTCGCCGGAAGAGATGGATTTCGATCTGCATCCTTCGGCAGTTTCTTCGGTCAGTCCGGAAGGAGGTGTCCCCCCTGAGGTTGACAAGCTCCTTCCGGACGGCGTTGACGGGCCGATTCAGTCGAAGGGCAAGGGTATCTGGGGCCTGATCCTGGAGGCGATACTTTGGGGCTTTGCGATGCTGCTGACACCCTGCGTCTTCCCGATGGTGCCGATGACCGTATCCTTCTTCGTCAAGGGCGGCTCCAATCCGGCCCAGGGGCGCTTCAAGGCCCTAATGTACGGCATCTTCATCGTCCTGCTCTATACCGTGCCGATATCCGTTATCATAGGATTGACCTGGGTCTTTGGCGGGTCGACCGTCACGGCCGATATCTTCAACTGGCTCGCAACGCACTGGCTGCCGAATACCATCTTCTTCGTTGTGTTCATGGTCTTTGCGGCATCTTTCTTCGGCGCCTTCGAGATCACCATGCCATCGAAACTGGTGAATTCTTCCGACAAGAAATCGGACAAGGCCGGCCTTGCAGGGGTGTTTTTCATGGCGCTGACGCTGGTGCTGGTCTCCTTCTCCTGCACCGGACCCATCGTCGGAACCGTGCTCATCAAATCTACTTCCGGGGAGTTCTGGACCCCTATGGTGACGATGCTGGCTTTCAGCATTGCTTTTGCGCTGCCGTTTACCCTGCTGGCGCTATTCCCTTCGCTTTTGAAGAGTCTGCCGAAGAGCGGCGGATGGCTGAACAGCGTCAAGGTGGTGCTGGGTTTCATCGAAGTCGCGCTTGGATTCAAGTTCCTCAGCGTGGCGGACCAGACCTATCACTGGGGCATCCTGGACCGCGAAGTCTACCTCGCCATCTGGATTGTATGCTTCGCTTTGCTGGGCTTCTATCTGCTTGGTAAGCTGCGCTTTAAGTACGATGACGAGGTTAAGCACATCGGTGTCGGGCGCCTGGCGCTTGCCATCGTCGACTTCGCTTTCGTCGTTTATATGATTCCCGGCATGTTCGGCGCGCCCCTCAAGGCTTTATCGGGGTATCTGCCTCCGCTGGAGACGCAGGATTTTGTGATCGTTTCAGCGGCGGAAGCTACTCCCCTTGAGGGACGTAACACCCGCGGTTCGATAGCGGGGGGACCGTCCCGAAGGGATGGTGGGGTGAGCCCGCAGGGCGAACTCACGAAAGGGGAGCAGCTGTCAGCCGCTGCGATGGTCAAACTGCCCCACGGATTGATCGGCTATGACAATATCGACGACGCACTTGTAGCGGCGAAGGCGACGGGGAAGCGGGTTTTCGTAGATATCACCGGGCATGGCTGCGTAAACTGCCGTGAGATGGAAGCGCGTGTTTGGAGCGATCCTCAGGTGCTGCAGCGCTTGAGGGATGACTTCGTGATAGTTGCCCTATATACCGATGATAAGCAGAAATTGTCGGAAGATCAATGGGTTACGACCCCGGAGGGAAAAGTGTTGAAGGATGTCGGCCGCGTGAACAGTTACATTGCCCGCAGCCGCTTCGGCGTCAACGCCCAGCCCAACTACTTCATCTTGGATTCCGCCGGAACGGTGCTCGCCGGCCCCCGCGGCTACGATCTGTCGATACCCGGTTTCATCGACTTTCTTGACCGTGATATCTAACTTGCTAAAACCTCACCCATGCAGCGAGCAAATCAAAGCCCTGCTACCAGTTCCCGGAAGAGTCCGGTCATCTTGCGGGAGGCGAGGTCGGCCTGGCGGACGATTTCGTTCTCGTCGGTGACATAGTCGTCGCCGGCTTCATGGGCTACATCGGTAATCACGGACATGCCGAGCACGCGAATACCGGCGTGGTGGGCGACAATCACTTCCGGAGTTACGCTCATGCCTACGTCGTCGCCGCCGATGGCACGGTAGAATGCATATTCGGCAGGGGTTTCGTAGCATGGCCCGGTGCAGGAGACGTAGATTCCCCGCTGCAACTTGACTCCCTGGCGCGAAGCAATAGAAAGCATCCGGGCCTGCAATTCAAGGTCGTAGGCGCAGGTCATGTCCGGGAAACGCGGCCCGAACTCGTCCAGATTGGGCCCTATCAGAGGATTGGGCAGAAGATTGATATGGTCGCGGATCAGCATCAGGTCGCCGATGGCAAAGCTCTTGTTCATGGCACCGGCTGCATTGGAAACCAGAAGGTACTTGATTCCCAGCTTAATCATCACGCGGACAGGAAGCACCACGGTGTCCATCCCGTAGCCCTCGTAATAATGATAGCGCCCCTGCATGGCGAGCACGCATTTGCCTCCCAGAAAGCCGCAGATGAAATTCCCCTTGTGTCCCACGGCCGTGGCTGCGGGGAAACCCGGCACCATCACGTAGGGAACCACGATGGGATCCTCAATCTCATTTGCCAATTCTCCGAGACCGCTGCCCAGAATTATTCCCACCAGAGGCTTGCGTCCGTCCAACCACGAACTGAGGAACGCAGCCGCATCCTCGATAATCTCAGCCCTTCTATCCATTACAGACTTTCAATCAGTTTGGTAAACAGAGGAATCATTTTCGCCGTAGCTGCATTCGCTTGCTGCACAACATCTTCGCCATCATTGAAATTACGCTCGACGTTCTCGGTGTTGCATACGTTGGTCACAACCGACATGCCGAAAACACGCATGCCGCAATGGCGCGCCACAATCACCTCGGGAACAGTCGACATCCCCACCAGGTCGGCGCCGGCAGAACGGAAGAAACGCACCTCGGCCGGAGTCTCGTAGGTAGGGCCCGAACCGCCGAAATAAATGCCCTTGTGCAGGTTGAATCCGAGCGAAGCGGCAATCTCGACAGCCTTGGCCTGCAGTTCGAGGTCGTAGGCGCAGGTCATATCCGGGAAGCGGGGCCCGAAGTCGTCCATGTTCGCCCCGATCAGAGGGTTGGGCATGAAGTTGATATGGTCCCGGATGATGATGGTATCTCCCACCTTGTATTCGGGATTCAGGGCGCCTGCGGCATTGGAGACCAGCAGGAACTTCACCCCGAGTTTACTCATCACGCGCACGGGCAGGGTGAGGGTGGTCATGTCGTAACCTTCGTAATAGTGGAAACGGCCCTGCATTGCCAGGACGCACTTGCCGCCCAGGAATCCGCAGATGAAATTGCCCTTGTGCCCGATTACGGTAGATATGGGGAAGCAGGGGATTTCGGTGTAGGGGATGGTGATGCGGTCTTCGATGATTTCGGCGAGTTGGCCGAGGCCGCTGCCAAGGATGATGGCCGCGACGGGCTTCCTGCCTTCGAGGCGCGACTCGATGAACTCGGCCGCGGTGTTGATCTTGTTGATTCTTTCGTCCATAGTGCTATTTGATTTTGCTGAGGGCCTGCCGCGCTTCGTGCAGGATCTCCCGTTCGCCCGCGATCTCCCGGTTGCGCATCACGAACCTGCCTCCGGCGATGACGGAGTCGATGCAGTCGGAGTGCGCTGAGTAGACGAGGTTTGCGAGGAAGGGGCCGGGGGAGAGGAAGTAGGAACTGTCGGTCTCCACTATGGAGATGTCCGCCAGGGCGCCCTCCTCCAGGCGTCCGCTGTCGAGCCGCAGGGCCTTGGCGCCGTTGATGGTCGCCATGTCCAGCAGTTCCGGAAGCGGCAGGGCCTTCGGGTCGTTCCTCCAGGCTTTCTGGAACAGGGCGGAGGTCTTCATCGCCTCGAGGATGTCGAGATTGTTGGAAGAAGCGCATCCGTCCGTGCCTATGCAGACGTTCACGCCTGCGTCGCGGAGTTCGTTGTAGAGGAACTTGTAGCCGGAGGATAACTTTGTGTTGGAGTTGATGTTATGTATGCAGTGCACGCCGTGGCGCGCAAGCAGTTCGATGTCGTGTTCCGAGAGCCAGAGGCAGTGGGCTGCGAGCAGATTGGGCCCCAGCACGCCGATGGCGTCGAGGTATTCCACGGGGGTGAGCCCGCCGTGGGCCGCCTTGCAGTCTTCCACTTCCTTAAGGGTTTCGGAAAGATGGATGTGAAGAGGGAGGTCGTGCTTGCGGGCGAAGTCCGCCGCCCAAATCATCATGGGCTCGCTGACGGAGTATATGGCATGGAAGGCGAGTTCGTAGATGGCGCCGTCCTTCTTCCATAAGTCCTTGACTTCCTCGTACTTGCGCTCGCACTGGTCCATCTGTCGGCGGGCTTCCTCCGGGTCGCCGTGGTCGATGATGTCGTAGCCGACGGCGGGGCGGATGCCCATCTCGGAAGCGGCCTGCTGGCAGGCCTGGAAGAACCAGTACTGGTCGTTGAAAGTGGTGGTGCCGGTGCGTATCATTTCGATACAGGCGACCTTGGCGCTCCAGTAGACGTAATCGTAGTCGAAGCCGGCCTCGATGTCCCAGATTTTTTTGATCCAGTCCTGGAAGACCATGTCTTCGCCGATTCCGCGCATCAGCGCCATGCCGGCATGGGTATGCATGTTGATGAATCCCGGCAGGGCCCATTTGCCGCTGCACTCCATCACTTCTACATCCCCGGTGAGGTCCCAGTCGATGCAGGAGCCTTCGGGGGCTATCTTCACAATACGGCTGCCGGCGATGAGAATATCTTTCCTTTCACCGCCGACAGTTATGCTTTTCAGCAGGATGGAGGCCATTAAAAGTAGCCTTCCTGTTCGGGCCCCTGCTCGGTTTCGGGCGTTTCACGCACGGGAATGGTGCCGCCGAAGCAGTTGTCGGTGATGTATTTGATCACCTCGTCGAGCCCTTCCTTGAATTTGTCGAAATCTTCCTTGTAGAGGAAAATCTTGTGCTTGTCGTATGTGAAAGTCCCATCGGGATTATTACGACGCTTGCTCTCGGTGATTGTCAGGTAGAAGTCGTTCTGACCCCTCGTGGACTTTACATCGAAAAAGTATGTACGTTTACCGGCTCTTACAGGCTTGGAGTAAACATCTTCCGCATTTCGATCCTGATAACCAAACTGATCTCTGTCCTCTTTGTACATAAACTGATTATTTAAATTTGTTTCTGCAAAATTAGAATTTTTTAAGGATTAGATGCTATATTTGCATATTATTTTTGTTTGAAAAAGATGCTTAACCGCAGAATCCTACGTATAAAGGCTTTCAAGGCCATATACAGTTTCACGGAAAACCAGTCTGCCACACTCAAGGAACTTGAGGCGCAGTTGGACCGCTCCCTCGAATCGACGAGGGATCTCTACCTCTTTTTACTTTGCAGCATAGGCCCCGTCACAAGGGAAGCAAAATCCCGCCTGGAGGCCGCCAGAGCCAAGTTCAACCCCACCGAGGAAGAACTTCATCCGAACTTCAAGTTCGCCGACAACCACATAGCCCCAAAAATGGAAGAGGATCCGGATTTCCTGAAACTGATTCAGAAAAAGAAATTCGACTGGGGGCAGTATGACGTGCTGGTGCGCCACCTCTACGATTCCATACGCTCCAAAGATTATTTTAAAGAATACCTTGAATCCGGCCCCAACAGCCTGAAGGAAGACGCGAAACTCTGGGTCCGCATCTTCGAAGAGGAATTCGAAGACAACGAAGAACTCGAAGAGATACTCGAAGACCTCTCCATCTGGTGGAATGACGACCTCGCCTACGCCCTGACCTGGTGCTGCCGCACTATGGAAAACCTCGGCAAAGGCAGGCCCTGGAACCTTCCTCCGCTCTTCATGAGCGACATGGACGAAACCGGTTCAAAAGAGAGCGACAAGGCCTTCGTGGTCAAGCTCCTGCGCTCCGCGTACACGGGTTACGACCGCTATATCAAGCAGATAGCGGAGGTGACCCCGAAGTGGGACCGCAGCCGCATCTGCACCACCGACCTCGCCCTCATCATCTGCGGACTGGCAGAAGCCGAGGCCTTCGACAACATAGCCCCGAAGGTGACAATCAACGAGTTCGTGGAGATATCCAAGTACTACAGCACACCCGAAAGCAGGGCTTTCGTCAACGGAATTCTGGACAAACTGATAAAAAAATAAATTATGAACATCCTCACTATTCTTCAGGCCGCACAACAGCCCGCAGGTGGCGGCGGCGCAAGTTTCTGGATTATGATACTCCTGCTCTTCGCAGTGATGTGGCTCTTTATGATCCGCCCCCAGCGCAAGCAGCAGAAAGAACTCGAGAAGTTCCGCAAAGAACTCAAGAAAGGTGACAAGGTGGTCACCGCCGGCGGCATCTACGGAACCGTCGCTGAAATCCAGGAGCGCAGCGTGCTCATCAAGGTAGACGGCGAAGTCAAACTCCGCGTCGACAAGAACAGCATCGTCCGCGACTACAGCACCGACGCACAGGAAACCAAATAGTGAAGAACTGGCAGTACTTCGCGGGATGTCTCGCGCTGTCGGCCGGTATCTGGCTGATACACAATCTGTCGCATATGCAGACGGATGTGGTCACCGTGCAGGTCGTGGCAGAGAGCAACATCGCCGGAAGGGCTGCCGCATCGAGCGACGCGGTGTCGCTGACAGCGCGCTGCAAGGCCTCCGGATTCCGCCTCCTTTATCTGGAGAGGAAGAGCGAAGCCGTGCGGGTGCGCTTCGACGCAGACGACTTCACGCACGAGGAGGGCGACTATTTCAGCATAGGCTCCGCCCAGCTCTACCGCTACGTGAACGACATTTTCGGATCCGGCGCAAGCGTTGAGTCTTTCCTCTTCGACAAACTCCGCTTCCGCTTCATAAGGGAACTCAACAAGAAGGTGCCGGTGCGGGTGAACAGCCTGCTGAGTTTCCGCCCGCAGTACATGCAGAACGGCACGTTCGTGGTTCAGCCGGATTCCGTGCTGGTCTACGGCCCGTCGGACCTGCTTGCCAACCTGGAATCGATCGGCACACGCACCATTGAGCGCAGCGACATCCGCGGCAGCATGCACGGAGAAGTGGCGCTGGAGGCCCCTGAGGGGCTGCGTCTGTCGGACGAGGCGGTGTCGTGGTCGCTGGAGGTCAGCCGTTTCGTGGAGATGGAGACCGAGTTGCCGGTCAGCGCACGCGGAGTGCCCCCCGGCAAGGAACTCAGCATCTATCCGAACAGGGTGAAGGTTACCTTCAGATGCGTTTTCCCGGTGATGGCCAAACCCGCGGAATCTGCTGTCTGCTATGTTGATTACCACGAATTTGCGGGCTCGCTCACAGGCCGCTGCGTCATACACTGCGATGCCCCCAGGGGGGTAATCAGCGCCAGCGTGCAGCCGTCCGTGGCAGAATGCGTCGAAAAGCTATGAAGACGGTCCTGATAACGGGAGGGATAGCCTCCGGAAAGTCCGAAGTCTGCAGATGGCTGGCCTCGAAAGGCCTGCCCGTGTATGACAGCGACTCCCGCACAAAGGCCCTCTACGACAGCGTGCCGGGGCTGAAGGCTCGCGTGGAAGAGGCCATCGGCCTGCCTTTCGCGCAGATAGGGGTAATCTTCGAAGATGCCGCCAAGCGGGAAGCCCTGGAGGCGGTGGTGTATCCCGAGGTTCTGAAGGACTTCCTCGGATGGAGGGCCGCCCAGACGGGCCCGGTGGTGTTCTTCGAATCGGCGATAGCGCTTGAAAAACCCATCTTCGACGGCCTCTGGGACGAAGTCTGGCTGGTGCGCGCTCCGCTGGAGCAGAGGCTCGCCCGCAACCCCAGGACGGCCGCCAGGCTGGCCTCCCAAAAAGAGACCTGCGAGGAACAGGGGGATGTAGTAATAGAAAACGATTCCTCGCTGGAGGAACTGCATAAAAAAGTAGATAATTTATTGAACGATATGAAAACAGATCTCAGCAAAATCCTGTCCATTTCCGGACAGCACGGACTCTATAAGTTCCTTGCACTCAGCAGGAACAATTCTGCAATCGCAGAGGCCTTGAGCGACGGCCACCGCACGGTGTTCGACCCTCACAGCCGCATCACAACCCTCTCGGACATAGCGATTTACACCGAAGAAGGCGAATTCAAGCTCAAGGACGTGTTCCTCGCCATCAACAAGGCCCTGGACGGAAAAGAGGCTCCCACCAGCAAGTCGCCCGAGGCAGAAATCAAGGCCGTATTCGGCAAGGCCGTTCCCAACTACGACCCCGACCGCTTCTACTTCTCTCACATGAAGAAAATCCTCGACTGGTACAACGAACTCGTCAAGTACGCTTCGCTCGACTTCGTAGAGGAGGAAGAAGAGGCTGCGGAGAATGCCGAGGCTTAAGGTAATAACCCTCGGCTGTTCCAAAAACACAGTCGACACAGAGCATCTGCTGGCCCAATTGCCGGCGGATGCTTATAACATTGTGCCTGAGGAGTTTACGGAGCGCGTTGACGTGACGCTGATAAACACCTGCGGCTTCATAGGCGACGCCAAACAGGAGAGCATAGACACGATACTTGCGGAAGTCGAGCGCAAGAAGGCGGGCCTGACCGGGAAGATACTGGTGTTCGGCTGCCTCAGTCAGAGGTATTCCGCTGAGATGCCAGGACTTATCCCGGAGGTGGACGCTTGGTTCGGCGCCCGTGACCTGGCGCCGGTAGTGCGCGCGCTCGGGGTGAAACCTTCGCATGCTCTGCGCAATTCCCGCAGGTTCGAAGGCGGCTCTTACGCATACATCAAGATTTCCGAGGGATGCGACCGTCGCTGCTCTTATTGCGCCATTCCCTACATACGCGGAGCGCACCGGTCCGTGCCCATCGAAGATGTGGTTGCGGAGGCCCGGGAGCTGGCAGAGAGGGGAGTGAAGGAACTTATCGTAATCGCCCAGGACACAACATATTACGGGCTTGACCTTTATGGCAGGCGGGCGCTTGCGGACCTGCTCCGCGCGCTCTCGGAAGTGAGCGGAATCGAATGGATACGCCTGCATTATTCCTACCCCGAAGGCTTCCCGGAAGATGTTCTCCACGAGATGGCGGTCAACCCCAAGATCTGCAAGTACCTTGACATCCCCCTGCAGCATATCTCGGACAAGGTGCTGCACAACATGCACCGCGGGGTGACGGGGGAGTGGACGCGCAAGTTGATATACCGCCTGCGAGAGGAGATTCCCGGGGTGGTGCTGCGCACTACCGTGATTGTGGGGCATCCGGGAGAGGGACCTTCCGAGTTTGAAGAGTTGCTGGATTTTGTGCGTGAAGCGAGATTCGAGCGCCTGGGTGCGTTCAAGTACTCCGAGGAGGAAGGAACCTGGGGCGCCGCGAACCTGAAGGACGATGTGCCGGAGGAGGAGAAACAGCGCCGCTACGATGCTTTGATGGCGCTGCAGGAAGGGATCTCGGCGGAGTTCAACGCTTCGCGCGTAGGTACGGTGGTGCCCGTGCTTGCCGACGCCGTTCTGGGCGGCCGGCTGGTTTGCCGTTCGCAATACGAAAGCCCCGAGGTGGACGGAGAAATAATCGTTCGCGTGCCGGAAGGGGAGGATGCCGCGGCCTATGTGGGCAAATTCATCAACGTACGCATCCAGGAGGCCGAAGACTACGATCTTGTAGGCGAATTCGCTTGAGTTCCAATGCTTTGCATTTGGACTTGAAATATGTTTGACAACTGACGGAATTTTAGTATATTTGTACGCTTTCACCGTAAATGAAAGCTAATGGTTCACGGACTCTGCTCCTGGATAGGAGCCAGACCGAATTCAGGTGAACAACTGAAGGAACCCGAGGCTCACTCGGTCTTCGCGCGCATACGCGCAAGACACGAGGAGTCCGAGAAGTGTGCAATAACCAATAGTTATTTCCAGTAACATGAAAATTGCCGTAGCAGGGACAGGCTATGTAGGCCTTTCGATTGCAACGCTGCTATCTCAACACAACGAGGTGGTGGCTGTGGATGTGATTCCGGAAAAGGTTGAGAAGATTAACCGCCGCGAGTCTCCCATAGCCGATGCCGAAATCGAGCAGTATCTTGCAGAGAAGCCGCTTAACTTGTCCGCAACCCTGGACGGACGTTCAGCATACAAGGATGCCGATTTCGTGGTTATCGCTACCCCTACCAATTACGACCCCCAGTTGAACTTCTTCGACACTTCGCATGTGGAAGAGGTGATAGAACTGGTGCTTGCGGTGAACCCCGAAGCCGTGATGGTTATCAAGTCCACGGTCCCCGTAGGTTATACAAAGAGCGTGTGCAAGAAGTATGGGGCGAAGATATTATTCTCGCCCGAGTTCCTGCGCGAGAGCCGTGCTCTGTACGACAACCTGTATCCCAGCAGGATTATTGTTGGCTTTGATGCTCCAGTAATTCCGAGCGAAGCGAAGGAATCCATCGCCGGTGCTGCGAATGCTTTTGCAGAGCTGTTGAAGCAAGGATCCCTCCGTCCGGATGCACCGGTTCTTTTCATGGGCACGACCGAAGCCGAGGCCGTTAAACTCTTTGCGAACACATATCTCGCTTTGAGGGTATCGTATTTCAACGAACTGGATACTTATGCCGAAATTAAGGGACTCGATACCAAGTCGATCATAGAAGGCGTCGGTCTGGATCCGAGAATCGGAACTCATTACAATAATCCTTCGTTCGGCTACGGCGGATATTGCCTTCCGAAGGATACCAAGCAGTTGCTGGCAAATTACAATGACGTGCCGGAGAACCTGATAGGGGCAATTGTCGAAAGTAACCGTACCCGCAAAGACTTTATTGCGGACCGCGTGCTGCGTAAGGCCGGGTATTACGACTATTATAGCCGCGGTGGCTTCGATGCTTCCGCTGAGCATGAATGTGTAATCGGTGTTTATCGCCTCACCATGAAGACAGGTTCGGACAACTTCCGCCAGAGCGCCATACAGGGCATTATGAAACGCATCAAGGCAAAAGGTGCCAAGGTGATAGTTTATGAACCTTCGCTGGAGGATGGTTCTACTTTCTTCGGCTCTGCTGTGGTTAATAATCTGACTGCATTCAAATCACGTTGCGACGTGATTATAGCCAATCGTTATGAGAGCGTGCTGGATGATGTCAAGGACAAAGTTTACACAAGGGACATTTTTGGAAAAGACTGAATATGATTTACGACAACATAAAGAACATTAGGTTATACAAGGGTCTGAGTGCCGCCCTGGATACGGGATTGGACTACATCGCCGGGCTGGATGCATCGGTAGAGAACGGAACCTATATGCTGGAGAACGGCGTGAAGGCCATTGTGAGCGAGTCGATGACCAAGCCGGTCAATGAGAAAGGCTTCGAAGCACATCGCAAGTTCATCGACATCCAACTGGCACTCCGTGGCTGCGAACTGATTCGCTGCAAACCCCTCGAATGCGTCAAGGAGACCATTCCCTACAAAGAGGAAAAGGACGCAGCCCGCTATGCTGACGAACCCGGTCTCGATGCAGTTATAGGCAATGGCTACTTCGTTGTGGTCTGGCCCGACGATGCTCACGAACCCCTGCTGGCTGTCGACGGAAAGCCGGAGTTGGTGAAGAAAGTGGTGCTTAAGGTGCCGGTGGAGGAATAAATATACAATCTCTCGTTTTAATGCCTTTTTGCTATGGAGATTCACGATATTTTAGGAATAGAACCTATCGGGCAAGCAGGCTTGAAAGTTACAGAATCTGCAATTAATGGCGTTTCCTCATTTCTTAATGCCGTATTCAAGCCAGGATTGGAGGAGATTGGCTTTATGTTTAAGGATAGAATTCGATTTTGGCGTCTGAATAATATCCTTCGCATGCTTGAGAAATCAAAAGAAAGGTTGAGTTTTGATGGTCAACAATTGAATTTGACAGCTAATCCAAGAGTTGGTTTGTCAATAATGGATAGCTGTTCTATGGTTGATAATGATGAACTACAAGATTTATGGGCAGGTCTATTTGTGTCGTCTTGTACTCCGGATGGTGCGGATGATAGCAATATGATTTTTGTGGATTTGCTTAAGCGTATGAGTTCTATACAGGCAAGAATTGTTGATTATGCATGTAGGGAATGCAAGAAGGTTCTTTATCCTAATGGGCTTATACTTGCTAAGGAACTGATAATTCCTTTTGATGAATTGAAGAACGTTGCTCTCTGTGGTAATCTTTATCGTTTGGATAACGAATTAGATCATATGCGATCAATAGAACTGTTGGTTACTGGTGGTGATTTCTCCGATGGCGGTGGTTTTTCAGCATCCGACAGTTTAAATGCAAATATCACTCCCGGGCCTCTGGCCCTGGCTCTTTATTTAAAAACTCATTCCACAGGTTCGAATCCAGTTGACTTTTGGGGGGAAAGTGTTGTCTCGAGCGAAGATGTGGACGCACAAGTTGAATCTGCAAAACAAGACCCGTTGGTGGTAGGGGAGCCATAAGCACAAGTAGTTTAAACTATTATGACACAACTATCCGAAAAAGAGCACAATGCGCAGATGGCGAATATGAAGGCGTTTGATGAACAAATGCCTTCTGTGGGTATATTCTGGTATGATACTCAAGAGCATACTCTGTTTGGTGTCTGTAAGAAAGAGTTGACACCCCGCGAAGTGGAGGAGGCTGCGGATAAAGGTGTGCCATTCATAAACTACCCGAAACTACATCGCCAAGTATGGGCGAAAGAGTACTTCCGTGCGCAGGCCCAGCATAAAGATACCAAGTTCAAAGGCGACTATACGCAGGTGCCACGCGGAAGAGTGGCTTGGACAATTGACAAGTTTATTGTTCTTGTAGGAAAGTGGGCAGAACCTTTGCAGGAAGAACTGACGGAACTGATAGAAAAAGAGTTCGCCCTTCCTTATTTTGAATTTGTTTACGATGAACACTGGGACCTTGGCCATGGTTGGAGCGGGGATATGCCAAGATAGAAATAGATGGAAAAATGACAGCGAAGGAACTGATAGATAAACTGTCTGGAATGGATCCTGATACAGAGGTTATATAGATATAACCACCATTCTGGGTTCAGAACTTAAATCAAGGACTTCAGCACGAGACTTTGCGAAGTATCTCCATAATATGCAGATTCGTGATGCGCTGGTGGATTTTGCACGTGTAAAGTCGACAACACGCAGTTTTATGGATGAGTTTTATCACCTTTTGGTAAGTCTGGCCCGACGACGCCCACGAACCCCTGCTGGCTGTTGACGGCAAGCCGGAGCTGGTGAAGAAAGTGGTGCTTAAGGTGCCGGTGGGGAAGTAAAAGGGTTTAAAGGTATTTATGAATAGTCATTTTCAAACATTATTTTATATGAAAAAGATAATTGCTTTTGTTATTATGGCATGTTTTCTTTCTTTCGGCTGCTCGGCTCAGCCTAATGTAGACAATTCAGTCAAAGGTGGTCTCGAACTTGACAAGTATCTTGGCGACTGGTACGAAATCGCCCGTTTCGACCATCCCTTCGAGCGTGGTATTCAGTTCGCCAAGGCAAATTACACACTTCGCGAAGACGGAAAAGTCGCTGTGCTGAACACCGGCATAAAAGACGGTAAACCCAAAGATGCCAAAGGAAAGGCAAAACTAACCGACAACCCGCGCATCCTCCGCGTTTCATTCTTCGGCCCATTCTATGGCGACTATCGCATCATGCTCATTGATCCTGACTACAAATGGGTCCTGGTGGGCGGAAGCAACGATAAATTCCTCTGGATACTCTCCCGTACCCCAAAACTCGAAGACTCTGTCCGTGAGACTATCCTCGCTGAGGCCACCCGCCGCGGCTACGATGTAGGTAAACTGATTTGGGTGGAGCAGTAAGCATTATTGGGAAACTGGAGAAAAACCTGGACCTGACCACCCACGTGGAGGAAGTGATAGACCTTGTGCTGAAGGTGAACCCGGATGCGGTGATGGTCATCAAGTCTACCATTCCGGTAGGTTAAGAAGTTCAACCTGATTTTTTCGCCGGAGTTCCTGCGCGAGAGCAAGGCCCTGTATGTAATCTCTATCCCAGCAGGATCCTCATCGGGTAAGATGTGCCGGAGAACCTTATCAGGGCCATTGAATAGCACCCGTAAGGATTACATCGCAGACCGTGTTCTGGAGAAGGCCGGTTACTACACTGCCTCCAGTGCATATGATGCAGTGAAGGAGAGGGAAGTGGTAGTTGGCGTGTTCCGCCTAACTATGAAATCCAACTCCGACAACTTTCGCCAGTCCGCCATCCAGGGCATAATGAAACGCATCAAGGCCAAAGGCGCCAAGGTGATTATCTACGAGCCCACGCTGGAAGAAGGAACCACCTTCTTCGGCTCCCGCGTGGTGAATGATCTGACTGCCTTCAAGGCCCAAGCTGACGCGATAATCGCCAACAGGTATGATGCGGCGCTGGATGATGTGCAGGGGAAGGTTTATACGAGGGATATTTTTAAGAGGGACTGAGTATGAATAATTATCTTCTTGTCTATGGTAATAATTTAGGTGTCTTACGCTGAAATAAGTTGACACAAAGTCAACTAAAATGACAGATCAAACTCACAAAACGCCAAGTGGAAGGAACTACTTAGGTCGATCAAATCGGGAGGCGATTCTCCGGGAGTATCATCTTGAAGGAATAAGCCAAGTGGATCTTGCCAAGAAGTACAATGTCTCGTGGCAGCAAGTTCATCGCATTATTCTTAAATTTGCAACGGCAAACCAAAGTGACGGCTCTGCATTAGAGTAAACAAAAATCAGTCGTGGGAAATGAGGCTGACAACGAAAACCAGTCCCAAATCAAACGGCAGTCAACGTAAAACAGTTCTAAATCATTAACCCGTCAACTTGGATCAGTCGTAAGACAGAAATCTGACAACCAAAATCAGCAAATTACACAGCAAATTACAGGCTTACTCGGGAGTAAGGCAGTAAGCAGCCTGAAAGGAGGCTAAAGCGAGAGACAATAGCGAAATATGAGTAAGAAGCAAGCAACAGCACAAGAAGCACCTGTAGAGGTGCAGTACCCTCGTTACATCAGCAACAAGCCCAAGGGCGAGGATATGTTCAAGGGAAAGTCTCAGGAGAGGCTTGCCCAGGCTATTGCTGCGCATATTTCCGAAACCGATACGACTGGCAATACGGTATTTGCCCGGCTGATAGGTCTTGAAGGTAAGTGGGGAAGTGGAAAGTCGAATGTGATCAAACTGTTGGAAGCAGAGCTGAACAAGAAAGGTGCCTACACCTTCTTCCCGTTCGATGCTTGGGGCAATCAAGAGGACTTGCAACGCCGCTCCATATTGGAACTGCTTACCAAGAAGCTGATAACAGAAAAGAAACTGACGGGCGAAACCACCATGCGTGTGATGAAGCCCGAGGGCGAAGGAAAGGTTAAGTGGATACCCTGCACTTGGAAGGAAAAACTTGAGTCACTGCTATCTCGGAAGTCCTATACTCGCGATATTACCATACCATCGTTTAATGGCTGGACTAAGGTGTTTGTCCTGATGCTGCTGATAACAGGCTTGTTGATACCGATATTGGATCTTGTAGCTAAAGACGATTTGTGCTGGTGGGCGCATTTGTCTATTATATTAGGTCCAATGCTGACATTTCTTATAATTGCAGCTTTTTGCAAACAGCTTGGTCCGATGTGGAAGATGTACAACACCGAGGGCAAAAGTGACACCACATCTTACGTTATCAGCGAGCAGGAACCCTCGGTGCGCGAGTTCAAGGAGTGGATGGGCGAGGTATCCAAAGGATTGTCCAAGAACGAACGTTTGGTGATTGTCTTTGACAATATGGATCGCCTGCCGTCGGAAAAAGTTCATCAGTTCTGGTCGCTCATTCAGACATTCTTTGCTGATGACGGTTATCAGAACATCTGGTGCATCATCCCTTACGACGAAGAGCATCTTGCCTCTGCCTTCTCTGAGGCCAGCGTGGAAACCGAGCGACTGAAACTTCTGCGCTGCTTCCTTGACAAGACCTTCCCCGTGGTGTTCCGAGTCCCGGAACCCATAGTGTCCGACTATAAGACACTCTTTGCAGATCTACTGAACCAATCCTATGGCGACACGATGGACGAAGATGACAAAGAACTGGTCAGCCGTTGCTACCGTCACTTGCATCCCACGCCCAATGTGCGCGAGATGATATCCTTCATCAATAAGACTGTCACTCTTACAAAACAGTGGCAAAAGGAGATACATCCTGTTTCCATTGCCGTCTATACATTGAAGGAACACGACCTGTTGAGAAATCCCAGTGTTGACAGGACCAATAACGGCAAGACTGACAAGGTGAATGTCACCACCGAGGAGTATATCCTTGATGGAGGCTTCTTCGAAGGACTATTGCAGGTGCTGAAGGACCAAGAAGTCCGTAAGTATCTTCGCAAAGAGATAGCCTCTTTGGTTTATGGCATCCAGCCTGATGCTGCTATTCAGATAGTCATCCGTCGCTATATCAAGAACTGCTTCATCGGCAAGGTGAAGGAGGGCAACTTGAACACATACGCTGCCAACCCTCACTTTATGGCGATGCTTGATGAGGAAGTTCATGATTTAGAAACCATCGCGGACAGCAAGGTTGTAGGACTCATAGCCCAGATTGATGAAAGCAAGCTTAATGTTGAAGACAAAAAAGGTCTTGCAAAGATATGGCGTTATTTTGGCAAACAGTACGTTGATCAGCCCGACAAACCTACTGCCTTTAGCGATTACGAGCAAATCGTGTTCAGTCATCAGACTAAGGCATTGGCAGAGAAATGTGCCACTGCCTTTTGCCAACGGCTACTTGACAATAAGGATGTGGATGGCGGAAAACTGTTTGTGCAATTGGAGAACCTATTCAACTCACCCTTTGCGGAACAGTTCAGTGCAGCTACCATCTGCCCTACTACCACCCTGGGTGCCACCCGCTATCTGGACTATGTTGAGAAAGCCGCAGGCAATTACAGAAAATACCCCTTGAGTGCAGATGCAAAGGAGGTAAACAGCGCCCTTAAAACCGCCCTTGGCGAAGGCTTTGCCTATTATCAAGCCCTGCGTCAACTTAAAGATAATAAAGACTATACCGTACAAGAAGTAGCAGACTATGCCGTGGCTGAGTTGAACAAGAAAACAGCTGCCGCACCAGTGGCTTATCATTTGATTAACGTGCAGCGTCTGTTCTTCGAAAAGTTACAGAGCCAGTTGGATGCCAATTATACTGCCAGCCTGTGGCAATCTGTCCAAAGCGACCCTGATAAGCCTTTGTACGATGAAATCTATGTGCTCCGTGCCTCAACAGTTATGGAACAACTGCCTGATACCGACCGGCATATAGCCTTGCTTTACGACGAAGCCCTTTTCTACACAAGTACGACAAAGCTGCTCAAAGATGTCATCTCTAACCGCTACATCAACTACCGCTGCAAGGTGATAGCCAAAATGGTTACGGAATGTAAGCACGACAATATGCCAGACTATCCAGAGTTTGTAGAGAACTGGGAGAATCTGAAAGGCATCCTTGGTGTGACGCAAGAGTCCATCATACAATTTGCAGATGCCTGGGGCGTGAAAGAATTGTCAGAGGTAGAAGCGGCGAAGCCGTTCTTTTCTCTGCTCTCCACTGCATGGATTGACGCTCTTCTTACCGACCATACACCCCTTTCCCAAGCATTGTTAACCAAGTGTGCCACAGAGCTTATTGCGCAGCCTCAGACACAATTTGCCTCTGCAGGAACCACCAACCATTCAGGCAACAACTGGGATGTGGCCCTTGGAAAGTTGATTGATAGTCCCTATATCAATAGTGGCAATATGGGTAACCTGAACCTGTTGGCCGTTCAGTTGTTAGATGTCGCGGCACAGAATGGAGCAGTACTTGATGATACTTGGCGCAGTTTGTTACAGAAGGTGGACTATGCCAACGTCTCTGCTCAGGTGGTAGAGTTGCGTAACAAGATTCTTAACGGACAAGGAGGTTATGCGATGACACCGGCCAAATTCAAAGTGCTGCATACTTGGCTGCGCTATTCAGACATACAGACTCGTAGTGATGATGCGGCAAATCAGATACTTGCCAAAGTAGTTGATAACAGTGAATGTCAGGCCATTATACTTGCTGAGAAAGACTACTATGCTCCTATTATAAGTAACACAGTTGTGGCGGCTTCCGGATTGCATACGAAACTGAAGAAGATGGTTTCGGAGCAGGGAGAATCAGATTTTGCACAGTATGTTGCAGGATTGGTGAAGTATGTCGAGAAAAGCGATAAAGACTAGACTGATTAAACTAGAGTAAGAAATAGGAATGAATCAATAGCGGCTTCCGCTCTTACGCGCAAGTGGAACCGCTAGTTAAAAGACACAACTCATTATGACACGCCAAGAATACATAGCGCAGTGGAATCGGTTGCTTACGAATTATGTAAGCACGACGCTGGGGATTATTGCGGGGAGGCTGAGCCAATCGGGAATAGAGATTGAGTGGAAGGAGAGACTGGAATACCTGAAACTCCTGCTGGAGGGAAAGGATGTTCGTGATGTGAAAGCGGACTTGGCACAAGGGAAGGTGACGGATGGAACTTTGGACAAGACCGAAAAGATATACGCAGAGATTGATAGCTTCCTGATAGAGATTTCTGTAAAAGGAGATGTCGAGAAAGCGTGCTTGAAGGAGATAGCCCTCCAATACGAGAACTATAGGAAACAGTTGACAAAACTTGAATTTAACGCTCTTGAATAGTACAAGTTGAAAGATGATTTTTTGCGGCAACATAGCCAACTTAACAGACAAAGACAAAAGGAAACAAGCGGATTGAGGGATTACCGAGGGGCAAAAAGTTTTTCACTCATAGAATCCTTTTCATAGATGTTCAAATGAGCACGCTCGGAGACTGTCCCCCTTCGCTTTGACAAGGAGTAAGAATAATAATTGATATAGACATGAAATCAGTATTGTTGGATTATGCCAGGAAATGTACTGGTAAGGATTATTTCGATGGTGTGGTATATGACCGCAATTTGAATATGTCAGTATATAATGACGGAGAGAAACGTGTTCCACTCATTGAGGTGGATAAGATGAATATGGGTGTGATGACAAAGACTGAGGCGGCGCGGGAGCGTGATGACACCTTGTCAATTGTATTGGCTTCGCAGACAAAGACATTTTCGCAGTTGGAGCGTGATGACCAAGGTACTTTTAATAACTAACACCTCCGACTTCACGTGTGACTATGTGGTTCGAAGTCTGAATAAGATAGGTGCAGATTACTACCGTCTTAATACCGATGAGATTGGGAGTTCTGTATTCCTCACTTTTGACTTCACTAACAATATCTTCACACTTTATGACCGTCCCAAGCAGTTGACAATAGACTTGTTGTCTTTCCAGTCCGTCTATTTCCGGCGTCCAGAATTGCCCAAGTTTTTGAATGAAAATCTTACGTCTGATGAACTTCAGTTTATGCAGTTGGAAATACGGCAGACATTGGAAGGGCTTTACAAGATTCTAAGGCATGCATACTGGATAAGTGATATAGACGCCATACGCAAGGCTGAGAACAAAGTATATCAGCAACTTCTGGCAAAAGAAATTGGACTCAAGATACCGAAGGGAGTCATCACCAACAGCCCTGGCGACTTTCAAGAATTCGCAAAAAGAAACAATGCTGATAGTATCGTGAAACCCGTCTATTCTGGCCAGATTGGCTGGCCAGAGATGCATAGTGTTGTGTTTACTAGTAAACTGGCAGCATTGCCAGGGGCGGACCAGATAGAGGTATGTCCTTCATATTTGCAAGAAAGAATAGAGAAGAAATATGACGTAAGAGTGACGGTAATTGGAGAAGAAGTCTTTTCTGCGAGGATTGACTCACAATCCAATCAGGAGACCATGACCGATTGGCGTGTAGGAGAAAACATCCTGCCACATGAAGCAATATTTCTTCCTGAATACATTAAAGAAAAATGTATTGAACTGCTTCGAAAGTTAAACCTGCAATTTGGTGCTATAGACTTTATAGAAACACCAAGAGGAGAATATATATTCCTTGAGATAAATCCCAATGGCCAGTGGGCGTGGATAGAAACCCAGACGGGGATGCCCATATCCGATACGATAGCAAAACAGTTGGTAAATGAACATATTTCGTAGAATATTTGATTTTATCATTCCTCTGATGCCCAGTGAACCAAGGGATGAGGAAGAGACTAATAACATCAAGGCAGAAGAAATACAGGGAAATGACGCTGTCCTTTCGCGAAAAGCAGCCGTCTCACAACAGTATTACAACGATGAGCGCGGACGAACAAAGACTATTGAGGGTAAGGCCTCAATGTTCATCACTTCTTCTGGTTTTTTGGGCACGGTCCTGATAGGTACTGCCAATATCATTGTAAGCCAGACGAGCAACACCGCATGGCTTAGATTGTTGATGATACTTTGCCTGCTATTCTTTGCCCTTTACATGGTCGGAACCATACTCTATGCTTTAAGAGCATTAAAACGCGGACAATATAGTCGCCCAGATCCAGCCACGATATTGAATATGGAGGGTGACGACTTTGACAAAAATGCTATTGCTGACTTGGTAAACTCAACAGCCTACAATCAAAGGGCCACGAATCTAAAAATGGATTATGTGGTGGTGGCCCAGAGATACTACAAACGTTTGATGTTTTCAGTGCTTGCCTTTGTTGCAACCTTACTAATTTATATGTTGCACCAGAGTGGGATATCGCTGATAAAATGGCTTAGCGTTGTTAATGCTGAGGTATGCACATGGTCATTCAATACTTGGTATGTAATAGTGTCCTCTCTATTGATTATAGCAGCGTTATTTATGAGTATCGTTGCGTTGGCCAAGATTCACAATCAGAAAGAGAGTGAAAACAAAGCACAATAGTGGCAGCAATCATATACTGGAAGTAATTCTATTCTTAACGAAGATGTGCAAGAAGAAACCGAGTGGAAAGTTAAGGATATGTGCTTTGTAGCATTCCTTGATATATTAGGATTCAAGGACTATGTTATGAGAAATAGCATTCATGCGGTTTATGGTCGACTGAAAGCCTTGAATGCCTTACGACCTGAAGAAAATGACCCAGACTACGAATCAGAGACAAGTAAAAGAATCAAGTTTACATTTTTTTCTGACAGCGTTTTCATCTTTTCTAAGGATAATGTTTTTGTCAGTTTGCGCCATTTCTTGACATACGTTAAGCGCGTTATGCGAATGGCTCTGCGTAAGGAGATACCGCTAAAAGGGGCCATTGCTTATGGAAATATAGCTGTGGATGTGAAACAGAACTTGTTTTGCGGACAACCTATCATAGACGCATATTTGTTAGAAGAGGATTTGCAATACATGGGTGTTGTATTTCATCATACTTTTGAGGAAGCATTCTTCAAACTTTCTGACACCCAGAAAAATAGAGTGTCAAAATGGATAAAGGAGGTTTCAACCCCATTCAGATATGGAAATAGAGTCCACTTAAACCTCGACTATAGAATAGCGGGCTCCACAACGTATGACTTGAAAGAACGTATAGAGGATCAACGACTATATTCATCTGGTGATGCGCGGAAATATATAGACAACACATTAGAAATGATAAAATTATTTGAAAATATAGATACAAATCAAGATTGAGAAATTGCGGCAGCATATTAGAATTTACGCGCATGCTGAATTGGCTTATGCTTAATGTGTATGTCTAAATGCTGCTTAATTATCTGATATTCAGCTCAATAACGCATAGTCGTTGCGCCTTTCGCTCAACAATTGCCACATAGCGCCAAAATTGGACAACATTGGACGCAAATGCAACGCCTCTGCAAGACATATTATAGAACTATCCGTCCTGCGTGTTTCATTGCCCGGTTGCGTAAATACTCAGCACCTTATGTAGCAAAAACATGTCTTCAATTTACATTTTTTTTCGATCCCTGAAAGCTGCGTTTCACCGAAAACGCAAAAAACTCTAAGAAGCCGACGCCTTCGAACACACGTATCCTCCACCCACGACGCCCGATGCGCCACCCCGCTCGCCAAGAATAAAACACCCGGCGATAACACCGCAAAGCCCCCCACACCCGCGAGCAAACAAAACCAGAAAAAAAACGTTTCAAAAACGCCATAGTATTAATTGTTACTTTTCGAACAAAATAATAAGCAACATAATCCAAACCACCGCAAATGATTTCCTGGATTGACATAGTTAGCCTTATTATCACCACCCTTCAGGGAGTCTCATCTGCCATCAAGCAGATAGCCCAGAAGCACCCCGGCCTCTCCGACCGGGCGCAGGCCTGCTATGCCGATGCTCTCAAGGAATGGGTTCCCAACAAAGACATCCGCAAACAATGGGAAACAACCCTCCCCACGGCGGCAGCCCTCACAACATATCTCACCTCCAACCAGACAATCGACACCGAGGTTAATTCTCTTCTCAAAAAATGGGTAGACAAACTTCTGGCCGATGAAGTTTGCGGCGCCTTCATCCTTGAAGCCCGACAGGTTGGACTCCTATCCTCCATCGATAGAGGCATCCATGAAATCTTGGCCACCATTAAGGCTCCTTACAACACACTTTACACCGCTTCCTCTGCGCTACGTGCATATTTCTGCGATATCATCCCCGGGTATCATATCCCGCGTCAGGAAACAGATATCCTGTATAACTGGCTCTCAACCCCGGCTGACCCAGAGGAAACACAAGTTGACAGAATCGCAGTCCTCCTTGCTGGTGCCGGTCTTGGCAAGACCGTTATCCTGAAAGACCTGCAAGACAAATTGGAACAAGAAGGCACTCCTGTCCTCGGTATCAAGTCCGATATCATTTTCGATACCTCAGATATTACCCTCGATAAGGCCCTTAATCTTGGAGCCCCTGCAGCAGAAGTTATCAAGCAGATTGCGCTTGACCAAAAGACAGTAATTCTTATCGACCAGATAGATGCCCTTTCTGCCGTCCTCTCTGCAGACCGGCGTCCATTGGCATCCATCACCACATTCATCAATGAGGTTACCCGTATCCCTAACGTCCGGGTCATCGTCTCTTGTCGTCAATATGACTTTGACTATGAGAGCGCCTTCGTCAGATATAAGCACTGTGAAAAAGTCCGACTTCAGGAACTCACGGATGAAAACGTGGCCGAAGCCCTCGCCGCAGCTGGAATACCTGCAGAGCAGCTCAGCAATACCGTTAAGACCTTCCTGCGTTCACCTTTGAACCTCTTCCTCTATTGCCGTCTGGCCGACCGCACTCGTGTCAACAACAGCCCTACGCTTCAGGATCTCTATGGCTCTCTCTGGCAAGAAATCATCATTGACAAAGCTGGAGCCAATACAAATGCCCTTGTTCAAAGCCTTGATGAGATATCCAACAAGATGAGCCAGCGCCAGGTACTTACCATCAACTCCGGTATCCTGCCTTCGGAAACCGCCCACCAGCGCAAATACCTCATCTCCAACGCTCTCTTGAAGGAAGTTGGAACCAATAGTATTCAGTTTGCCCACCAGACTCTTTTCGAATACATCGCCGCCAGACTCTTTGTTGAAAAAGGCCGTACTCTTGATACTCTCCTGAAAGGAAAGCATCAAGGTCTTTTCCTTCGCCCGCAACTTAAACAAATCCTCGACTACCAGCGCAACGCGGACACACCAGCTTACGCGGCCAACATCCGTGAAATCCTATTTGCCAAGGATCAAGGTGGTAAAGACAAATATCGCTTCCAACTCAAGCAGCTTGTAATAACCACGCTCGCATATTACCCCAGCTTTTTGAATATAGAAAAAGTCATTGTTCGCCAACTCCTGCAAGACCCTGAGCTCAGTCCCATCATTCTGTCTGCCATTACTACTTCTGACGGCATAGACCTCCTCTGGGAATACATCTGTGATAATGGCGGTGTCCGGTCAGTAAACAGAGTCTATCTTCAGAGCTACATCAACGCTGTTTGTGTCATTGGTGAGACAGACATCCATAAAGCCACTACATACCTTGCCCAAGTTTCCGATGTTGCTGATGATGCAGAGCTTCGCAGGCAGTTCGTATGGGCTATCGATTCCCTTCCCGTTGGAGAAAAAAACTCAACGATGCTGTGGGATCTTATCAGGAAATACGGAGTAGATGGCGGAGACATAGAAGTAAGCAGTCTCCTAAACCGACTCCTCAAATACGACCCTCAGTCCGTTGGCGACTACCTCACCAGTCTACTCAAAGACTACGTAAAAGAGAACACCAGCAAATGGTCAATTGATGTCCCCCATAACTTTGAGACAATCGTTGAAAACCTCCAGCAGGAGAATCCGTTTGCGTTCCTACCCATCGGACTCAATATGCTCGACATTATTCTCGCGGCTTCAGAAGAGTTCAAAGGCGATGATATCCATTCAACTGCCGTCCTCTATCTCTACAACCGCCGCAATAGTGCCCTACACTTCGACGATTGGCTGCTGGACAAACTGCAGGACACCGTTGAGACGCAAGTTGAAGCAGGCTCTCAGGAAATCGATACACTTCTAGACCAACTAGCGACAACAAACAATGCAGCGAAACACCTCATCGCCCTTGCTGGATGGCGCAGGGATGTTGCTCGCTACAAAGATAAGATATACAGCTATCTGGAATCCAATCTTGGCAAGAAGTTCCATGCGTCCTATCTTGAATACCAACAGAAGAAACTTTTTGAATCCGTATTTCCACTTCTGACCTCTGACCAACAAGGCACCCTCATCCGCAAGATAGACCTCATTGAGCCTGATTGGGAAAAGGTCCACCTCAAAGGTGAGGGTAGAACACCTTTCCTTAAAGTAGGTTATACCAAGGCCCAATACTATAGCCTCGTTCCAGAGAACATTCTTAAGACTTATAAAGCAGAGTATAAAGCATACCAGACCCTTTGCCGAAAATACGAAAACGTTGAGGTGAGGGAGCCCAATCACATGGAGACACGTATTGGTTGGACCTCCGTTCCAGAGTCCCAGGTAGCTAGAATGAGCAAGCGAGACCTAATCCGCTTAGCCCAGAAATACGATAAGGACAATTATTTGGACTGGGATACGCCAACTCGCCGGGGAAACGCACTGGAATTCGCTTCCCGTGCCGAAAAGGAACCGGATTTCATGTACGATGTCTACTCTTCTATGTTGGACTCAGACCCCAACCTCAGCTATTTTGTTGTAGAAGGGCTTGAAGGACTCCGAAAAGGTCAATGTGAAGAAACGAAGGTTTCTGCATTAATAGAAAAGACAATAGCCCTTCTCCCGGACGATGTAAACACCATAGACCCTACAGTCGCTTTCCAACTCATCCGTGAGGCAGAGTCCTACATCAAATCCGATACGGTTCCCCCAGAGGCGCTATGGAACTTCCTTTTCAAAGTCGCCCTTACTGCCAAGGAAAAAGACGATTCCGCAATAGAACGGGTCGATGTTAACGACGGTATCAACCAACTTCGGGGTAGCGCTGTAGAGTACCTGGTACAATTGTATTACTGCAAGGAATATACAGACCGTATCTTTGATGTCTTGGACAATGTTGCCCGCACTGGGAACGTGGCTACCCGCTGTGCCCTCCTGTTCCAGGCCGCATTATTGTTGAATGCAAGCCACGAGAAAACCCTCAATCTTTTTCTTACTGCCGTATCAAGAGATTATAACGTCAATCTCCTCCGGATGCAAATCCATAACGTCAATCCGCTGGTGTACCTGGCAAAGACAGATTTCGACAAGTTGAGGGACTATTTCGAAGCCTGCATCAAAGAACCGGCCTCCCACGAAGCCAACATCGTCATCCTCTTTGCTTCCTGGTTGCGGGATACTCCAGGGGCGGAAGAACTTACTTACCGTATGGCCGACTCTTCGATGGAAAGTAAGTTCCATCTGGTAAGATACATTAGCAATATCTATAAACCTGCCTATCACGACAAGTGTCAGAAAGTCTTGCTTCGCTACCTGAATGTAGATGAAAAGGATTTGGGCCGGTCTTATGACGAGGTGGCGGATACTTACAAACAATGGCCCCGCAAGGCACTTAAGGAATACCTGGTTCAGTATCTGAACTCTCCGCTGGCCCGTTATGCTGGCCACGATACGAATAACTTCTTGAAAGAAGAATGTCGCCTTCATCCAGAAGATTGTCTTACTTGGATTAGTGCATTATACAATGCAAAGAAAGGTGTAGCCGATAGGTACCAGCTCTCAGAGTACACACAGATCCTGATAGAGGCATACAACAGTATTTGTAAGTATGACAACCAGAGCCCTGTGCTGGAGGAGGCTATGGATATGTTTGATGAACTGCTTCGCAACAATATCCAGAATCGAGTTTTGGAGAAGTATCTTAAAGAAGCCAGCTGACGCCTATGAACGGAAAGATATTCATATCCTATAGTTGGAGTGAGCCTTCAGGTAGTATCGTCAACAACTGGCTTGTTCCTGCTATCAAGGCTGCCGGAATCAATTGCCTTGTAGATAAAGAGGCTTGTGGTTACAATGCTAGTATCGATAAGTTTGAAGCGGAACTTCCATTGGCCGCCAAGGTCGTGTTGGTTGTAAGTCCTGCGTTTTTTCAGTCTCCTGATTGTATGTTCGAAGCTGCGCTTGCTGTAAGCAAGTGTGATATTGAGAAGCAGGTCTATGTGATTAATCTGCAGAATTACAATTTCAGGAAAGATGATAAGAACCTGCTTAGCGAGACGTCAGCGTATTTTGAAAACAAGAAGATGAAGACTCAAGAGGCCATAGAGAAGTTGCCGGATTCGGCTAAAGGGTCAATGAAAGATGATTTGCGTAAGATTAATACTGTCCTTGGCAGTTTGACTGCATTGTGGCGGATGTTGAAATCCAAGAATTCTGGTTCGTTTGATATGCTGTCGAAAGACGGCTTCAAGTTGGTTTGTGAAGCGATTAGTGAAAGTTTGAAAGAAGCATCAGTATAGATATACATACAGCAAAAGTTTACACCGTCTCTATCGTCTCGCCAGGCGTGACCGTAGAAGAAGAACACATAGCAAAGGGAAGCCTTTATCGATAGAAAACGACATTTTATTCCGCCCCGGAATCAAATACAGAGGAAGAATGACGTGATCCACGTTTATGCTTGTAAAACGGACAACTGCGCAGGCCCCGGGGATATGCCCGTCCTTCTATGGCAGAGGAACTGAGTACAAACTGCGCTGGAAAGAGAAGACAAATAAGGATAAGATATAAGTTGGACAATATGGGTAGTATAATTGATAGCGATATTATAATTCGTTCCTATTTTAAGAAGCATCAGGACAAAGTGCATATAAGATATGCGGAACTAAAACGTATACGTTATAAGGCAGAACCGCAGCTTGGCGTTTATATTGATGTGACTTATACATCTCTTCGTCGCGTGCAGTTAGCATATCATGGCGCTGTTCAGATGGATAAGATTCAAATAACCATTGTGAAGGATGAACTGCGTCAAATACAGCAGTCGGAAGAGCCTGTGTATGCCAAGTTAGAGCAGTATTTATAAGTGGTAAAGATGAAAGACAAGATATTTCATGATACTGTTCATGGCAATATCCGTATTAGCGAGGATTATTGCCATAAGATAATTGATACGTTGCTGTTTCAGCGTTTAAGGCGCATCGAGCAGTCAAGCGTAAGGTCGCTTTATCCTTGTGCCCGGCATGACCGTTTTATTCATTCCATAGGTGTTTATCATATTGGCAGTCGTATTGTCGACTGGCTAGAACAGAACACAAAGGAATACCCGGAAGTGTGGGGTAGTATAGAGGCGTCTTGGGTAAAAGTGACAAAATCATATAAGCTGGCATGTTTACTCCACGATGTGGGGCATGCACCTTTTTCTCATACCTTTGAGAAGTATTATGATTTTGAACAGGGAAATTTACTAGATACAAAACTCAACGAGGCTATTGATAATGCAGAGTTCGCTCAAGATTTGGAAATATCTCCAGATGCAAAACAACACGAGAAAGTAAGTGCTTATCTTCTTGCGACTCATTTCAAAGACGCTGTGGTGGAGATTGGTGGTGATGTAGAATACGCGACCCGTATGATTATTGGATGCAGTTATAATGATGATTCTACTATTGAGAAACAATTAGCCAATTGCTTCATAACTGTTTTACATGGGGAAGTGGATGCGGATAGATTAGATTACGCAGTACGTGACCAGTGGGCGGCAGGTTTCTCTTCTGGACGTATAGATATCGAAAGGCTAATGCGTTCAATGCTTATTGTACGTGACAGTAAGATTGGGAATAAACTGAGAATATGTTTTACTAAAGGGGCAATAAATACAATAGAGGGCCTATCCCAAATCAAAGATTTTCAGAAAAAATGGGTGTTCCGGCATCAGAATGTGGTTTATGACCAACATATTCTCAGTATGGCACTTGAGAGGGTGGCAGACCTTTATAAAGCAGAAAACACCTCATACAAGGACACCCTAAAATACATCTTCAACGTTAGTATTTTTACGGATATAAACTACAAGATGTCTGATGGCCTGTGCTTATATTTGTTGTCAGACGATACCATCATTCAGATGCTTAGAGCTACTTTGCAGAATAATCCCTATGCAGAAGAGTGGTTGGCAAGGCAGTATCAGAAGAAACCACTTTGGAAGACGCCGGCAGAATATGAGGGACTGTTCTCGCATAATAAAGGTGTCATTACCAAGGAGAAAATACATGCACTGATGAAGAGGAATGGGTATTCGCTTGAAGATTACTGTTTGAAAGAAGTGGATTACGAACCCTACACGATTCCGGAAAATCAAGTGTGGTTGTGGATCAACGACAGCACAGTAGATGCGTGCAATCTAATTCCTAGAACCACAGAAAAGGAATCAACTATATTTTATCTTTATCTTCGTGGAGATAAAATGGGCGAGAAGAGAAAAATAATAGGAGCGATACAGAAAATTTCATAAATGACATGACAACACGGTTATTAGAACTTACGCGCATTCTGATTGGCTAATGCTTATTGGGATAGGAACCATTCACCATTAACCGTGTTCCGAGTTTGTTTGCCGGAGCACCTCTAAAAATGATTAATGAGCGAAGAACCTTGAACCATAGGTATCGCGCAAGCTGGGCCGCTTAGGGTAGCGCAAGGCATCCGCACACCTTGGCTACCCAGATATAAGGGGCGGGTTTGCCGCTGGTCTCTCATAAGAAAAATAAGATTAAGAATAAACATTTAAGCAAAAGATATTTATGTCAGTATTTAATGACAAGGTGCTGCTGATTACCGGTGGTACCGGCAGTTTTGGTAATGCCGTTTTACGTCGCTTCCTCGATAGCGACATCAAGGAGATCCGTATTCTGAGTCGTGACGAGAAGAAGCAGGACGATATGCGCCACTTCTTACAGGCCAATCGCGGTGATGTGGCTCACAAGGTGAAGTTTTACATTGGCAACGTCCGTCAGCGTGAGGCTGTGGACTTTGCGATGGATGGTGTGGATTATGTCTTCAGTGCCGCAGCATTGAAGCAGGTGCCTTCTTGTGAGTTCTTCCCGATGGAGGCGGTACGCACCAATGTGGAGGGTACTAATAATGTGTTGCTCTCTGCCATTGCTCACGGAGTAAAGAATGTGGTAGTACTTTCCACCGACAAGGCTGCTTATCCTATCAACGCAATGGGAATCAGCAAGGCCATGATGGAGAAAGTCGCCATTGCTCAGGGACGTGCTTTGGGCCAGAATGCCAAGACTACCATCTGCTGCACGCGTTATGGTAATGTTATGGCAAGTCGTGGAAGCGTGATTCCCCTCTGGGTGGAACAGATGATGGAGGGTAAGCCTATCACCATCACTGACCCGAATATGACCCGCTTTATGATGACGCTGGATGATGCAGTAGATCTGGTCATTTATGCATTCACTCATGGCGAGAATGGCGACCTGTTTGTACAGAAAGCCCCAGCTGCCACGCTGGATGTGCTTGCTGAAGCACTGAAGCAGACCTACGCCAAGATTGATCCTAAATATGGTGAGACAGAAGTAAAGGTGATTGGAACCCGCCACGGAGAAAAGCTTTATGAGACGCTGGTGACCCGCGAGGAGATGGCAAAGGCCATTGATATGGGTGGCTATTACCGTATTCCTTGTGACAACCGTGACTTGAACTACGACAAGTTCTTCACCGAGGGCGACCACAAGGTTGAGCAGGTGGAAGAATACCATTCCCACAATACCCGTCGCTTGGATGTGGAAGGTATGAAGGAACTTCTGTTGAAACTCAATTTCATTCGTGAGGATTTGGGCTTGCAGCCCAGGGCTAAAGCACGTGATTACAGATCAGAATAAAAATCAATAATATGAAATTCTTTATTTGTGGCTGCAACGGTATGGCGGGACATACCATCAGCTTATATCTCCAGGAGCAGGGACACGATGTGTATGGCTTTGACCTACAAGAACCAAAACTGATAAAAGGTTTTGCAGGTAATGCATTCGATACCGAGACCATAGCACGTGTTATCAAAGAAGGTAACTATGATACGGTCATCAACTGTATTGGCGTACTGAACCAGTTTGCTGAAAACAATCATGCGCTGGCTGCTTTCCTGAACAGTTACTTCCCTCACTTCTTAGCAAAGACTACGGAAGGAACAGATACTCAGGTTATCCACATGACCACTGATTGCGTTTTCTCTGGCAAGAAGGGAAGTTACACTGAGCATGACCTGCGTGACGGTGAGACTTTTTATGACCGTAGCAAGGCGCTTGGAGAGTTGGATGATGAGAAAAACCTTTCTCTGCGTAACTCCATTGTGGGTGCAGACATCAACCCCAAGGGCATTGGTCTACTAAACTGGTTTATGAACAACACTACAGGTGAGCATCCCGTGGTGAACGGTTATACTAAAGCCATGTGGACGGGCCAGTGCACCTATCAGTTGGCAAAGACCATGGAGGCTGCTGCTAAGGAGCGTGCCCACGGTCTGGTGAATGCCGTGCCGGATACAGATATTTCCAAGTATGAACTGCTGAAGCTGTTCAATAAGTATCTCCGTGGTGGCCGTGTGCAGATTAACCCTGTGGAAGGAGTTAATGCAGAC
>CACWOZ010000014.1 GCA_902762655.1 uncultured Bacteroidia bacterium
ATAAAAGAAATAAGAACTATTGCATACATTAATTCGTTGATAAAAAAACGATTGCTGTTCAAGTTCTTATTTGCTTCAGGTTCCCGTTTTAATATAAATTGTGTAACAAAACTACAATATTCCGGAAAGTAGTCTCATAATCCTTGAAAACAGCGATTGATACCATTTCCGTTCTGCTGCCCACTTGTCAGGATCAAGTTGCCTGGAAATCTCCATGTCCTTGAAAAAGATTTCTTTGTTCGCAAGAGCTGTTTCGTGGTCGTATATATAAGCGTTGACTTCGTGGTTCAGGTTGAAACTGCGCACATCGATGTTCGCGCTGCCTATCTGCGACAGATAATCATCGCACACCAGGGTCTTTGAGTGGATGAACTCACCACCCCTCTCATATAATTTCACACCTGCATCCATGCATTCTTTGTAAAAGGCTTTGTTGGCTGCTCCCATGAACATTGTATCCACCTTCGCAGGAAGCATCAAACGCACGTCTACGCCACGCAAAGCCGCTGATTTCAAGGCACTTAAGAAAGATATCGGCGGCACGAAATAAGGCGTTTGCATATATACGTACTCCCTGGCATTCTGAAGCACCCATTCATATCCCATCTGAAGTAAAGGCCAAGGGGAATCCGACTCGTCCGGCACAATCTGTACCAGTTTATCCTTGAATACTCCATCAGGCAACTCAGTATATTCTTTATAATAATATGACAGGGGGTGTTTCAGTTTACCTCCGGAGGTCAGCCAGGAGTCCAGGAAAATGGTCTGGAGAGCAGCCACAGCATTTCCTTCGATACGCAGGTGCGTATCCCTCCACTGGAAGAAATAATGGTTGTTGATGTTCATTCCTCCAGTATAGGCGATTTTGCCGTCTATTACCACAATTTTCCTGTGATTCCTGTAATTCAACTTCATCGGAATCGTCAGGATACCTTGTTTGCTATTGGTGAACCTCTCCACTTCGATGCCCGATCTCTTCATCTTGTTGTAATAAGATGAAGGGATGGGAAAATCTGCTATGTTTTCGTTCAGAAAACGCACCTCAACCCCCTCCCTGGCCTTTTTTCCTAAGGCTTCCATCACTTCCCTGCCCCCTCTGTCATTCCCGAAATGGAAATACTCAAGGTGAATGGATTCCCTGGCTCCGGCGATGTCCTTCATGAGAAGTTCCTGCTTCCTTAGCCCAGAAGTGATTATTTCGAATGAATTACCCGAACTGAGATTGCTGCCGGCCTCGGAATTCGAAAAAAGCCTGGAGAGCGGGCGGAAATGCTCGTCCACATCGTCGAACGGCATCTCCCCTTTCAGCAGACGGACAATGGTATCATCCTGTTCTTCAGAGAATTTCCGGATTGCGGCATTGTGTCTGCGGCGGAAAAAGACATGATGACGATAGTTGATACCGAACATCAGATAAAGCAGTATCCCGATTATTGGAAGGAAGGTGATTGTAATCAGCCAGGCGAGTTTTGTCCCGTAGTCCCCATTGTCAAAAATGATAACTATGGCCACCCCGATAAAGAGAAGACCTAGTAGAATGGAGAGTATGATATTGGCTATCACTTCCACAAAAATAATAAAAACTATTATATTTGCAGGATATGAAAAGATTTTTGATCATTCTCTTTTCCACATTGCTGGCATCGTGTTCCGGCGAGAATACACCGGCTCCGGAAACTGAACCGGAGAATATGGAGGATCTTATTTGTACGGACTCCCCTCTTCTCCTGGAACTATCCTCCACACCGGAACTTGGTACTGCCGGTTGCATAAAGGTTTACGATTCCTCCGACAAACTTGTGGATGAAATCAATCTGGCCGACTTGTCTACGGTTACCATACGCGAAGATGGGCAGATGATTCCCAAGGCTCAGATAACCAAAGAGACTGCATACAATTCTTTTATGGATGCGGTAAAGTGCTCAACCCGTTGGAGGATAATTCATTACACTCCCCTTCGCATTCGCGGTAATGGCTTGGAAATCAAGTTGCACAGCGGAGTGCTCGACTTCGGCAAAGAATACTATGTTACGGTAGACAAAGACTTTGTCAAGGGGCATGCCGGTGTTGCCAAGGGCGAATGGACTTTCAAAACTAAATCCAAACCGTCTTCCAAATCCGGGCTTAAGGTCAAGGCAGATGGTACCGCGGACTTCTGCACCGTGCAAGGAGCAGTCAGCTACGCTGCCACACTCGGGAAGGCGACAGATGTTGTAATTAACATTGCATCAGGTGTTTACAATGAAACCGTCTTCATCCGTGAAAAGAATTCCTTAACTCTTAAAGGCGAAGACAGGGCCAACACCGTCATCAGTTACGCGAATAATGAGAGTTATGCCAACGGCAGCGGAGCAAGCATCGGCACCAGGCCTTCTTCCGGCAGCGCTATCGGTGCCTGTGGAGGCCGCGGGGTCATTCTGGCCGAGAGTTGCGACGGCCTCACAATCGAGAATCTGACCTTGAAAAACAGCTTCGGAGAGCTGAAAGGCCAGGCCGAGGTGATTTATTTCAACAGCAAAGGTAATCTGACCATCGAGAACTGTTCTCTGGATTCATTTCAGGATACTTTCCTCTGCAAAGGCCGCGTATATGTACACAAATCGCTTATAGCAGGGCACTGCGATTTTATCTGGGGCTACCCTTCTGCCTGCCTTTTTGAAGACTGCGAGATCCAGTCCAAGGCCGCGGGATACATTGTTCAGGCACGAGTCCAGAACAAGACAGACAAAGGTTTCGTCTTCCTGAATTGCAAACTCACGGCTGCAGAAGGAGTCAAGGACGGTTCAATGTACCTGGCACGCTCCGGTGGCAGCAGCGACTACTACGATAATGTGACTTTTATCAACTGCACGATGTCACCTGTAATCGCGGCAAGCGGATGGTACACGAATCCCGCTCCCAATCCTTCCACTCCTACCGCTGAAAGCGGATGGAAAGAGTATGGCAGCAAGGATGGCTCCGGCAAGGTACTGGATCTTGGTTTGAGATCGCGGATGGGGAAGGTTTTGACAGAAGACGAGGCTGCCGCTTATGCCAGCAAGGCGGCCGTGTTGGGAAATTAGAATAATTAAATGGCAAGGAAAAGAATCGACCTCCTTCTGGAGGATATTACAATTGAAGCGGTCGCAGCTGAAGGTAAGGCGATTGCGCACAGTCCGGATGGACAGGTGGTGTTCGTGCCTTTCGCAGTGCCTGGAGATATCGTAGATATCCGGGTAATCAAGAAAAAGAAGAATTATCTCGAAGGCATTATAGCGGAGATAAAAAAGCCTTCTGCAGACAGGCAGGAGCCTTTCTGCAAGCACTTCGGCGTTTGCGGGGGATGCAAGTGGCAGCCACTCCCCTATTCTCTCCAATTGGAAGCCAAGCGACGTCAGGTATACGATCAACTCGTAAGAATCGGCCATCTGGATGTTCCGGAGATCCTTCCCACACTCCCTTCGGAACGTACGAGATTCTATAGGAATAAACTTGAATTTACCGCATCTGACCGCAGGTGGATACTTCCGGACGAAGATCCCGATGGGCTCACCGACGCCCAGCGTTGCGGCCTTGGCTTCCATGTCGGCAAATTTTTCGATAAGGTCCTCGATCTGGAGCAGTGCTATCTGCAGCCGGAACCATCCAACGGCATTCGGCTCTTTGTCAAACAATATGCTCTTGAGCATGGCATCCCATTCTATAATATCAGGGAGAACCATGGTGTCCTGCGCACGGTGTTCGTTCGTACAAGCGAGTCCGGAGCGACAATGGTGATTGTCTGTCTTGCTGAGGATTTCGACGGCAGGAAGGCCTTTCTGGATGCCATTGCGGATGCTTTCCCGCAGATTACATCTCTTTATTATATCATCAACGCCAAACTCAACGACAGCATCTCGGACCAGACCTGCATCCTTTACAAAGGGGATGATGCCATTTACGAAGAGATGGAGGGGCTGCGCTTCAAGATAGGACCCAAGTCTTTTTACCAGACAAACACCCTGCAGGCTTTCAAGCTCTACAAGGTCGCCAGGGAATATGCAGGATTGCAAGGGAACGAGGTTGTATACGACTTGTACACAGGCACAGGCACAATCGCCCAGTTCGTCAGCCGCATGGCATCGAAGGTGATAGGTATCGAATATGTGCCGGAAGCGATAGAAGATGCCAGGATAAACGCAAAAGCCAACGGCATAGACAACTGCAACTTCTTTGCCGGCGACATGAAGGACGTGCTTACTCCTGATTTTATTTCCAGGCACGGGCGCCCGGACGTGATGATAGTCGATCCGCCCCGTGCTGGCATGCATCCCGACGTGGTCAGGGTAATTCTCGATGCCGCACCGCAGCGCATAGTGTATGTCAGTTGCAATCCGGCTTCACAGGCACGGGATCTTGCGATGATGGCCGAAAAATACGAGATAGCGGCTGTCCAGCCGGTTGACATGTTCCCGCATACACAGCACGTCGAGAATGTTTGTAAATTGATAAGAAAAGAGTAACTTTACAGCTATGTTTTTACAGATAGCAGCACTTATCCTGGGTTTGGCGATGGTGATCGGAGGGGCGAACGCTCTGGTTGACGGAGCATCGTCAGTCGCCCGCAAAACCGGAGTCAGCGAGTTCGTGATAGGTCTTGTAATCGTAGGCTTCGGCACGTCCCTTCCGGAGTTGGTCGTGAGTGTCACAGGAGCCCTTGCCCGCAATTCGGACATAGCGGTCGGAAACGTTATAGGCTCCAACATATTCAATACGGCGCTTATTTTGGCCGTTTCTGCCGTGTTCTCCCCCATCGTGATAACAAGGCAGAATAAATTCAGGGATATCCCGCTTACCATCCTCGTTACCTTCCTGGTAGTCTTTTTCGGCTATAATGGCGGATTGAGCCGCGTGGAAGGCATCATCATGGTCGCACTCTTTGCAATCTACATTTTCTGGAGTTTCCGTACCGACGACGCCGAAGTGGAGAACGGACCGGAAGACTTTAAGGATTTCAGCACTTTTGCATCAACAGTCCTTATAGCCGGCGGCCTGGCCTGCCTCATATTCGGAGGACGTCTTTTCGTCAACTCTGCCGAGAATATAGCACGGATGATAGGAGTGAGCGATAAATTCATAGCCATTACTGTCCTTGCCATGGGCACATCCCTGCCTGAATTAGTCACAAGCGTGGTCGCTCTCGCAAAAAAACGCAGCCAGATGGCACTTGGCAACATTCTCGGCTCGAACGTATTCAATTTGCTGCTGATCCTTGGGGTTTCCGCAATCATCTCCCCTACCAGTTTTGCCAGAATAGATGTATGGGACTACGTGGCACTGCTGCTAAGCATCATCCTCGTATGGACCGGCATCTACACTGGCAAAAAGAATGTGCTGGACCGCTTCGATGCCAGCGTCATGCTGCTGTTGTTCATAATATATATGACTAAACTCTTTATAAATCTATAAACCTGACCCTCAATGAAATTCCAAGGTACCAAGTACAAGTTGATGAATGTCGGCACAGGTCGCATCTTCGAAGACCGTGGATGGATGCTTGCCGACCCGGAGGCCACATCTCCTTCGCTTGTCCGCGCTGTTTATGAAAACAAGAAGTTCACTCCCAGGGACGACCTCAAGGGGCTGTACCGCTATGCTGAATGGATGCCTGTAAAAAGAACGCTGCGTCATTCCTGTGCCCCTGTCACATATCATAGCAAGGGGCTGGGAAAGTTCCTTGGCCTGGACAATCTCTATATCACATTCTCCGGATACAACCCAAAGATCGGGGCGAAGTTCCAGACCTGCTCTTTCAAGGAAACAGAGGCCTTCAGCGTCTGCGCAAGACTGGACAAGAAGGAGAAGCGTACGCTGGTGGTACAATCGGCCGGCAATACCGCCCGGGCTTTCGCACAGGTGTGCTCCGACAATATGATTCCCATCGTGATCTGTGTGCCTCTGGACAACCGTCACGACCTTTGGTTCCAGCATAAACTCAATTCTTGCGTTAAACTTGTCGCCACCCCTGCCGGGTCCGATTATTATGACGCTATAGCGCTCGGCGACAAGATTTGCCAGGATTCCCGCTATTTCGCAGAAGGAGGCGCCAAGAACGTCGCCCGCAGGGATGGCATGGGCACAACCCTGCTCTCTGCCGTAGAGGCCATTGGACGCATTCCTGACGCTTATTTCCAGGCAGTCGGTTCAGGAACCGGTGCAATCGCTGCATGGGAAAATAATCTGCGCCTGATAGAAGACGGCCGTTTCGGTACCCACAAGATGAAAATCTTCGTTGCCCAGAACAAGCCTTTTACCCTGCTTCACGATTCCTGGCAGGCCGGCAAACGCGAACTTGCTGCCCTCGACCCAGATATGGGACGACGTCAGGCGGAAAGCATACTCGCAAAGGTGTTGAGTAACCGTAAACCTCCTTATAGCCTTGCAGGCGGATTATATGATGCCCTTCTCGATACCAAGGGAGACACATTCCTTGCAAGCAATGACGACATTATCTACTGGATACTGCAATTCCGCAATCTGGAGGGATATGACATCTTCCCGGCACCAGCCTGCGCAGTGCACGCTCTCGCTACAGCTGTGCGCGAAGGAAAGGTAGGCAAAGAGGACGTTATCATGCTCAATATTACAGGAGGCGGCTCGCTCGCTGCAATGGGAAAGGGATATCATCTGCTTGAGCCATCGCTTGTGCTCAGCCCCGAACTCGCTGCAGACGAGATTATCACAAAAGTAGACGCCCTGTTCTAAAAATACAGGCCGATACCAAGATTCAACGCGTAGTACCAGGCGTCATTCCGCTTGATATTGCGCGTTGAAATGTATTCTTCTTCGATGGGATCCCAGACATCCGGCCGGTCATAGACAACCCGGCCTCCGATGCGGAATGTAATGGAACTGTGAGGTGTAAGAGAGATAAGATAACCTGCACCTGCCTCAAGCTGCCTGCCGTATTTCTGGCGTTTCCGCAGGAATACTCCGGCATCGCCGAATAGCAGGAATCCGTCCCTGTCCTTTTCGCAGAAGAAATATGAGGCGCGCCACAGCAGAGGCACTGTCCTTCTGTTTATGTCGACCCCCTGGTAACCGGAAAGAACGGAAAGGTCCAGCCGGGAAGAAAGATCGACTGTGACACCGGCCAGGATGAAGGCGTTGAGGTGATAAGGATAAGTCCATCCTTCGTCATTGATACGATATCCTATCGATTCGTCCAGATAGTTATAGTGGTGATAATTGGCAAGAGACGGAGAGAAGCCCCACTCGACTCCCGGATGGAGGCGCTGCAGGAACGAGCCACCGCCGGCATGCAGGGCCTGGCAGCAAAGCAGGATAGCGATGATATATGCGTGCGTCTTTTTCATCAGAATCTTACCATTATTTTCAAGAAAGGAAGAAACGCCTGTGTCAGCCCGTTGTCATACATGCTTATCTGGAATTTTCCGCCGTTATTACCGGAAATGAAACCTAATTCAGCGACAGTTCCAAGTTCGAGGTCGATATCCCTTTGGAATCTTGCCCTGATGGCGATGGCTATGTCTGCCGTGAGGATGAAACCGAATCTGTCGGATCCTGCATTCCTGACATAGCCTGTGCTGGCGCCTGGCCCAAAAAGCAAATCAAAAGAGCTGTTAGGATAAACATAGGTGGAAAGCCTGTTATAATGGAGATACACCATTTTTATTCCTGCGTCCTTGCATGTGCCGGAAAGCACCCGGTAGGTGTCGGCATATATCATGTAGGAATTCAGGATGTCCTTGCTTGCCGCGTAATCCAGACTGATGCCGAAACCCTTGAAGGAATTGAACGAGCCTGCTGACAGTTCTCCTGCGTTTGCAACGCCAGGCATTGCAAGAAATATCAGGACGGTCGCAATGGTGATTCGTATTTTCATTTCGGATTCCGCTTTGCGCCGAAGTTAGCAATTAATCTTTGATTATTTTTCAAAAAAGTATAAATTCGCAGGATAGTGTACCGAAACTGTAGTAATATGAGTCTGGAAATTAGGCAGGTTGATGCCAATGACAAAAAACAACTGAGGCAGTTCATTCTCTTTCCAGAGAAACTGTACAAACATAACCCGTATTATGTGCCGAACCTTGTTTTCGACGAGATGGATACCTTGAATCCTTCAAAGAACCCTGCATCGGATTTCTGCGACCAGGTATTGTATATGGCATATAAAGACGGCAAGCCGGTCGGAAGGATTGCCGGCATCATCAACCGATGGGCGAACGAGCGCTGGAAGCATGACGAGGTGCGTTTCGGATGGTTCGATACCATCGATGACAAGGAAGTATCCGCAGCCCTGATCGCAAAGGTCGAGGCTTTCGGCAAGGCACACGGAATGACTCATATCGTGGGGCCTCTCGGCTTTACGGATTTCGATCCCGAAGGCATGCTGGTCGAAGGTTATGACCAGCAGAGTACAATGCCGCTGATTTATAACTATCCCTATTACGTCAGCCACATTGAGGCCCTTGGCTTCGAGAAAGATGCGGACTGGCTAGAATACAGGATTACTGTTCCGGAAGTAATACCCGAAAAGTTCGAGAGGGTCGCTAAGATCGTCGCAGAAAAAAACAATTTCAAGATACGTCCCGTGACGCGCAAGATCATCCGTAAAGAAGATTATGCCACAAAACTCTTCGCCGTTATCACGGATACTTACAAGGATCTTTACGAGTACACGATGCTGCCCGATAATCTGGCTGACAAATACATAGGCTTCTATCTCAAGATATTGGACCTGCGTTACATAAGTTCCATCGAAAACGATAAAGGGGAAATAGTCGCTTTCGGGGTGACCATGCCATCTATCGCAGATGCCCTGATCAAATCCCGTGGACGCCTCTTCCCCTTCGGGTGGTGGCATCTGCTCAAGGCTCTTTTCATCAAACACAGCGAAGGTGCAGAACTTCTGCTGATGGGAGCCCGTGCCGACGTTCGCAAGACAGGTGTGACCGCTCTGCTTGTCTGCGACATGTTCCACAAGTACCAGAAGATGGGTGTCAAGTGGGCTGAGAGCAATGCCGAACTCGAGGACAATTACAGTATCAGGAATCATTTCGAGGCGTTCGAGCGAATCCAGCACAAACGCCGCCGTTCATATAAAAAGGAAATCAAGTAATGACAGGACTTCTCCCTCCCCTTCCCGAACGCCTTCGTCCGCATAGTCTGGATGATTATGTAGGCCAGAAACATCTGGTCGGCAAGGGTTGCATACTCCGGAACATGATAGAGAGCGGCAATCTCAGTTCCTTTATACTGTGGGGGCCTCCCGGTGTGGGAAAGACGACGCTTGCCAAGATCATTGCAGACACTTGCAAGAGAGATTTTTTCACGCTCAGCGCCGTCAGTGCCGGGGTTAAGGAGGTACGAGAGGTGATAGATGCCGCAAAATCCGGCGGAATATTCTCCCAGAACGCCGCACCAGTGCTGTTCATAGACGAAATCCACCGTTTTAACAAGGCTCAGCAGGACGCACTTCTGGGCGCGGTCGAAGCAGGCATCGTGGTTCTTATAGGTGCCACCACGGAGAATCCTTCGTTCGAGGTTATAACTCCCCTTCTCTCAAGATGCCAGGTCTATGTTCTCAAAAGTCTGGAAGTCGCCGATCTCAAGATACTTCTCGACAGGGCACTTGCCAAAGACGAGGTGCTCAAGGAAAGAAATGTAAGTGTCAAGGAGACGGAAGCCCTCTTCCGCCATTCAGGAGGAGACGGACGCAAACTCCTGAACATCCTGGAACTCGTCGTCGACTCACAGGCGGGAAAGAAAACGGCAGTCATCGACAATAAGACAGTCACGGCATGTTTGAACGAAAACGTTGCCATCTACGATAAGGACGGCGAGATGCACTATGACATTATTTCGGCATTCATCAAAAGTATACGTGGATCCGACCCTAATGCCGCCATCTATTATCTTGCCCGCATGCTGGATGGCGGAGAAGACCCTCTTTTCATCGCCCGCCGACTTTGTCTTAGCGCATCGGAAGATGTCGGTCTCGCTAATCCTAACGCCCTTCTGCTGGCGAATGCTACATTCCAGGTAGTCAATCAGATAGGAATGCCGGAGGCGCGTATCCCCCTTGCCGAATGCACGGTCTATCTGGCGTCATCTCCGAAGAGTAATGCCTCATACATGGCGCTTGAAGAGGCGCTTCAGGTCGCAAAAGACGACAAGACACGCGCAGTGCCGCTGCATCTTCGCAATGCACCCACCAAACTAATGGAGGATCTCGGCTACTCCGACGGATACAAGTATGCCCATGATTATCCCGGTCACTTCGTAGATCAGGAGTTCATGCCTGCGGGACTGGAAGGGCACGTCTTCTATCATCCTGCTCCAAACAAGCATGAAGATGCCCTTAAGGCATACCTCCAGATGTGCTGGCCTAAATACTACTCGAAATAGAAGGTATCAGGAGCGGATCTCCATTCGCTAGAATGGATATCCGATGCCGAAATGGAAGGCGTTGCCTCCTCTGCTCAGCCATCTGCCTGGATTTAGGAATCGCTCTCCTGCAGTACGTGAGGGATCGTAGAGTTTCATACCGAAATCGATGCGGAGCAGAATGAAGTCCAGATTCAGGCGTAATCCGGTGCCCCAGTCTGCCGCAAGGCTGGAAATGAAGTCCTTCGGTATCTCCAGCAGATTCCAAACATTTCCAACGTCTGTGAAAAGCGCTCCTTCCAGTTTCCAGAAAACCTTGAACCGATATTCCAGATTCGCCTCCAGTTTCATATCACCGGTCTGGCTTGGAATGATGAAGGCGTCGTTCATGACAGAGAAACCTGGGCCCACAGCCCTTGCCTGCCAGCCACGCATGCTGCTTGCCCCACCGGCGTAGAACTGCTTCTCGAAAGGCAATGCGGATGAATTGCCATATGCATAACCAGCACCGGCAAGGAATCTTGTGGCGATGGCATTGCCATCCTTGGAACCGAAGCGCCAGGTGCGTCCGAAAGAATACTCTCCCCTGATGTACTGAGCGTAAGGAGACCCGCCTATGCAATAGGAGCCGTCTTTGTTCGTGCCCATCCATTTGTTGAAAAGACTCAGGACATTTCCAGAAAGGTCGATGCTCAGCCTGCGGAAGTGGTAATCCCCTTTTGGAACGATTTCAGAACTCGAATTGAAATAAAGCACTGCTCCTACGCCGGCGTCGAGATGGTCCTGGTAGGCGTAGCGCATATAGGGATTGTTGGAAAGCGTTTTGCTGAATGCTGCATCAAGCCCGTATAGTTTTACGAAGTTGACTTGAAGGGGGCTCAACTGGAATGTAATGTTGTGCTTGCTGGTGCCGGAGTACCCATAGCTTATGGAAAGGATGTTCCTGGTGTACTCTGGCCTGTTCTGATGGTTGAACGCCACGTTAATCTGTGTTCTTGGGATGACCGGGCGTCGGAACATCTTGTAGGGAAGGCCGAGGAAACGAGGAAAACTCACCCCTGCGGAAATACCGTATTCGGTGGCCCTGGTATCGTCGTTGAGTTTGAACTGGAAATCGCCGTTGAATCCTAGAGTGAGCCACTCACCCCCATGGAAAATGTTCTTATGGAAATAACTGACCTGTGGAGATATGCCCATCAGGCCGGAAGAATTGCTGGACCCCTCCAGATTCACTTTGAAGCCTTGCATGGGTGATCTTGTCAGGTTGATGCTGCAGTCTACCTTGCTGCTGTCCGACTGGGTCATCTCGACTGCGACACCGCTGAAGAGTTTGAGAGCCGACAGTCTGCTGTAGGTGGTTGCGACCGTGCTTTCGCTGTATACACTTCCGGGCTTTACGGTATTCAATCCCTTCAGCACGGATTTACGGAACTTAAGGTCTTCAGGAAGCGTAATTGAAACCTTCCCTATGGTATACTTGTTCAGCGGCACCGAACTGGCTTCCGACTGGCTGCGTTCAAATTCCCGTATACGGTACTTCAGCAGGGTACGCCCGCCCAATGTATCTGCCTCGAAGGAATAATTGTTCCTGCTCAGGGAATAATAGCCAAGATCCCTCAATCTGGAGGCGGAACGTTCCGTTTCCTGCTCGAGCAGTTGCTCCGAAAGGAAAGCACCCCTCAAAGCCTTGGATACTGTTGCTGTATCTGCATAGAAATCTATGGCAAAGGGTTCATATTCCGGCACCTCGAAAACTATGTCCTCTATACGGTATCTTTCCCCGAGGTTTACTATATAATTCACCCTTATCTTCTTGCCGTGACGGACGGTGGCGGTGTCCACCTTGGAATCGTAGTATCCCAGATACTTAAGCCTGTTGGAAATATTCGTAATTGAAGTGCCAGCAGCGGCTTCGTCGTAAACAATCGGAGGCGTGCCCAGTTTGTGCCAGAGTCCGTCTTTACGGGACCAGTTATATACATAAAGGAAGGGATTGAAGCCTAGCAGGCCTCCGCTCTCGTCATCCTGACGGATGTAATTGCTGATTTCGCTTTCTTTAAAACCCGGGTCGCCGCTCACGGTGACGGTATTTCCCTCCAGCCGGTATTGCCCGTCTTCCAGCACGCGAGTGGTGCTGCAGGAGATAGATAGAATGCATAATGCGGCCAGCAGGAACGATTTTCTCATATTCTTACAAATATAACAATTATTTGTTTTTCTCTGTCCTAGAATGTATTTTTGCGTCAATGGAACCTATCAGCAATAACGAGTTGAAGCAGATACGTGCCTTGCACGAAAAGAAGTATCGCGACGAGTCCGGGTTGTTCCTGGTCGAAGGAGAGAAACTTGTGGCAGAAGCGGAGGCTTCCGGCTTCGGAATAGTCAGGATAATCCGCAGGGATGAAGTCGGAGAAAAGGTCATGGAGCGGATCAGCACCATGAGTTCTCCATCCCCCGTTGTCGCCGTAGTGCGCAAACCCGCACCAGCCAGCCATGCTCCGGGCGGGCTCTGTCTCGCACTTGACTCGGTACGGGATCCAGGCAACATGGGCACCATACTCCGCATTGCCGACTGGTTCGGCGTAGACTGCGTTTTCGCATCTCCAGACAGCGTTGAGGTATTCAACCCAAAGGTGGTTCAGGCCTCGATGGGCGCAATCTTTCGCAAGAAATTGATATACTGTGATATAGTTGAAAAGTGCCGGGACTTCCGCGACGCTGGTCTGCATGTGTTCGGCACCTTCCTTCATGGAAGAGATATCTACGCAACCGAACTGCCACGCGAAGGTCTGATTGTCATGGGGAATGAAGCAAACGGCATCAGTGCCAGGGTGGAGGCCGAGTGCGACAGCAAGCTTACGATTCCCTCTTTCGGCGGTGGCTCCGAGTCTCTCAATGTTTCCGTGGCGACCGCCATAACCATTTCTGAATTCAGGCGCAGATGGAAGTAATATATCAGGTCCTGCCCAGAATCTGGGGCAAGGGCAAATTCTCGGAGTGGGATACCAGGACATTCAATTATCTGAAATCGCTGAATGTCACAGCCGTATGGTATACCGGTGTGATTCGCCACGCAAGCGGCAGACCTTTTGTTAAAGGTAATCCCGGATCCCCTTATTCCATAGAGGATTACTACGATGTAAACCCGTATCTCGCAGATGACCAGAATGCTCGGATGGAAGAATTCGGACAGCTGGTGGCCCGTACACATAATGCCGGGCTGAAGGTTATCATCGACTACGTTCCGAACCATGTCAGCCCGGACTGTCAGAACCTTCCCAAATGCAATTACTGCGATTATGACTGGACCGATACTCTCAAGGTGGACTACTCTCATCCGGATACCTGGGGAAAGATGCTGGAAATCCTGTTGTTCTGGGCGGACAAAGGAGTGGACGGTTTTCGTTGCGATATGGTGGAGATGGTACCGCCTAAGTTCCTTAAATGGCTGATTGCCGAGGTGCGCAGGCGCTACCCGAAGATGCTCTTCATAGGTGAGGTTTACGACAGGAACAACTACCGCCGCTACATAAAAGACCTGGGTTTCGATCTTCTGTACGATAAATCCGGATTCTACGACAATGTACGCGCGATAATCCAGAACGGAGCATCCGCCCGAAACCTGACGCGCAACTGGCAGTTCCTGCAGGACCTCCAGCCGAATATGCTGAACTTTCTGGAAAACCACGATGAACAACGCTTCGCTTCTCCCTTTTTTGCAGGAGACGCCCGCAAGGCCTTCCCCGCCCTGGCTGCAGGAGCGCTCTTCAATGGTGCGTCTTTTATGATTTACGCCGGACAGGAAGTGGGAGCGGATGCTGCCGAAGGCGCCGAAGGGAGGACATCCATCTTCAATTGGACTAGCCCAGAGCAGCTGGAGCATCTGCATCGCTATGTACGCAGCGGTAAGGGCTTGAACGCGGAAGAGGCTGGTGTTCTGGCAGAATACAGAAGGATTCTGGGCTTGCTGGAGCTTCCCCAGTTCCGCGATGGAGAAGTATATGACCTCTGCTGGTGCAATTCAATTCTGTATGGATTCGACCCTGAGAAGCATTTCGCTTTCCTGCGCTATAAACGTCTGCCGCGCAAAAGAAAAGCAGACGCCACGCTGGTCGTCTGCAATTTCTCATCCGAGCCTGTTGATATGAAAATCAATCTGCCCGAGGATCTCCGCCAGAAGAAGGAACTGTCCTGGCTTCCTCAAAGGCCGGGTGTACAGTTCGCCGCTCCGTACGAGGCATATACTATTCCTTTGACATCTACGCAGTAAAGGTCTGAGCCATAGAAAAACAGGGATTCCGGCTCGTTTGGAATGCCGGCTTCCTTCAGGTCTCTGGTCCAGATCTCCCTTCCGTTAGAAAGGTCGTAGCAGACAATAGAGGAATCTCCGCCCATACCATAAACCTGATACATTTTTCCGAAACGGACTACCGCACCCTGTGTGGCAAGACGGAAACTGTAAATTCTTCTGTCCAGAATGTCCGATGCTCCAAGTTCGACATATCTTTCATTGAGTTCAGGCAGGGAAAATTTGATTATCTGCAATCCATTCCCGAAACGTGCGTCGTTCCAACTTTCTCTGCTATAGCCTGTTATGTAAAGGAAGCCGGCGTCATTGTCAATCGCGAGATTGGGATACCATACGCCCATCTGTACAGGAGACGGCAACTCGATTGTCTGAATCTGGGTAAGAGAATAGTCGCCTTTTGATCCTGATACTTTGAATACGCATATGCAGTGCTCGGCTCTGTTTTCCTGACTGACATAGATAAGAGGGAACTTCATGCCTTCTACATGACGCACGTTCGCGTTGTTGCAATGCCAGGTTTTATGGCCATCCATAGGAATACGCTGCAGATGTTTTCTTTCCGTGATTGAATATACATCAACTGCTTCGGCGCCATCGAAAAACTGGAAAATGCAGCCATCAATATGAACTCCTCCCTGCCGTGAGCCAGGTGAAGCTACAGGCGGCACCTGCTGGAATTGTTCCGTGAAAAACTGGGCATTTGCGCACCAGGCGGTGCACAATGTGAACAATGTGATTAAAAAGGCCTTTTTCATAAGTGTAGCAAAGATACAAAAAGTCTATGCCGTTTGCGTGTTTTTTCTTAACTTTGCGTGCGTATAAATAGATACTTCACTTTTTATTATGAAAGATTCAATAATCATCCTTTGCGGCGGCGGCCCTGCTCCGGGCATGAACACCGTCGTTTGCTCTGTAGCAAAAACATTCCTTTCCAATGGTTATCGTGTAATCGGCCTTCACGGCGGATATTCCGGGCTCTTCAGCAAAGCTCCCCGCACAGAAGATATCGATTTCTTCAAAGCTGACGCTTATTTCAACCGCGGCGGTTCATATCTTCAGATGAGCCGTTTCAAGCCTACGGATGAAGATTTCGAGAAGAACTTCAACCTCGGCCTGTTCAAGGACAACAACATCAAGCTCCTTGTCACCGTCGGCGGAGATGATACCGCTTCCACTGCAAACAGGATCGCAAAGTTCCTGGAAGCAAAGCAGTATCCCATCCACAATATCCACGTGCCCAAGACCATCGACAACGACCTGCCCCTCCCCGGCAATGCCCCCACCTTCGGATTCAACTCCGCCAAGGATGAAGGCGCCCATCTTGCACGCACCGTGTACGAAGATGCTCGCACCTCCGGCAACTGGCTGCTCATCAGTGCAATGGGCCGCAGTGCAGGCCACCTTGCCCTGGGTATAGGCGAGGCAACCCACTGCCCTATGACCATCATCCCCGAGATGTTCAACAAGACCGGCATATCCCTCGACAAGATAGTCAAGCTTGCAGTCTCCGCCATCATCAAGCGCAAGATTCTCGGTGTCCCCTACGGCACCGTAGTGGTCGCAGAAGGCGTATTCCACGACCTTGACCCTCAGGAAATCAAGAACGCCGGCGTCACCATGACCTATGATGAGCACGGACATCCCGAACTCGGCAAGATCAGCAAGGCCGTCCTCTTCAACGATATTCTCGAGAAGGAATTCAAGAAGATTGGCCTCAAGATCAAGACCCGTCCTGTGGAAATCGGCTACGACGTACGCTGCCAGGATCCTATCGGATACGACCTTACATACTGCACGGAACTCGCAATGGGAGCCTATGAACTCTTCTCCAAGGGTGAGACCGGATGCATGGTTTATGTCGACGCTGACGGCGAAGCACATCCTCTCTATCTTAAGGATCTGCAGAATGCCGAGGGCAAGATTCCTCCGCGCAGGGTGAATATCGAAGGCGGTACCGCGCAGAACTACTACGCGCACATCTGCCACTACATTACTCCCGCAGACTACGAAGCAGCCAGGAAGTACGTTCCCAATCCCGAGGAATACGACTTCAAGAAGATACTCTGCTGGTAATTCCTTGGAATGGACAGGGAAGCGGCACATAACAGGATTATCGAACTCAGGGCCATCCTGGAGGAGAACAGCCGGCGTTACTACGTTGACAACGCTCCCACCATGTCCGACTATGAGTACGATCAACTGATGCACGAACTGGAGACCCTGGAGGCGGATTTTCCCGAATTCGCCTCCGCGGACTCCCCTGCCGTCAAGGTAGGCAGTGACCTGGAAGGCTCTCCGGAGAACGGAGAACGCACCCGCGAATTCGTGCAGAGGCGGCACCGCTATCCCATGCTCTCGCTCGGGAATACATATTCCATACAGGAGGTTGAGGAGTTCTCTGCCCGTGCCGACAAGACTCTGGGTTCAGCATTCACATATTGCTGCGAACTGAAATTCGATGGCACTGCCATCTGCCTCACCTACCGCCATGGAAAACTCGTTCAGGCGCTTACCAGGGGCGACGGCATTGTCGGGGACGATGTCACCGAGAATGCCAGGCGTATCTCGAATATTCCCAAAGTGCTTCACGGGGACTATCCCGACGAATTCGAGATCCGCGGCGAAGTGCTTATGCCCTACGCTGCTTTCGACCGCCTAAACGAACTCCGTGTGCTTGATGACGAGCAGCCTTTTGCCAATCCCCGAAACGCCGCTTCCGGTTCACTCAAACTGCTGAATCCGGACGAAGTCGCCCATCGCGGCCTTTGGTGTACTCTCTATCACATCCCGGCCCAGAGCCTGGACTTTGATTCCCACGACCAGGCCCTTGCGTCCGCGGCCTCCTGGGGGCTTCCGGTCTCAGACCTGCGCCGTATCTGCAGGAATATCTCGGAGATTAAGGACTTTATTGATTATTGGGATGTCCACCGCAAGGAACTTCCTTACGCGACCGATGGGGTTGTAATCAAAATCAACGAGATGGCTTTCCAGAGGGAACTTGGCTACACGGCGAAGTCTCCCCGCTGGGCAGTTGCCTACAAGTTTAAGGCTGAGCAGGCCCTGACCCCTATCCTGTCTATCGACTATCAGGTAGGACGTACCGGGGCCATCACACCCGTGGCAAACCTCGAGCCAGTGCTGCTTTCGGGCACTATGGTCAAAAGGGCCACACTAGTCAATGAAGACCAGATACGCGCCCTTGACATTCACGAGGGAGACTATGTGTACGTTGAGAAAGGCGGAGAGATAATTCCCAAGATTACTTCCGTCGAGCCCTCCCGGCGCAAACCAGGCGCGAAGGTACCGGTATTCCCACGAATCTGTCCAGACTGCGGTGCTCCTCTCGTGCGGGAAGAAGACGAGGCAAAGTGGTTCTGCCCAAACAGCGACGGCTGCCCTATGCAGATCAAGGGGGAACTCCTTCATTTTACAGGACGCAGGGCCATGGACATACTTGCCGGTGAGGCCACAGTCGGGCAACTCTACAGTCTGGGATACGCGAAAACCCCTGCGGACCTCTACGACCTCACACCCCGCCAGCTCACCAGCCTGGAAGGGTGGAAGGAGAAGTCCGCCCTTCGCTTTACCGCCAGTCTGGACAAATCCAAGACCGTTCCATTCGAGCGAGTGCTATTTGCGCTTGGAATCCGTTTTGTCGGGGAGACTACGGCCAAGACGCTTGCACGCCATTTCGGCAGCATCGATGCCTTGGCAGCCGCAAGCGAAGAAGAATTGAAAAGCGTCCCGGACGTTGGGGACGTCTGCGCAAAGAGCATCTACGATTATTTCCGCGACCAGCGTCACCTGGAGGAAATCGGCAGGCTTAAGGCTCACGGGTTGCATTTCAGTACGGAACAGCAAGCCGAAGCGGCCTCCGATGCCCTCGCTGGCAAAGTAATAGTCATCTCCGGGACGTTCAGCATCTCAAGGGACGAGATGAAAGCACTGATCGAAAAACACGGCGGAAAGAATTCCGGCAGCATCAGTTCCAGAACATCCTTCCTTCTTGCAGGCGCGAAACCCGGCCCCGAGAAGATACTCAGATGCGAAGAACTTGGCGTGCCTGTCATGGATGAGGATTCTTTCATGGCACTTCTTCCTGCCGAAGTCAAAGCAGTTCCGCAAACGGAATCCGTCGAACAACTTAGCCTGTTTTAGATATGCGAAAATACGAGATGACAGACAGGAAGGTTACCTGGAAGGACATTAAGGAACTATTCACCGACAAAATCTGGGGCATGGAAACGGACTTCGCCACAGGTGCATGGCGTCACCTTGTGAGTTTTATCCGCATAGTCCGCAAGACCTTCGATACCTTCGCCGAGAACCGCATGGGATTCCAGTGTGTGGCTCTGAGTTATTTTGTCACGCTGGCGATTGTTCCGCTCACGGCTTTCATCTTCTTCGTTTCCAACGGTCTGCATCTCGCCGACAAATTGGAGGTCCTCCTGCTTAAGATACTTCCCAATAATCTGGACCTTGTGAACATCGCTATATCTAAGGCGGACAATATTATCGCTGCGGCCAAGTCCGGCCCGGTGGGTTTTGCCTCCGCCTTCCTTTTCCTTTGGACTGTCATCTGGCTCATGTTCCAGACAGAACGGGTGTTCAACAATGTATGGGGCATACGCAAGATTCCCCGCAAGACATACAAGCGTTTCGGGTTTTACCTTGGCCTGCTCTTCCTGTTGCCCTTCATAGTTATCATCTTCGCATATGGAATTGCCCTGTATTCCAATGCCGTGTCCCTGATAGGCCTAGATGCTGAGCACCTTTCCAGATTCGTCGGCTGGCTGCTGTTCTATGCTGTAGTCGTATTCACGCTCTCCGCTGCATACAAGTATATCCCGGCCTGTATTGTCGTATATAGACATGCTCTGGTCGCAGCACTGTTCTCCGGGGCAATATTCTGTCTTTTCCAGTATATGTATCTGGAGACGCAGATGTTCGTCAACCGGCTGAACGCCGTTTATGGAGTCATCGCGGCCATTCCTCTCTTCCTGATCTGGCTGAATTACAGTTTCCAGATCATTATGTACGGAGCGCAACTTACATATGCGCTCCAGGATGAATACAAGACAGATTTATGAGCGGTATATCCAAATTCACGATAAAGGACTACAATCAGATCCGCAAAGAGTGGAGCCGGCTGTATTCAAAAGCGGCCGTACGCTGCCGTGATGAAGAAGAACTCGCTGTGGTCCACAAAGCCTTCGATTTCGCGAACCAGGCTCACAGACATGTACGCCGCCGTTCCGGTGAACCATACATTCTTCATCCCATCCAGGTGGCAGAAATCGTGGTGGAGGAGATAGGCCTTGGCTACAAATCGATTTCCGCGGCATTGCTTCACGATGTGGTTGAAGATACCGACTACACCATAGAGGATATACGCAATCTTTTCGGTGACCATATCGCCCTTCTCGTGGACGGACTGACAAAGATCAAGACCGTACTGGACAACGAAGTGCATAAACGCGGCCCCATGACATCCGCCGAAAGCATCCAGGCCGAAAATCTCAAAAGGATCCTGCTTACTCTCAACGATGACGTCCGGGTGGTCCTGATCAAACTGGCTGACCGCCTGCATAACTGTAGGACAATCGAATACATGCCCGAGCACAAGCGGGACAAGATACTGAGCGAGACGATGTTCATTTTCATCCCCCTCGCCCATCGTCTGGGACTGTACGGTGTGAAATCGGAAATGGAAAATATATGGCTCCGTTTCAAGGAACCGGATGCATATAGGGATATCTCCGAGCGAGTCAGCCGCAATGTGGCGGAGAGGGATGCCGAGATCAATGAATTCATCACCCCCATCGAGACTGCTCTAAAACAGGCAGACCTCTCGTTCCGCATCAAGAAGCGCATCAAGACGCCTTATTCCATCTGGTTCAAGATGCACACCAAGAATGTTCCGTTCGAGCAGATATACGACCTTTATGCAGTCCGCATCATCTTCGACCAGTCTTCCGATCCCGAAACCGAGAGACGTCAGGCCTATCTTATCTACTCAATCCTGATCGGGCTTTACACCTCGCAGCAGAGCCGATTCCGGGACTGGATATCCACCCCCAAAAGCAACGGCTACGAAGCTCTGCACTGCACACTGATGAGCAGGTCCGGATTCTGGATCGAGGTGCAGATACGCTCGCAGCGCATGGATGACATCGCCGAGAAAGGAATAGCTGCTCACTGGTCCTACAAGAACAACGGCTACATCTCCGAGGTTGACAGCGAGATGGACAAATGGCTGAAGAAAGTACAGGAGATTCTTGTAAGCACTGACGTGAATGCACTCGAACTCCTGGATATTATCCATAAAGACCTGATAACCACGGATATAGTTGTGTTTACCCCCAAGGGCGAACAGCGTTCCATCCAGAATGGAGCGACGGCGCTCGACCTTGCATACAATATCCACACGCATATCGGCAACCAGGCCATCGCCGCCAAAGTCAACATGAAACTCGCTCCACTCTCAACCGTTCTCAAGGCGGGAGACCAGGTGGAGATAATTACTGCATCCAGCGCCCATCCCCAGGTGGAGTGGCTGCAGTTCCTCCAGACAAGACATGCCCGAAATCTCGTGATAGAGTATTTCCGGAGGAGCAGGCGCGCCCTTGTAGAAAAAGGCAAGGAAATTTATTCGGAACGCCTGTCGGTCATGGGGCTTGAGTGCAACAAGGAGAATCTCAAGAAATTGCTGAAGCATACCATGCTGAACGACGCTACCGAGTTGTACTTCCGCGTCGGCTTGGGGCTGTTCGGGCCTGAAACCTTCCGCGATGCATTCTCCGGCATGAAATCTCGTTCAGGTCGTGGCGGCTATATCCTCTCCCCGTGCTGCAACCCCATCCCCGGTGATCCTGTAATAGGCTTCCGGGCCGATGACGGCACGGTGATTGTACATAAGAAATCGTGCCCGGAGGTCGAGAAACTTGCTCTCGAATACGGCAGCTCCCGTTTTGTGGTGGTCGATAATTTCGACTCCGAATTCGAGGATTTTCCCGTGCGCCTTTCGCTTCGCGGCATCGACAAAAAGGGTCTGCTGAGCAAGATCAGCCAGTTCATCTCCCTTACCATGGAGATCAACATACGCGAGATTCATCTTGGAGGCAAGGACGGTGTGGTGGAAGGTTATATCGAGATGCTTGTTCACGACAAGAAGAATCTGGAAACGATGATACACGGCCTTCTCAGCATCGACGGCATTCAGGATGTCATCAGAACGGATATATAATGAAGAAATATATACCCCTCATAATCGCCTTGTTCGCATTGACTGCACCGATGCTGATGCCGTCATGCGCAAACACAACGACACCCCCTTCCGGCGGAGACAAGGATACGATTCCTCCCTACATCACCAATATCCGTCCGTTGCCGGGAGTTACATCTTTCCCTCTGGAAAAGGGGCGCATAGTGTTCGAATTCAACGAAAACATCAAGGTAAAGACCGCCACCGACATCTTCCTCTCCCCTCCTCTTGAGAAGAGAGTCAAATCGAAAGCAAACGGCAAGAGTCTGGTCATCTCTTTCGACTGCCCCCTTGAGCCGAACACAACCTACACTCTGAATCTCAACTCGGCGATCGTTGACAACAATGAGGACAACCGCTTCCCCGGTTTTACCTATGTGTTTTCTACGGGTGAGCAGATAGATTCCATGTTCATCACCGGCACCGTGCTTGACTGCAACACCCTGTCCCCCATCAAAGGGGCTACGGTCATGCTATATAAAGACCACTCCGATTCTGCGGTATTCCTCCAGAGACCTTTCGCGGCCGGCAAAACCGATGACTGGGGCTATTTCGTGCTCCCATACATTCAGGATACCCTGTACAGGATATACGCTATGAAGGATGCTTCCGGAGACAACATCTATTCGCCGGACGTGGACAGGATAGCATTCATCGACTCCCTGATCCGCCCTGAATGGAAAGTTGCGGATTCGATCCCCGAGTTGCTCAAATACGACATGACCGACACCCTCGGCTGTCGCGAGCGCAGGAGCCAGTACGAACTCAAGGTCTTCCGTGAAAGGCCGACAAAGCAGTACATAGTCAACAAGGTACGCATGTCCCCCAGGTCGGCATATATTACCTTTATGGCCCAGGATGCATGGATTGACTCACTTTGGTTCGGTGGTTATCCTGCCGACAGGGTGATTTCCCAGTTCAATATACTCCAGGACAGTCTGGAACTATGGCTCAACGACCGCCGTCCGGCACCGGATACCCTTCATCTTTTCGTTAATTACAGGAAGACGGACAGCCTGGGCCTGATGAAACCGGAACTGGAGCATATACGTCTGGTCATGGATCCTGAAGTAGCGAAGAATTATTCCCGGAGCCGCAGGCGTAACCTCAAGCACGAAGACACCACCTGCGTGTTCTCCCTTAAGGCTGAGCCCGAGAACGTAGAAAAAGACGGCTTTATCCTGGAATTCAACTATCCGATTATTTACGAGAATTTCGACTCACTGAAATTCCGCTATGTCAACCCCAAGCAGAAAGAGTTCACCGACAAGTTCACTGTCGAGATGGATTCCCTGAATCTGCGTCGCTATATCATCCGCCCCAAGGTGAAGATGCAGCCAGGCTTCGAATATTTCCTGAAAGTGCCTCACAGGAGTTTCAGGGACATAAACGGGTTCTGGTCGGACAGTACAGAAGTGAAGGTATCCCTGCCTACGGACGAATCCCTCAGTCAGTTGACGGCCGTGATGACAGGGGTGGACAGGAAGTACATTGTTGACTTGCTCGACGAAAAGCGCTCAAAGGTTATCCGGTCCTATATTATCGAGAAAGACTGCAGCCTGGCCTTCCCTTACCTCAAGGAAGGAAAGTATTCAATACGTGTTGCCGATGATGGAAATAAGAACTCCATTGTCGATACGGGCGATCTTCTCCAGCATCGGCAGCCGGAGCCTGTACGTTTCGTGAAATTCGGTGAAAGCGAGTATCTCGACGTCATGAAATCCGCAGAATTGGAACAGTCTATAGATCTGTCCGAATTGTTCAGAAAACAATGAAGAGAATAGCCGTCATAACCATTCTGATGTGTGCATTCCTCGGTTCGCATGCCCAGGAAATAAACAACTACGACCTTATCGGCGTTAACTACGGTGTGACGTATTCGCAGATGTCTTTCAATCCCCCGGTCAAGCAGGAGTGGATTTTTAATCCACTGTACGCCTCGGTGAATTATACTCACTATCTGAAACTGTTTGACTATATGCCCTACTTCGGATACCAGATCGGCATCGCCTACGGGCACGAAGGGTACAAATTCAAGGAGAACAAGGAGACAGGGACCATCTACAATATAGAAGGAGCTACGCAAGCCGTCATGGATGTTGTGGAGGTGCCTTTCCTTGCTCATTTCCACTTTGATGCCCTGCATTTCAAGATCATGGCGAATGCCGGTCTCTACGGGGGCTACAGACGCACCATACGAAGGGAGGGCCCCAACGTTACGGAAGGCCTTGAGCGTGCCTTTAAATCAACCGACAGGCAGCCGGAGTACGGCCTCCAGGGTGGCGTAGGCCTGGGATTCGTATTCAGTCCATTTGAATTTCATTTGAATGCGTTGCTCAGATACTCATGGTCCAGCATTTACACGCCGGACTCCTCACCAAGCATTTATAATCAGTACTACTACCGCTTCGCTTATCCGCTGGACCTGAACATCACCGCTGGAATCTATTTCCAACTCACAAAGCGGACTGGCCGTACTTCAAGAGATTTGAAGCGGCAGGCTAAGGAGATAGTTATCAAAGGATGGGAATTGGAACATGGAGACACTGAAAGTCAAGATAGGCAATAATCTCGTAATCGGAGAACAGGGGCACATAGTCGTCCAGACCATGTGCAATACACATACCGACGATATCGACGGCACAGTCGCGCAGTGCAAGCGTATGGTTGAAGCGGGTGCAGAACTCATCCGCATAACTGTACCCGGTATGAAAGATGTACCATGCATAGCCGAGATCAAGTCCAGTCTTCGTTCGGAGGGCATAAGCACACCCCTTGTTGCCGATATCCATTTTTCATCCGATACAGCTATTGCCGTTGCCAGGGTTGTGGAGAAAGTACGTATCAATCCTGGAAACTTCAATCCGGACCATGAAGTGGCCAGGGCTCGTTTTGCAGAGCTTATAAAGGTCTGTAAGGAATATGGCACAGCCATACGCATAGGCATCAACCACGGCTCCCTGGGACGCTATATCACCGAAAAATACGGCAACACTCCCCTTGCTATGGCAAAGGCTGCCATGGAGTGGCTGCAAATGTGTATAGACAACGATTTCTATCAGGCAGTCGTATCACTTAAGTCCAGCAATACGATAGTAATGGTGGACGCCTATCGCATTCTTCATTCTTTCATGGAAGAAAGCGGTGTGCTTTTCCCTATGCATCTGGGAGTTACAGAGGCTGGAAACGGCGACAGCGGCAGGATCAAGTCCTGCGTCGGCATCGCTGCTCTGCTTAGCCTGGGAATAGGAAACACCGTACGCGTTTCACTGACGGAAGATCCTGTGAACGAACTGCCTGTCGCCCGATACCTCGCCGAGCGTTACGGCGGGAAGCCTATCTCCATGCCTGCCTCGCGCGAAAGGGCAATTCTCGACGCTGCCTGCACATTCGGCCCGTCCCTGCTCCTGCATAAGACAGATACTGCCGAGATACATACCGGCCTGGGCGATGAGTTCGACGCTTATCTGACGGACGAAATCATGCAGGCAGCCCGCAGGCGTTTCTATAAGCCCGAATACATTGCCTGCCCCGGCTGCGGACGTACCATGTACAATCTGCAGGAGGCTTTTGAGAAAGTCAAGGCCAGGACTTCGCATCTCAAAGGTATGGTGATAGCCGTCATGGGGTGCATAGTCAACGGCCCGGGAGAGATGGCCGATGCCGACTGGGGCTATGTAGGAGAGGGTAACGGCAAGGTGAGCATATACAAAAAGAATGTGCCCGTCCTGAGGCACATTCCAGAAGATGAAGCTCCTGATAAATTACTGGAACTTATTGAATCTCAGCAATAAGGGTTTCGCAGGCCGTAGTCAGTTCCCCCAACTTCACCTTTACTTCCGCATCAAGCGGTAGGAAGATGTCGAGACGTGATCCGAACTTGATGATTCCACACTGCTCACCAGCCTTGACTTTGAGTCCGGGTTTTGCATAGTTCACTATCCTGCGCGCGAAGGTGCCCGCGTGCTGTTTGAAAAGCACCTCGGCCCCGGAATCGGTGCGTATGCATACGGACGTGTGCTCATTCTCTTCGGATGCCTTGGGCTTGAATGCCAGGAGATGTTTGCCGGGATGATACTTGTAGTATGTCACTTCCCCGGTGACCGGCCAGAAATTGGCGTGGACATCGAAGAAATTCATATACACGCAAATCCTTTTGCAATTCCTCATAAGATACTCTCCTTCGTAGTATTCGTCGATAATGACTACCTTGCCGTCCGCTGCGGATGTGACAAGCTTGTCGCTTCCGGCCGGGGTGCGGTCAGGAACGCGGAAAAAGAATAACTGCCAGATGCAGAACACCCATCCGAAAACAATGAGAGGCCACTTTATCCATGCCACAGGCACGAATTTCCAAATAAGATATATGAGAATTGCTGCAATGATGAATACCACAGCAAGGGTTCCGTATGAGTCGTGGTCTATTCTCGGCATGGTCAAAGGAGATTGAATATAATCAGATAAAGAGCTCCGGCAGGTATCGCTGCCATGGAACTGTCAAAACGGTCGAGCAGTCCGCCGTGTCCTGGGATAAGATTGCCGGAATCCTTGACGCCGCATTTACGCTTGAGCTTGGATTCTATAAGGTCTCCGCAAACACCGGCACAGTGGACTATGGCGGCGAGTATCAGGCAATGTACAATAGCTATCACCAGCAAACCGGTATAATGAAGTATGATTGAGGCGGCAATGGTAAAGGCAAGCCCGCCCCAGAATCCTGCCCAGGATTTGTTGGGGGATATTGTTGGCGCCAGTTTGCGGCTCCCCGCTTTCTGCCCGAGAAGACTTCCGATGCAAAATGCTCCTACGTCCGAACTCCATATCATAATGAAGAAGCACAGGAGAAGAATGCCGGAGAATCCACCATGGATGAATCCCAACACAAGAAGTGCTGCACCGTAAAACAAAATCAGCAACGGCCACAAGAGCCTGTCGGCCTTATCTTTGGAAATCTTGAATACTTCCACTATCATTCCTGTCGTGATGAATGCTACAAGTGCTGCGAACAGATACTTGTTCAACAGCAAGCCTGCCAGCATCACCAGCACGAAACAGATACCGGATACTGTCCTGACCAGTACTTTGTTCATCATTTATCGGTTTTGACCTTGGGCCCCAGAATCTTCTCGAGGTCGTCTGCAAAAATAACTTCTTTTTCCAAAAGAATGCCTGCAACATTCTCGAAAGCATCCCGATTATCGGAAAGGATCTTCAAGGTGCGCCTGTGCACTTCCTCGACCAGTGACTTCACTTCGCTATCCATGAGTTCCGCGGTTTTCTCCGAATAGGGTTTGGTCATTTCGTAGCCCCGCGCTCCTGTGGAATCGTAGAATGACAACTGGCCGACCTTGTCGCTCATTCCGTAATACTGGACCATGCTATAGGCAATTCCAGTCAGTCTTTCAAGATCGTTGAGTGCTCCGGATGCAGGCTCACCGTTGATGAGTTCTTCGGCGACGCGCCCTCCCATCAGGGTGCACATCTCGTCCATCATCCAAGACTTGGAAAGAATCTTTCTCTCACTCGGCAGGCTCCAGGTAAGGCCGAGGGCCTGACCTCGCGGGATAAGGCTGACCTTGAAAACCGGATCGGCATAGGGCAGCAGCCATCCTACTACGGCGTGGCCGGCTTCGTGGTATGCGGTCGTCCGTTTCTCGGCAGGAGTCATGATGGTCGAGTTCTTGCGCTCGAGACCGCCTACAATCCTGTCGACTGCGTCGAGGAAATCCTGTTTGTCTATGGCGTTCTTGTTCCTGCGTGCGGCAGTGAGGGCTGCTTCGTTGCAGACATTGGCGATATCGGCTCCTGAGAAACCGGGAGTGTGTTTTGCCATGAATTCTACTTCGAAATCATCGGCCACCTTCAGACCGCGGAGATGTACGTTGAAAATCTCCTCACGTTCCTTGAGTTCGGGCAGTTCCACATGAATCTGGCGGTCGAAACGACCGGCGCGCATCAAAGCTTTGTCCAGAATGTCGGCGCGGTTGGTGGCAGCGAGCACAATGACTCCGCTGTTGGTGCCGAAACCGTCCATTTCGGTGAGAAGTTGGTTGAGGGTATTCTCGCGTTCATCATTCGACGACCAGCCCACATTCTTGCCTCTGGCGCGTCCTACGGCGTCGATTTCATCGATGAATACTATGCATGGAGCCTTCTCCTTGGCCTGTGCGAACAGGTCGCGTACGCGGCTTGCACCGACACCCACGAACATCTCTACGAAATCAGACCCGCTGATAGAATAGAAAGGAACGTTCGCCTCGCCGGCGACAGCCTTGGCAAGCAGGGTCTTACCAGTGCCGGGAGGCCCTACGAGCAGGGCTCCTTTCGGGATCTTTCCTCCCAGGGATGTGTACTTTTTGGGATTCTTCAGGAAATCGACAATCTCCATCACTTCTTCCTTTGCTCCGTAAAGGCCCGCAACATCCTTGAAAGTAACGTTCACGGTATTCTTGTCAGCAAGTTTTCCGGTGGAGCGACCCACATTGAAGATGCCGCCGCCGGCACCTCCCTGTCCTTTGCCGCCCATTGCGCCGCTCATTCCGCGGAACATCCAAACCCACATAACTATGAGCAGGATAGGCCAGATGAGCCAGTCTATCATGTTCCTCCACATCTTGGAATCATTCTCCATTACAAGTTTCACCGGAAGGTTTTCGAATTCTGCCTCGGGATCGAATTTGTCGGAAACGAGGAAGGTGAAATGAGGAGATTTGGCAGGGACCTGTCCGCCAGGGAACAGTTCGGAATACTTTCCGAGGGCTTCCGGCTTCATGGTTACGGAACCCTTGTAATCGTTGCGTATAAAGTGTATTTCCTTGACATCCCCGTCCAGGATCATCTGCTTTACACCAGCCCACTCCACTTTCTGTGGGCCAACACCCTGATTGTTAAGTATGAGGTAGCCTATACCCAGGACCAGAATCAGGTAGAACCATGAAAAGTTGATGCGGAAGACGGTCTTCTTATTTTGCTTCTTAGCCATTTGCGATAATAATTGTGTAAATTTGCACTACAAGATTACAAATATAGTGACAAAAATGAAACAATCATACGGTAATACACCCATAGAGTGGCTGGACGAGATTGATTCCACGAATTCGGAGTTGCGAAGAAGGATCGGTGCCCTTGACAATTTGTCAGTAATAGCGGCCAGATACCAGACTGCCGGGCGCGGACAGGGGACGCATACCTGGCTCTCTCCGGAAGACGAGAATCTCACTTTCAGTGTGCTGCTTCGTTTCGGGAAAGGAGGATTATCCCCTCTCCCCGCCACAGAGGCCGTCAGGATTACTCAGATGGCAACACTCTCCATACGCTCGTTCCTGCTTTCAGAAGGGGTGGAATCCCGTATCAAATGGCCTAACGACATCTGGGTTGGAGACAAGAAGATTTGCGGGATGCTGATTGAGAACATCCTCGACGGCAAGTATGTAGCATCCAGTATTGTCGGCATAGGTGTGAACCTGAACCAGAAGGCCTTCGATCCGGCCCTCCCCAATCCGGTTTCGCTCACACAACTTACAGGGAATCACTATCCTCTTAAGGAAACCCTGCATCGTATCTATGAAATGATTTGCCGCCGGGCGGCCCAGTTGGACACATCCGACGGCAGATACGAGTTGGAAAGAGAATTCGAAGAGCATCTGTTCCACCTTGAAAGGCATAAACAGGATGCCCTGAGTGACGCTATCGCGGGTTTCGAAGAAGGGCTACGGCCTGCGCAGGATCCTCTGCCTTGAAAACCGAACTCCCTGCAACGAAAATGCAGGCACCGGCTTCTTTGAGAGCGGCGGCATTTTCTGCATTGACTCCCCCGTCGACTTCTATTGGAGTGTCGAATCCCCTGTGGCGGATTTCATCTTTCAGTATCTTGATGCGCTGAAGGCTTTCAGGAATGAATTTCTGCCCGCCGAAACCGGCGAAGACAGACATGATGAGGAAATAATCCGCCTGTCCTATATAAGGATAAAGCCTTTCTACCGGAATGTCCGGATTGATTACCAGACCTGCCTTCATTCCCTCAGCCTTGATTTCGTCCAGGATTCTGCCTGAATCATCCCCTGCCGCTTCCTGATGGAAACTCATCATCGCAACGCCAAGTCCGGCGCAGCGTTTCACCCACCTTTCGGGGTGAACGACCATGAGGTGTGCATCCATAGGGATGGTGGCGATTTTCGATACCGCCTCGATCACAGGGAAGCCGAAGGAGATATTTGGCACGAATGTCCCGTCCATGACGTCGAGATGGATCAGGTCGGCACAGCCGTTCAGCATCTTTATGTCGCGGCCGAGTTCCGCAAAATCGGCGGAAAGGATTGAAGGGGCTATTTGAAGTTGCATACTACGTCGTCGAGAAGTTTAACGAATTTGTCCATCGAAGCGAGTTCCAGTTTCTCGCCGGGCGCATGTACGCCGCGCAGGGTGGGACCGAAGGAAATCATGTCCAGATCCGGGAATTTCTCCAGGAAAAGGCCGCATTCCAGTCCGGCATGGATGGCCAGCACCAGAGGCGACTGGTTGAACAGTTTGCGGTATGACTTGACGCACACCTGCAGGATATGTGATTTCAGGTTGGGGTTCCAGCCGGGATATTTGCTGTAGCAATCTACTTCTGCACCCGCATCCTTGAAAACTGCGGCAACCTTTTCCACAAGCGCGTCGAGTTCGGCCACCACGCTGCTGCGTTGGCTGGTAGCAACTTTGATCACGCCCTCTTCGGGCATGCTGACAGCCGCAAGGTTGGTGGACGTCTGCACAAGGCCTTCGATGTCCGGACTCATATTTTCCACCCCGTGGGGGCATGCGGAAAGTGCGGAGATAAGGGCGATGGCTGTCTTGCTGTCCACGGCCTTGTCCTTGTCCCCGACTTCGCTGATGATGAACTCCAGCCCGGGATCAGTCTCTGCATACTCGGCCTTTACCTTGTTGCCATAGGCTCCGAAACGGCCGGCGAGACCAATGCTGTCGGCAGTCGCAACAACGGCCTTGCACTCGCGTGCAATGGCATTGGACTTCCCTCCTCCTGCGATGCTCAATAGTTGGAAATCGGAGGAAATCTCCCCTGCAAGGAAATCGGCCAGAATCTTGACAGTGTTTGCCCGGTGCTTGTTGATGTCGTCCCCGCTGTGCCCGCCAATGCCGCCTCCTACTGATAGTTGGAGGACCTTGTTCCCTTTGATTACGCTTTCCCTCTTGAAATGGAACCAGGCATCGGTGTGCTCTCCTCCGGCGCAGCCTATGAAGAGTTGCCCTTCGTCTTCTGAGTCAAGGTTGATCAATGTCTTGCCTGTAAAGAAGCCTTCTTCCAGGGCATTGGCACCGTCCATCCCGGTTTCCTCCGAAATGGTGAACAAACTCTCGATGCGTCCGCAAGGGCGGTCGCTCTCCATAAGGGCCAGGCAGGCAGCAATGCCGATTCCGTCGTCGGCGCCGAGAGTGGTATTCTTAGAGATCATCCAGCCGTCCTCGATCTCATAGGGAATCGGCTCCTTGCCGAAGTCGAACTCGAAATCTGCGTTTTTCTCGCAGACCATGTCCTGATGCGCCTGAAGCACCAGTGTCGGAACATCTTCCTTGCCTGCAGAAGCAGGTTTTACAATAAGCACATTGCCGATTTTGTCGGTCTTGTACTCCAACGAATGGCTTTTAGCCCAATTACAGAGAAAGGCCGTGATCGGGCCTTCCTTTCCTGATTCGCGCGGGATACGCGTAATTTCCTTGAAAATATCAAGAACGGATTCGGAAGTCATATTCTGATAAATAATTAACTTATCTGGAGGGCGCGAGCGTATGCTCGAGGTCGCTCACATATTTCTTGAAAAACTTGTCCGTCTGCATGAGGTCCGAAACGGTAGCGCATGCATGCAGGACGGTAGCGTGATCCTTGCCGCCCGTCTCGGCGCCGATAGTCGAGAGGGAGCAGTTGGTAACCAGATTCCTGCTCAGGTACATGGAAATCTGCCTTGCCTGCACGATCTGGCGCTTGCGCGACTTGGAAAGAAGGGCATCCCTGGTGATGTTGAAGTAATCGCACACCGCCTTCTGTACCTTGTCGATGGTGATGTTGTATATTTCGGAGCCGATGATCTTCTTTGTCACTCTGGAAGCCAGTTCGATGGAATTCTCTTCCTTAGAGAGCGCCGAGTATGCAGCAACCGAGATGAGAGCTCCCTCCAGTTCACGGAAATTAGTCTGGATATTTGCGGCGAGATACTCCAGCACATCATCTCCGATGTTCATTCCCTCGCGGAAGGCCCTTGCCTTGAGCATGGCCAGCCTTGTCTCGTAGTCGGGATGGGACAGTTCCACGGAGAGGCCCCACTTGAACCTGGACAATAGCCTGTCTTCAAAGTTCTGGAGTTCGGCCGGAGAACGGTCGGATGTAAGGATCAACTGCTTGGAATTCTGGTGCAGATGGTTGAAGATATTGAAAAAGGCCGTCTGGTTGCCCTGCCCCACGAGATCCTGGATGTCATCGATGATGAGTACGTCGATCTTCATGTAATATGCAAGGAAGTCCGTAAGTTTGTTGCGGACATAAACGGCGTCCATGTACTGGGTCTTGAACTCATGCCCCGTGACATAAAGCACCACGAGTTCCGGATATTTCTCCTTGATGGCCAGGCCGATTGCATTTGCAACATGTGTCTTGCCAAGCCCTGGGCCTCCGAATATGAACAGAGGGTTGAACGGAGTCTTTCCAGGATTGCGCGCAATATCCGACCCTGCCGAAATGGCCAGTTTGTTGCACTCCCCTGAAATCAGGTTCTCGAAATTGTACACCGGCAGGAGTCTGGGATCTATCTGGATCTTCTGAAGTCCCGGATAAACGAACGGACCGGGATTTCCCGAAGGCTGATAACTGCTGATGTTTACAGATTTGTTGATAGGAGGATTGCCTGGGCCTTCAGGCAGACGCATGGCCTGCTGGTTGGTGACGGGACGGATCAGGTAGTTGAGCCGGGCATCGGCGCCGATAACTCTCTTCAGGGTTTTCTTGATGACGTCGAGGTAAGACTCTTCGAGATACTCGCGGAAGAAGTCTGAAGGGACTTCGACAGTGAGAGTAGAATCTACGAGGGAAACCGGCCTGATTTTCTTAAACCAGGTCTCGAAATGCTGGGGTTCGACTATCTGCGAAATGATCTGCAGACAGTTGTTCCAACGGTCTATATGGTTCCCTATATTTTGCATAGAATTTTACTGTGCAAAAATGGTTAAAAAAAAACTACAAAATATTTTTTTAACTATTGGAAAATAAATTTTTATGTCTTATATAAAAGGAAAGCGATGCGAAAAATACAAGTGATATAAATAATTGTATTTCAGCATTTTAATATAAGGCAAAAATAAAAAGAATGCTTCTGGCAAGCATTCTAATTTTTAATCTTTATAATTTATGTACTCGCTTATTTGAAGCGCGTTACACCATCGGAACTCAATCTGACCATAAAGCAACCGGGGTACTTTGTTTTTATCTCCTGATTTGCTTTGCGGGCTTCGTCTTCCGACTCAAAAACACCTATTATATATTTATTGAGCGAGCCGATGTTGATAACCGTCGGAACATAGCCCATGAACATCTCGTCCGAAGGGTCTATGCTCCGGCTGCTGGCAAATATCTGCGTGCCATAGCGGACATCCGCAGTAACCGGTGGTGTGGTTTCCTCTTCATGATGAATGTCGAGGCTGCTGTCATATATTCCTTTATAATCCTTGAATGCCTGGAACAGACGTTCGGCAAGGTCTTCCCTCTTGCTTTCCTGTTTCAAGTTCGACAGGTCGTTCTGATTGGAGATAAACCCGAGTTCCACGAGTACTGCAGGCATGGCCGTCTTCCAGAGCACGTAGAAAGGATTCTGCCAAATCCCCCTGTCTGCCTTGATGGGACCGCCCTTAAGTTTCTCTGAGATGACGGAAGCAACCAGCAGGCTCTGCTCCAGGTGTGCATTCTGCATGAGAGTCATGAAGATATAGGACTGCTCATCGGAAGGGTCGAAACCCTGATACTTTGTGGAATAATCGTCTTCCAGCAGGATGACAGAGTTCTCGCGCTTTACCACATCCATATTATAAGCGAACAGATCCCGGTTCTTATTGGAAGACTGCCCGAGAATATGGACTGAATAGCCGTTGGGTGAAGTGCTTACGCTGGAATTTATGTGAACGGAAATGAAGAGTTGCCCGCCGGCTTTGTTGGCTATTTCTGCGCGGTCCCTGAGCTCGACAAATCTGTCGGTGGTGCGTGTCATGACGACCTTGACGTCCGGGAACTCTTTCCGTATTTTTTCCGCAAGAGTGGAGGCTATCGAGAGGGTGAAAGTTTTTTCGTAAGATTTCTTGTCTTTACTTACTGCGCCTGCATCTTTTCCGCCATGCCCCGCATCTATAACAACGGTACGAAGTTTGAGAGTCTCCGACCGGAGCGGAAACAGCCCCAGCAGCAAAGAAAGGCATATGCAGATTGCGTGTTTCAGAAATAAATCTTACTTTTGTACTTTGCAAATTTAGGAAAAAATTGCAATTGAGGAAAATTAAATACCTGTTTCTTGCAGTGGCTCTTTTCATTGCCGCCGCGCATAATATCGATGCGCAGCGGCCGCGAAGGTCCCGCGGACCAGCGTTTTCTTCCCAGATTGCAGAAAAGAAAGTTGTCCTTCCGGATTCTCTGGAACTTGCGCGAAGGGATTCCATCCGCATTGCAGACTCCCTGTTCAGGGCCGATTCCGCAGCTCTGATGAAGAGTTCTTCACTACGGGCGCCCGCCTTCTCCGCTGCCCGCGACTCGGTGGTAGAGAACTTCTCCGACGGCCAGCGCATGATACATTATTATGGAGATGTAAAGGTCAAATACCAGAATATGGAGCTGACCGCCGAAAGGATGGACTATGACGTGACTACCGGCGTGGTTCACGCATATGGTGTATACGATTCTCTTACAGCCGACTGGAAGGGGCGGCCAGTGATGTCGGAAGGTGGCAAGGTCTATAATATGGAGGAATTGCGCTATAACTTCAACACGCGCAAGGCCCGCATCAAGAATATGGTCACCAACGAGGACGACGGCATCCTCCACGGCCGCGACATCAAGATGATGCCGGACAAATCCATCAACATCACCAATGGCAAGTATACCGTCTGCGACCACGAGGAACCGCACTACTATCTGCAACTTACTGCTGCAAAAGTGGTTACGGAACCCAGCCAGAAGATAGTCTTCGGTCCTGCATACGTTGTGATCGAAGATGTCAAGGTATATCCTCTGGTGCTGCCATTCGGATTCGTTCCCAAGCGTCCCAAGAGGGCGACAGGCATACTTTTCCCTACCTTCGGCGAAGAAACCGCCCGTGGCTTCTATATGAGGGATCTGGGCATGTATTTCGTTTTCGGTGATTACTTCGACCTTTCCGCCACCGGCGATTACTTTACGCTGGGCTCGTGGGCTGTCGACCTGAACTCCAGATACAAGGTCAATTACAGGTTCAACGGCACCTTCTCCCTGACCTACTCCGACGACCGCACCGGCGAAAAAGGCAGTGCCGACTATAACCAGAGCACGAACTTCGGCCTGAGGTGGTCGCATTCGCAGGATTCCAAGGCCCATCCCGGCACAAGTTTCAGCGCATCTGTAAATTTCTCCAGTCCGAGCAACAACAGATACAACTCCCACTCGGTAAACGAAGCCTTGCAGAACCAGGCATCATCCTCTATCTCATTCTCCAAAAGTTTCGGTGGCAAAGCGACTCTCTCCCTCAATGCCCTGCATTCCCAGAACTCCAGAGATAGTTCCTATGCCTTCACCTTGCCTAATCTGACCTTCTCTATCGCGACATTCTATCCTTTCAAGCGGAAGAATCGAGTTGGTAAGGAGAAGATATATGAGAAGTTTTCACTGTCATACAATACTTCGTTGCAGAACAAAATCAATTTCAAGGCCTCTGAATTCATGGAGGACGGGTTCTTCGACAGGTTCCAGAACGGCATGACGCACAACTTCAGCATCGGCTTGCCGAGTTTCAGTCTCTTCAAATACATAACTCTCTCGCCATCGGTAAGTTACGGAATGAACTGGTTCTTCCGGACCACCGAGGCCCATTATGATGAAGAACTGGGTAAGGTGGTTACCGAGAAGTCCAAGGCTTTTTCTCATCTGGGGATTACACAGACATATTCGGGTTCCGTCTCCGCCAGTACCCGCCTCTACGGCATGTACAATTTCGGCAAGTACCGCAGGGTACAGGCCATACGCCACGTCGTCTCCCCTTCCCTGTCCATGTCTATAAGTCCTGATCTCGCAACCTATGCCAATGGTTACAGGACTCTGACATATACTGATGCCAGCAACGAAATCAAGACCTATGAGTACAATATTTACAGTGGCCAGTTGTATTCTCCGCCCGGAAGCGGCCGATCCGCAACAGCGTCTTTCTCGATAGGGAACAATCTTGAAGCTAAGGTCCGCGATTTCGCGGATACCACCGGCACCGGCTCGAAGAAAGTCAAACTGATTGACCAGCTTAACATCCGCTCCGGTTATAACTTCCTGGCAGATTCCCTGAAGTTGAATACCATCAGCATGTCGATGTCGACTTCGCTCTTCGGTAAGGTAAGCATCAGTGCCAGTGCGAATTTCGACCCCTATGCCGTCGATGCGAAAGGCCGCAAATACAACGAGTGGGCAATCAATATGAAGCAGGGACTGGCCCGTTTTACCAACGCATCCGCATCTCTCTCCTATTCCCTCTCAGGAAAGGGCACAATGAAGGGAAATGACGGAAGCAAGGCAGAGGGCGGCAGCGACAGCCCGGCAAACTACTACAAGAGGATCTACACACACCCTTATACAGGAGAATACATCCCCGGGGGCTGGCTGTACTATACGAACCCTAATGTCCCTTGGTCGGTCAACTTCAGTTACACTTTCAGTTGCAACCGCAGCTGGTCTTTCGACACCAAGATGAACTCTCTGGCAATCAAGAACAATATCACACAGACGCTGCGTTTCAACGGAAACATCAAACTGACGCCGAAGATGAATATCAACGCTTCTTCCGGATACGATTTCCAGGCCAAGCAGATTACATCTACACAGTTGAGTGCCACATATGATATGCACTGCTTCAACATTTCAGTTTCCTGGGTTCCTACCGGCACATGGCAATCCTACAGTTTCCGCATACAGGCCAATGCGGCGGCACTTGCCGACCTCTTGCGTTTCAAGAAGAGCAGCAGTTTCTGGGATAACTGATTTTATTTGCAGTTGTCGCTGATTCTTTTTATATTTGCACATCAATCAAAGCATCCCCTCTCGCGGGGCGCTTTTTAAAAATTCATATATGCCACACACTCTTTTCGAGCTCAACAAGATGAGTAGAGAGCAGCTCGAGACCATTGCAAATCAATTTAGCATCAAGAAAATCAAGAATCTCGAAGATGCCGACCTCGCTTTTGCCATCCTGGATGCACAAGCGACTGCCGCATCTCTCCAGCCTGATAAAGAAAAACCCAAGCCGAAGCGAGGACGTCCACGCAAAGATGCATCTGCCTCCAAGAAAGATGCAGCGCCTGCCGAAAAGCCAGCCGCTCCGGTACCTGTCCCGGCACCAGAACCCACATCTGCGACGGCCAAAACTGCCGGCAAGGCCTCTGCAAAAGCTGCTGACAAGTCTGCTGCAGCATCCAACGATACCCAGGCCGAAAAGCCCGCGCCCAAGAAGCGTGGCCGCAAACCCAAGAATGCCCAGCCGGAAACCCCGACAGCCGCCGCTACTTCTGAACCTGCTACCGCAGCACCTGCAGCGGAGCCCGCTCCTGCAGAGCCCAAAAAGGATCTCGTTCGTGAAATGGCCAAGGAAAGCCTGGACCAGGCCCGTGCCGACTATCTGAAGCCACATGTGCAGAAGAATCCACAGCCCCAGCAGCCTCAGCAACAGCCTAAACCAAAACTTCCCGAATATGAGGGAACAGTCGAGGCTACGGGAGTGCTTGAGGTTATGCCCGACGGCTACGGCTTCCTCCGTTCCTCAGATTACAATTACCTGAACTCGCCGGACGACATCTATGTAGCCCAGCAGCAGATCAAGCAGAATGGTCTTAAGAACGGTGACACGGTGACCGGGGAAATCCGCCCACCCCGCGAAGGCGACAAATATTTCCCCCTCGTCCGCGTCAAATATGTGAACGGACGCACTCCCCAGTTTATTCGTGACCGGGTGCCCTTTGATTTCCTCACTCCGCTCTTCCCGGACAAGAAATTCAACCTTCTCGGCCATGGACACATGAACGATGTTTCCTGCCGTATCGTTGACCTCTTCTCCCCTATCGGCAAAGGCCAGCGCGGCTTGATCGTCGCTCAGCCCAAGACCGGTAAGACCATGCTGCTCAAGAGCATAGCCAATGCAATTGCCGACAATCACCCCGAGGTTTACGAAATTGTGTTGCTGATTGACGAGCGCCCTGAGGAGGTTACCGATATGCAGCGCAGCGTCAAGGCCGAGGTGGTGGCATCCACCTTCGACGAGCCTGCCGAAAGGCACGTGAAAGTTGCCAACATGGTGCTCGAGAAGGCTCGCAGACTGGTCGAATGCGGCCACGACGTGGTCATCCTCCTCGACTCCATAACCCGTCTCGCCCGTGCCTACAACACCGTGCAGCCTGCATCCGGAAAGGTTCTTACCGGCGGCGTGGACGCGAACGCCCTTCAGAAGCCCAAGCGTTTCTTCGGCGCAGCCCGTAATATCGAAGGCGGTGGCTCGCTTACCATACTTGCCACGGCTCTTACCGAGACCGGTTCCAAGATGGACGATGTCATCTTCGAGGAATTCAAGGGCACCGGCAACATGGAGCTCCAGCTCGACCGCAACCTAAGCAACCGCCGTATCTTCCCTTCGGTGAACGTGATTCTCTCCGGCACCCGCCGCGACGACCTGCTTCTCCCGAAGGAAAAGGCGCAGCGCATTTGGATCCTCCGCAAGCTCCTTGCAGAGATGAACCCTCTCGAGGCCATGAATTTCATGCTCCAGCTGATGGACGAGTACAAGAGCAACGATGATCTCCTGGACAATATGAACAAGGTTACTCCGCGCGAGGCGAAGTACTACGATACATATTAGTCTATGTTCAAGTTCGACGATACGATATGTGCACCGGCCACCCCTGTGGGAGCCGGTGCCATTTCCATTATCAGGGTAAGTGGCCCCGATGCTTTGAAAGTGGCGGACAAGATTATCCGTTTCCGAAACGGTTTTGCCCTTTCTTCAGAAGGATATACTCTGAAATACGGAACGGTCCCCGACGTGGACGAAGTGCTTGTGAGCATATTCCGGGCGCCTAATTCATATACAGGAGAAGATTCCGTGGAGATCAGCTGTCACGCATCCGCCTATATCGTATCCCGTATTATGGAGTTGTTGATTGCTGCAGGCGCCCACAGTGCCGAACCGGGAGAATTCACCCGTCGGGCCTTCGTGAACGGCAAGATGGATCTGGCCCAGGCAGAGGCAGTCGCAGATGTAATTGCGGCCGGTTCCGAGGCGGCGCACAAGGTTGCTTTTAATCAACTCAGGGGGAAGTATTCTTCGGAGTTGAAAGCGCTGCGGGACCAGCTGGTTCAATTGGCTTCTCTTATGGAACTGGAGTTGGATTTCAGCGAAGAGGAGGTGGAATTCGCTGACAGAAACAGGCTGCGCTCGCTTCTGGATGAAGCTTCAGCCCATGTTCAACGCCTCTGCGACTCCTTCCGCGCCGGAAATGCCATCAAGAGTGGTGTGCCTGTGGCTATAGTCGGTGCAGTGAATTCAGGCAAGAGCACCCTGCTGAATGCTCTTCTCGGTGAAGACCGCGCCATAGTATCCGACATCCCCGGCACCACCCGCGATACCGTCGAAGAGGTTCTGACGCTTGGCGGGGTACAGTTCCGTTTCATTGATACTGCCGGCATCCGCGAAGCGTCGGACACCATAGAAAAGATCGGTATAGAACGCTCTCTACAGAGTTTGCAGAAGGCAGAGATCGTGCTGGGCGTCCTGGACGGCCTTGCACCTGTAAGTGAGATTAGAAAGGCCTGCAACGAGATTCTTGGGAATGTCTCCCCTTCCCAGACGCTGATCCTTCTGCTTAACAAGATAGACGCTGCACCCAGGGACCTTGCGGACGAACTTGGTGTGCCCGTCCTGGATATTTCTGCCAAGACAGGCGTTGGCCTGGATACTCTCCGCGAAAGGATTGCCGCTGATTACGCATCCGCTGCCGTTTCCGGTAACGCTACCCTTGTAACCAACCTCCGCCACTTCGAAGCCCTCTCCCGTGCCCGTAACGACCTCTCCGCAGTCCGCTCAGGCCTGGACTCCGGCACCCCAACCGACCTCCTCGCCGAAGACCTTCGCTCCGCCATCCGCGAGTTGGGTTCCATTTTCGGCGAAATCGCCCCCGACGAAGTGCTGGGAAGCATCTTCAGCAAGTTTTGCATCGGAAAATAAAAGTCTGGTATTCAACTAGTTATATCTTAATTGAAAACTTGAATTGATATCCTCAAACTAGCTGAACCCAATTCTCTTCAGAGTTTACTTCGACTATTTCAAAGATTTCGCAATTATGTTTGCATTTCTTTGATTTTAGTCAGTTTTGTCACAGTGTTTGTCACAAAATCACCTTCTGTGACAAAATTTTGTCACACTTGACCGAAAAAGTTACCGAAACAGCAGTTTTATGAAATGTTTACGGAGTTTTAACACGAATAAGTAGTGATTTTAAAATGGTACTACCGTATCATATCTTCGTTTGTGGTTGTATCGTAGCGTTAAACATGTTTAAAAATACAATGCAAGTACCATTGTTTTGTCCAGTTTCGCCAGATTATCGACTGATTTTTTGAGGTTTATCACCGTAATTGTCACATGTCACAAATGGCAAATATGTATTTCCCAACTTGAAATGTACATATTTGCCAAGTAACATCTCATAGGGGGTGATTAGAACTAGTGGTAATTAATTAGGGACATACCACTGCATTTTCTATCAGCTCCGATTTAGGATAATTACAATCACTTCGCCTGATCCTCAAGATGGACTTCGGGTGAAATCCTTGTGATTCGTACATCGTACATATCATCCTGTCCTCGTTATCCATATTTCTTCCTTTCAAGTGCAAATATGCGAGTGAGCTGTTCCATTTCTCGGTACAGGATAGAAATACAGTCAATAATCGTTTATTAAGAAAAAGCTGTGACCTTTGCAGAAAAACTTCCTGATATGAACGAATATACATTTGAAATGGTTCCGGGTCTGGTGGGCCGGATTGCGGAACTGCTGGAGAGCATCGACTCGAAGTTGGACAAGGTGAATGTTGCTTCGATTCCTACTGATGACACGCCGGAGCTGATGAATGTCAAGGATCTGGGCAGGTATCTGCCGTCGCATCCTGCTCCATCGACCGTGTACAGTTGGGTCAATGACAACACTATCCCCTACTACAAGCAGGGCAAGACGTTGATGTTCAAGAAGTCGGAGATTGACAAGTGGCTGCTTCGCACCCGCGTGAAAGACAACACCGAGTTGATGGAGGAGGCGCAACGGTATTGCGCCACGCATCCCTTAGGCGGAAGAAGGAGGTAGCCGGTATGGAGCAGATCAATGTGGCCATGATTCCGGCAGTTCTGGCCGGCATCGTCAAGCAGCTGGAGGCCATCGACGGCTGGCTTACCCTCAAGACCGAACCGGTGTTAAACGGCACCATCGGCCCGCAGGAGGATTGGATTGACATCTATGAACTCCGGAGGATGATTCCCGGTGACCCGAAGATAGAACTCGTGCGCAGCTGGCTCTACTTCCACGGCATCCCCCACTACAAGTCCGGCCGGACTACCCTCTTCCGCCGTCAGGAGATCGAGGCCTGGATTGAGCGGTCGCAGAAGTATGGTCTCGGCGACTTCTGGACGAAGAAGCGGATGTATAAGGAGAAGAACTGACAAAGCTTTATATATGTACTTTGTTCGATTGTGTAATTATTGAAGAATCGTGTGAAATTGAGTATCTTTGCATGTTAAACAATAAGTCCTGACTATGATAAAGAAGGCGACAACATTGGAAGAACAGGTGGTATTACTGCGCCAACGCGGAGTAGTAATAACCTGTGAGGAGAAGGCGAGAGAATGCCTCCTTGATATTGGCTACTTCAGGCTATGCTCATACTTATTCCCCTTTGAGAAGACCTACCCCAATCTCTCAAACCGTACACATGAGGTGGTTGACGGGACGAAACTTAGTGACGCAGTTGCTTTATACTATTTCGATTTTGATCTACGCAATATCCTCAATAGGTATATAAGCCGGATTGAAGTGGCCTTACGCACCTATATTACATATAGCTTATCAAACAAATACAAGAATTCACCCACTTGGTTTGTTGATCCTAATGTAATGAAGGCATCCTACATTCGTGATTTTGATGATGTGTACGAGGCAATAAAAAAGAAGTTTGTCATCAAACGACACCACCAGAAGTATATCAATGACAAGTATGCTCCAGCGTGGAAAACCATCGAATTTATGACCTTTGGGAACATAGAGAGCCTTTACCTCAACTTGAAAAATCCTGCCGACAAACTTGACATATGCCGACATTTTGGCGTAAATCAAACTGCGATTTTTGAGAACTACATTAAGACCGTTCGGACGTTAAGAAACACTTGCGCTCATGGCGGAGTCTTGTTTGATATGAGGCTTCCTCAAAGTATAAAGAATGGCCCTGCGGGTCATTTCCCAAGATTAAGCAGCAACAATCTTAGTAGTTCACTGAAGGTTGTTGAATTCTTTATCGGCACGATTTCTGTTAATAGACTGAAAGAGATGTGCGGCTTGATATGTAACGCTTTATCAACACTTTATAGCAGCAATCCCAGGCTTGAAGAAACCCTAAAAAAGACAGCGGGGGTATTGCAATATAAAAAATAAGTTTTACCTTTGCACTTAGTTTAGTGCCCGTATAGACTTTGTCGCTATACCACGCACTTTAAAACGTGCTAAGTCGAGCCTCTCCCTTTGTCGGAAGAGGCTCGCGTTTTTTTACCGGAAAAGCAGTATCCTTATTGTGACTTTTTTTGTGGCCAAGTGGAATTGGAGTACCTGCAACTGAGATTAAATCCGTTAAACTAGTTTCGAAAAGCTTGCCTAAAACTAGAGAAAGCTTTTGATAACCGCTTCAACAAGTTCAACTTTTCTCTATTTCCTGAAACACTGAGACTAGGATTTTCGGCTCCGACCACCTCAACTTTTGCTAAATGATGTAAGATGAAATCCCGACGGGATGTCATAGTTCTCAAGATTGTCCAGTACTCTCATTCGGTGGGTGGGTTTATGGTTTCAGCACGATCCATTCCCCTCCCTTCTTCGGACCTTTGTGGTCGATTTCTCCTTCTTCGGTCAGTTTGTTGACGGCTTTTTCAATTGCACGTGTAGATATACCGACTGCTTCAGCGATTTCACGGAGTGATACTTTTGGATTGGACTGCATCATCTCCTTAATCTTTACCGAAGTTTTTACCGAACTTTCTACCGAACTTTTTCCGGTCTTGTATTCGGCCGGAGGGAATCCGTCTTCTTAAAGGATTCGTGCGATACGCGGGATGCCGGTGCCGACGCTCTCGACAAGGTGCAGCCGGGTGAACATCCGGAAGATGAGCGGGTTCCTGGAGCGGCTACGGTGGCCGAAGTCGGCTGCTACATAGGGCAGCAGGCCGCCGGGGTTTGAGATTTCCAGACGGTCGTCGTAGAGCTGGACCATGATCTTGGCTCCGGAATCGAAGTAGTCGCGGTGGCAGAGGGCGTTGGTCAGGGCTTCTTTGATGGCATCAAGGGGCAGTTCCCAGATTTCCTGGCGTATTGGGAAAGAAGCGGTCCTTCGAATGTCTTGGAGTCGATGATGTGGACGTTCTCGGTGCCTTTGAAGCGGACGCAGTGGATGATTGCGTTGATGAATTGCTTGCCACAGACATCGGAGAAGAGCATCGGGACAGCGTTGGTTATCTCGCCTTTGTCGGTGAGGAGTCCGAGATTGGTGATGAGCTCTTTGCTGGGGGCGTCGGATGTGATGCCGGCCTGGCGCTTGAAGTCGCGGACGGCTTCTTCGGATACGTCTTCCCATTTGAACCAGGGGCAGACGCCCATATCGAAGTTGAGCTTTCCGGCATCATCGAAGATCTTGCGGACATCGGCAGGTTTTCGAAGTTTCTGGGAGTTGGCTCCTCGGCGGATATGGACGGCTCCGGAGCAGAAGTAGGGTTTGTCCTCCCCTTCTTTGACTTCCATTACCCAGATCTCGTGGCCAGTGACGTTAAGCGGGTAAATGTCGCAATCGACCTGGGGTTCGATTTGGTCAACCGAATCCCGCAGAGCGGAGCGCTTGCTATTGCCTATGGTGAATCCTTCGGTGAACTTGCCGTTGTTGTCAACGCCAAGGAGAATGTACCCGCCAGTCGCATTGGCAAGGGCGCAGACTTCCTCGCTAAGTTCCCTAACTTTCGAGGGGACTTCGCGCTTGAGTTCCACGTGCTGGCCTTCTCCTTGGGCAATCAGTTCCAGTGCCTTCTTTTCGTCAATCATGACCATTTCGTTTTGATTACAAATATACTGATTTCATCGCACACTATTGTTGTCTTATGAATTGAATGATGAGACTGAATTCGTAGTTTTAGGCAGAAAGTAATCAGTTTATGATTACTTTGCGTACAATAATAAGAAAAACACTATCGGCGTTTACAAGAAAGAGATAACCGGTGAATCATGAATACCCGTTTAAGGAGTCCGCGGATTTACTATTCCCCCATTTGGCCAAAAAGCGTTCGTCCGTTTGGCCAGGGTGAATACAGGGAGTTCAATAAATAACCTCGAAAAACGTGGGCTCACACGAATAAGTATCAGTTTAAGACCTAACTCATCTGAGATTCGGAGCATGGTGGAATCAATAATCCGAGCTATATAGTTTTCGGGTTGAAGGAAAAGGATTCATCGCTTGTCCTGTTTGGTTCATGTATTAGATTTGGAATGATTCAAGATAAGAAAGGATGCTTTTCAGGGATTGAAACATCACCTTTTCGTGACAGATTTCTGGATACCTCGAAAACGCCATTCTTTTTCTTTTAACCCGAAAATATGTATCCTCATTAGGATTGACGAAGTTCTCGACTCCGTTTTTGTCACGAAGGTTGGCACGAAAAACGTGATTTTTGTCACAATCGCGACCAATCGACCTTGTAACCAATTGATATTTAAATATATTTTTCGTGCGCAAAAATCACCTTGGAAAGTTCTGGTCTTGCTGCATCGGGAAGTGACAACCTCACGGTTTTTCGGTAATATTCTTGATATCCTTAAGCTGAATCATATCTCGAGAATTCTTCCCGGGCAGAAATCCGCCCCTTCTCCAG